>NZ_CP040908.1:1785833-2100416 GCF_013488205.1 Empedobacter falsenii | reverse complement strand
TTGGGAAACTAAGCGATACACATCTTTGAAGGATGCGTATAAAGATAGATTAGCTTTATTCAATGACGAGCGAGATTGGAGATATTATTTCATAAAATTCAAATCGGTTTTAGAACATACACAATCAAATCAATTCATTTGGTCAGATAGTTTTTATGATATTAAATTATTAAATAACATAAATCCTTCACAATGGGATGTTTATTTAGTAACTAAAATTTTTATAGAAATTTCAAAGACCGAGAGCATTAGTTTTAATAATTTTGGAGACTCAATTGCATTTACAGATCTTGTGGTAGAGAATAATGAGATCATTACAAAATTAGAAGATACAGATAGAGTTTGTATTGATTTAGTCTATGAAAAACAAGGAATATGGTCAATTGATATTTTTTATAAAAAGGGAGATACGATAAATTTAAGAAAGTTTGCAATTGCAAATTCTTACAATGAATGGAAAGAAAATGATTTTATAAAATATAGAAAATCAAATTGCTATAGTTATGATACAAATAAATCATTAAAAGAAAACTTAGAGCAATTAAATAAATTAATAAAGGATTTAATATTCAATTTAAAAAATGAAAATTTAATTCCAGAATATAAAAGTTAAAGATGACTGAGTCAGCAATTATATCAAAAATATGGAACCTTGCCAATGTCATGCGTGATGATGGCGTAGGTTACGGAGATTACTTGGAACAAATTACCTATTTATTGTTCCTTAAAATGGTGGATGAATTAAACAAACCACCGTATAGCAAAAACATTCAATTACCGCGAATCAAAGACATAGATGGAAATGAAATCCCCAACGGTGATTTATGCGATTGGGAAAGTTTACGTGCTAAAAATGGTGCCGAATTAGAAAGTTTCTACACGCAGTTATTACGTACGCTTTCTTCAGAAAAAGGAATGTTAGGCCAAATCTATGCCAAGAGCCAGAATAAGATTCAAGATCCTGCTAAATTATTGCGTATCCTCAACCTAATTGATCAAGAAGATTGGACATCAATGGGGTCGGATATCAAAGGGAAAATCTACGAAGGTTTATTAGAGAAAAACGCAGAAGACACCAAATCAGGAGCTGGGCAATATTTTACACCGCGTCCACTAATTAATATTATGGTGCAATGTGTACAACCGAAGCCTATGAAAACCATCATCGATCCTGCTTGTGGTTCGGGTGGTTTCTTTTTAGCGGCTTATGATTACCTAAGCAAGCAATCTCTAGACCGGGATGAGAAGAAATTCTTAAAAGATGCAACATTCCACGGAAACGAAATCGTAGCAAGTACGCGTCGTATGTGTTTAATGAATTTGTATTTACACGGTATTGGTGAAATTGATGGAGAACCATTAATTAAGTCGTCGGATGCCTTAATATCATCTGATGCTAATGCTTATGATTATGTCTTAGCAAACCCACCTTTTGGGAAGAAAAGTTCGTATACGGTAACCAATGAAGAAGGCGAAGTAGAGCGTGACGATATGAGTTACAACCGTCAAGACTTTTGGGAGACAACATCAAACAAGCAGTTAAACTTTTTGCAGCACATCAAAACCCTATTAAAGATTAATGGGGAAGCAGCAGTCGTTTTACCCGATAATGTATTGTTTGAAGGTGGTGCAGGAGAAGAAATTCGTAAGCGATTATTAGAAACTACAGAGTTACATACGATTTTACGTTTACCTACTGGTATTTTCTATGCCAATGGAGTAAAGGCTAATGTACTATTCTTCACGAATAAAGCTGCTTCGAAAGAAACACAAACGAAAGAAGTGTGGATTTACGATTACCGCACGAATGTACACCATACCTTAAAGAAAAAGCCATTAAGCGAAGCTGATTTACAAGACTTCGTGAAATGTTACAATTCAGAGAATGTTTACAACCGTGCGGAAACTTGGTCGGAGGAAAATCCTGATGGTCGTTGGAGAAAATATACCTATGATGAAATCATCGCAAGAGACAAAACATCATTGGATATTTTCTGGATAAAAGATCAATCTCTAACGGATTTAGACAATCTACCTGAACCAGATATTTTAGCACAAGAAATTGTAGATAATATAGAATCTGCTTTAGGTAGTTTCAGAGAGGTTATTAATGACTTAGGTTAATAAAAAACAATATATAAAAGGCTCCTTTTTGGAGCTTTTTATATCTACTATCAATCCAATAGGTGGCAAGACGAAAGCTTAGTTATTAGTTGTCGTTCTTTACTTTTTCAGCTTCACTACGATTATCTTCGATTACTTCTTGAGCATGAACTCTAATTCTTGCAGTTTGACTAGTTATTCCTTTTTCAATGTAGAATTTTTCTAATTGATCAATAGGTATCCAATTAGAGCCAATTAGATTTTCTATAAATAATTCTTCAAATACACGATGACCAATGTTTTTACCTATTACATTTTTATTTGAAATTTTATTATCAGATTCTTTAATTTTATTTACCATACAAATTGGCAAATGTATTCCTGAAGAAACCAAGTTTGCGTCTGGTTTCGTTAAAAAATTAGTTGGTCGTAAAAATGCTGCGCAATATGGTAAACGATAATTACTTGAATGTTTATTTCCGTTTTCATTATTGCAATAACCAGATTTACATATATGTTTATCTAGTTTATCTATTTGGTCTAAAATATTTCCATTTGAAAAATATAAGACTTTATTATTCCATGTTTTATATTGTAAATGAATAAATCTTACTTTATTGGTTCGTAGATTAAATTGCTCATATACTAAGTCTGAACCAATAACTCTTTCAGCCTTATCTGGATGCAATAATCTCAAACGTAAAATACGTTTATCACTAAGCTCATAATCTTTAACTTTCGCGTTATTATAAAGTGTTTTTTCAAAAAATGGATGTTTAGATGTTAAAGAAAAATCATGATTTAATATAAAATTTTCAGAAATATCTTCAGGCTGAAAATATTCTAAAGCAGCTTCGAGTTCAAAAATTTTTCGTTGAATTAAGTTAGTGTTTTCTCCAATTATCAAAAGTTTCTTTTCTGCATCTAAGTCTTTAGTTATAATATCTTCTGGAAATACTATAATTCCTTCTTCAGTTGAAATTAACTCCGCTTTTTGCTTATAATATTTAACTAAATCACTTTCATTTGCTTTGGTTAATAAATCTGACAGTTCTTTATGTAATTCAGGTGATAAGTCATACGCTAATTCAAGAGCTTTTCTATATGGAATTGATTGTTTTGTTCTTTTAGCGATACTAACAGCTTCTCGAATTCCACAAAGTAATTGAAAGGCTTCATTTCTTCTTTCATCTTCTTCAATACTTTCTTCTGAAAAATAACTCATATTTTGAAATTTGTTATAGTGTGTGGTTTTAGAATGACAGCTAACATTGTTTATTCACGAAACTACTATTGCATTTATTTTTTAAAAAACATCTACATCTGTACTTCGTATAAATAACAAATATATAAAATAATCTAATTTATAACCATTATTGTGTAATATAAAGAAAGGGTTCTTTATAGAACCCTTTCTTTATATTAATCTGATGTATTTATGTAAAATAAAATACTCTGGAGTTATACAAACCTAAAACTAACTCCAGAGTACTATTACTAACTTTAACCATGCCTACAAGTTAACACAACTAATTTAGTATATTGATTTTAAACAAAACGTTTTTAATTACTTAATATCTTATATTTTTTTAAACTAAAAATCAAGATTATTCTCTTTAATATATTTCTTAACATCTATTGATATATTAAAAATATTTAATTGATCTTGATTTAAAGCATTAGCTAAAATAATTAGTGAATCTAGAGTTGGATTAGCACTTCCATTTTCAATTGATAATAAAGTATTTTTGGAAAGTCCTTTAGTTTTATCAGCTAATTCTTGTTGTGATATACTTCTATCAATATAATCTGAACTTTTTATATCCTTTCTCAAAGAGGTTAAATAAATACCTAATTTCTCTTTTTCTGTCATTTTATTCTTAGTTAAAAATAAAATTGTAACTATTTGAATAAAATAATGGTACAATATATTGTACTATTCGATTTTAATTTGTACTTTTGAATGTATAAAATTAATACAGAGAATTTTATTAAAATAAATATATAAGCTTAGTCTTATTTTTTCCTGAATAGAAAACTGCCAATTTTCAATAGGAACGGGAAAATAAGTATCTTTGCTCACGTCTTAGGGCGTGGGCTTACTTATTCGTTCCTGGTATGGCAGTACCTCTATTCGGATTTGTAAGTTCCATGCCTTTTTGTTTTTGGTCGTTTCTTCCATTACAAATAGCACTGAACTTCATACAATACACTTGGTTTTATTCCTCTACAAATCAAGTGAAATACACTCTCTATAAATATGTATTTCTTAAAATAGAAATGCAAAGATGGTTATTCGATTCTAATAGAATTGAAAAGTGATAGTAATAGATTTCTCAATACCTCGAAATGACATATTGAATGTGGTTCTGAGACAAGCCCAGAATGACAGAAAAGACATTTCGATACTATTTTCTTTTTCTATGAAACGAAAATCACTCAATGTTACAACGAGAAAGAAAAAACACGTAGAGCGTTAAGCTTACAACGTAAAAATAAACCTCTTTCCCAAAAACAAAGTTGGCGCGATGTACACGGAAAGTAGTTGATTTTAAAACTAATGTTGAATTAAAAAACTAATGTAAAATTATGAAAGAGTAAACAGATTCACACTCTATCCCCCGAAGACAACACAAAGAGTATAAATGATCTTCATAAAATGATTAGTGTTAATTTTTTTCATTTATTAATGTAATTTTTAAAACTTGTCTATATCGGGGGATTTATAAAGGATGCGATTCTGAGACTAGCCCAAAATGACAAAATTCGTTGTTAAAAAGTGGATTTGAGTATTGAAAAAGGATCATAAAAATGTCATATGATTTGGAGGCGAGTGTCAAAAAGTTGAAAGTATGATTAAGATTATTCATTTTTTTATTCATGGGTTATTATTGTTTTCATTTGAATTCATATGCCCTACGGGGAATCTTGATAAAAAAACATTTGAGATTAAGAATTTGAAATTAAAAGGAGAAGCTCCAGTGGAGCTTAGGTAAAAATTGTTACAAGTTGATTAATAATTATATGTTCATTTTTATTCATGAGATATTATTGTTTTCAAATGAATTCATATACCCTTCGGGGAAGTCTTGACACAAAAACGAACCAAAAAAGTCAAGTCTGTGCTTACAAGTCGGTCAATAATGGCTACTCGCTAAATGCTTTGAATCATTCGCATATGAAATGCGAACAGTAAATCATTTTTAACGCTCCTTACGCCGAATTGACGCTCGACTTTTCAGCAATGACGGTTTTAGAATTCGTTCTTGAAAGAGATAACGAATTTGAATATTAATAAGAATAAAGACGTAGAACGTTAAGCGTAGAACTTATAACGTAAAAACAAAACCCCTTTCCCTAAAACAAAGTTGGCGCGATGTACAGGAAAAGGAGTGGCTTTTAAAACTAATGTTGAATTAAAAAACTTATGTAAAATTATGAAAAAATTTTACTTCAAACTCAGTAGGCAGTCATTTGCTGTATTATTGGGATTGTTTTGTGCAACACCCTTGTTGGCACAAACAGGAAAAACCGTGACTGGAACGGTAAAAGAACTTCAAGTCCCGCTAGTGGGTGTAATGGTAAAAGAGGAGGGAACCGATAATTCCACCTTTACCGATGATAATGGAAACTACTCGTTGACTTTACAACATGATGATGCAAGGTTAATTTTTGAGCAATTGGATTTTCCTATTCGAGAAGAAGAAGTGTTGAATAGAAGCGTGATAAATGTAAGTTTCACACAGGAGGAGGAAGGTATTCAGCTGAAAGATGTGGTGGTGAATGCAGGATACTATTCCGTAAAAGACAAAGAACGTACGGGGTCAATTGCACGTGTTACCGCAAAGGAAATAGAAAATCAGCCGGTGAATAATGTGCTGGATGCGTTGCAGGGTAGAGTAGCAGGTTTAGAAATTACCCCAACTATAGGAACAGCAGGCGGTGGTTATACCATTCGGTTAAGGGGGCAGAATAGTATAAATGCGGGGAATGATCCTTTGTTTATAATAGATGGAGTTCCGTTTGATATAGGTAGTTCAAGTAGTGCAACTGTTAGTGGTTCGGTTATACCAAGTGGTAAAGTAAATCCTTTGAATACTATAGACCCACAATCTATTGAAAGTATAGAGGTGTTAAAAGATGCAGATGCTACCGCTATTTATGGATCACGTGGTGCAAATGGGGTGATTTTGATAACGACTAAAAAAGGAACTAAAAATAAAACAAGTTTTAATGTAGATTTCAATAGCAGTATTAATCATATAACTAAATACGTCAATCTTTTAAATACAGAAAAATATATTAAGTTAAGAAAACAAGCATTTAGTAATGATGGAATCACCACTTTTCCATTTAATGCCTATGATGTGAATGGGACATGGGATCAGACAAGATATACGGATTGGCAACGTATGCTAATTGGAAATATAGGGAGTAATCAAACAGCTCGATTTATGGTGAATGGAGGTTCTGAATATACTTCTTTTATGGTTGGTGTTAATCTAGTAAAGGAATCGTCTGTTTATTTTGGTGATTTTTATTACAATAAAACGTCGATTTACTCAAATTTAAATCATACTTCAACTGATAAACGTTTTAATTTTAATTTGAATACTTCTTTCGGATTTGATCGTAATAAACTGCCACAAACAGATTTAACACGAGTATCGCGATCGTTAGCCCCCAATAGTCCTTCTATTTATACGAATGATGGGAGAATAAATTGGGAAAATAATACATGGAATAATCCGATTGCTGCTTTGGAAAGTGTTTACAATAACAAAACCTATTTATTAAATCTTGGTTCAAATTTAAATTATAAAATCACAGACGAACTATCCGCTAAGATTAACCTAGGTTTTAATCAGACTGAACTCACAGAGTTTCAAATTAACCCACATACTAGGCTTAATCCTGCTTCCAATGCGTCAAGCTTAGAATCATCGAATAGTTATCAAAATTTAGGGAAAAGAAATAGTTGGATTATTGAACCTCAACTTAACTTCAATAAGACTTTTAAGGAAAATAAGATCGACTTATCGTATGGTTTTACATTCTCAAAAGCAGAAACTGAAGATTTGAGTTTATATGGATTTGGGTTTTTAGATAATTCTTTACTAAAAAGATTAAGTGCAGCGAAGACATTACGTATTTTAAATGAAGCCAATTCTTTTTACAATTATATGGCGACATATCTTAGAATCAATTATTCTTTTAAGAATAAATACTTCATTAATTTAACAGGGAGACGAGATGGTTCTAGTCGATTTTCGCCAGAAAATAGATTTTCTAATTTTGGTGCAGTAGGAGCAGCATGGATATTCTCAAAAGAAAACGCATTCAGTAATTCGAATTGGTTGTCGTTTGGTAAATTAAGAGGAAGTGTCGGAGTAACTGGAAACGACCAAATTGGTAACTACCAATATTTAGATACGTATTCCATCAGTGATGGTTTATACGAAGGGAATGTAAGTCTTAATCCTTCGAGATTATATAACCCGAATTTCTCTTGGGAAAAAAATATAAAAAGAGAAATCGCATTCGAAATAGACCTTTTTAAAAAGTTACATCTCGAATCTTCTTTCTATTATAATACTTCATCTAATCAATTGGTAGGGTATAGTTTACCTGCTACAACAGGGTTTAATTCAATTCAAGCAAATTTAGATGCGGATGTTGTGAACAAAGGTTTTGAGTTTCTGCTATCATCTAATGTGATTAATTCTTCTCATTTTTCGTGGAATGTAAATATGCAATGGACTTTTCCTACAACTTACCTTAAAAAATTTCCAAATTTAGAAACTTCTAGTTATCGCAATTTATATCAGATAGGATATCCATTATCCATCTATAAATTTTATAAGTACACAGGTGTAGATAGTGTGACGGGTTTATATACGTTTGAAGATTTTAATAAGGATGGTAAAATAACGTCTACCGACGATAAACAGGCTATAGTCGACTTAACACCAAAATGGTATGGTAGCCTTACAAACGATATGAAATATAAAAACTGGAATTTTAATTTTACGTTCTATTGGAGTAAAAAAATAGCCTATAACGAATGGGCAGGTACATCTACGATGGGAACTTTTAATAATATGCCTATTGCTAGTTTAGATTATTGGAGTGTGGATAATCCTAATGCTTCACATCAAAAACCAACTTCTGGTACGAATGCAGCAGCTGTAAGCGCAAGTAGCCAGTTTAAACAAAGTGATGCTGTATTCAGTAAAGCGGATTTTATTCGATTAAGAAATATTGCAATCTCTTATCAAATCCCTTCAAAAAAAGATCAATCGATTAAAGCTAAAGTCTATTTACAAGGGATGAATTTATTTACAATTACACCTTTTAAAGGTGGAGATCCAGAGCAAACATCTGGCTATTTACCTCCATTAAAAAGGTTATCTATTGGTACAACTATAAACTTTTAATTATGAAAACAAGTATACTTAAATTTAATATCCTCCTTTTATTCTTTTTAATTTTTAGCTGTAATGATTTTGTTGAAGTTGATTTTCCAACGAATCAATTGCCAAGTTTATATGTTTTTGAAAATGAAACGACAGCTAATGGAGCCATACTCAATTTGTATTCCGAACTTAGGGATAATTCGATTTACAATGGTAAGCTATCAAGCAGTAGTATCCTCTTCGGATTATATGCAGATGAACTTGATTATTATGGAAATCCTACTTCGGGTCTTAATGATATTTATTTGCATCATATAGACACAAATAATACAGAAGTAAAAACCATATGGACAAATTCGTATAAATTAATTTACATGGCGAATGCCAGTATTCAAGGTTTAGAAAATTCTCACTTTAGTTCAAAAAATACATTAATGGCTGAGGCATTATTTTTTAGGGCGTTTATGCATTTTTCACTTTATACGATCTATAATGAAATTCCTTACATAAAGTCTACTGATTACTTGGTAAATAGTAAGTGTTATAAAAATAGTCAATCGGAAATATATGCTAACTTAATTGAAGATTTGGAAAATGCATTAGTCTTATTACAAGATGCTAATATTAATACCAATACACGTATTAACAAATTTACAATTTATGCTTTATTAGCTAAAATTCATTTATATAACAAGGAGTGGAATAAGGCAATAAATTATTCGGATTTGATTATTCATTCTAATCGGTTTCAATTGGTGAATGATATAAATACAGAATTTCTAAAAAATAGCACTTCAACTATTTTTCAATTAAAAACTGCCAAAGAAGGAAGTCCTACAAACGAAGCCCCAATCTTCACGATTACAGGGCAAAATCCTAATAATATTGCCTTAACAAAGAACTTTCTAAATAGTTTTGAAAATGGGGATTTGAGAAAAATTTATTGGGTAAAATCATCTAGTAATGGTAATTGGTTCTTTTCTTCTAAATACAAACAAATCAATACGCTTGCTTCAAGTAGCGAATATTCGATTGTTTTTAGATTACCAGAAATATTTTTAATAAGAGCTGAAGCATATGTTAATACCAATAAGAAAAATGAAGCCATTTCTGATATCAATTCAATTAGAAATAAAGCAGGTCTAAATGGAATTAGTAACACAAATGAAAATCTATTTGAAGCGATTCTCAATGAGCGTCAACATGAGTTATTTTGTGAACATGGTAACAGATGGTTTGATTTAAAGCGTTTTGGTTTATTATCACAGACCTTGCTTCCTTTAAAACCTTCTTTTCAAGATTTTCATCAATATTTTCCAATTCCAGAATCGGAAATAATATTGAATCAAAATTTACTACCTCAAAATCAAGGATATTAAAATGAAAATAATTAATACTTTTATAAGAGTACTACTAATATTGATTTTTAGTCATAGTTATTGTAATGCTCAAAAAAATAATACCAGACATATTGCGGATTCTTTATGGACAAAAGATATTTTTTTAAATAAAATTAGTCCAAAAGGGGATTGGGTATTTTTTGACGAACTTGATAATAGGATGGAAAGAAAATATAAGTTATTGAATGCTCAAAAAAATATTGATTTTGAATTCAATGAAATCAGAAAACCAGAATTTACAGAAACCCAATTTATTTATTTAAATAATAAAAAAGATCTTACGATAAAAGATTTAAAACAGTTAAAAGATTATAAATATGCTAATTGTCAATCTTATTTACTCAATAGTACTAATACTGTTATTGCAATTAATTATAAGGAATCAGCTGTTTTAATCAATTTAGATAATTATAGTGTTATAGCAAAATTTAATGGGTATGTAAATAATTGGAATCCAATATCAAACATTTTTTCATTAACGACAAATGAAGAAGGGAGTGACTATTTAAAACTTATCCAATTAAAGAATAATGATATAGATATCATTTTTTCTAAACCAGTGATCGATTTAAATTGGCAAGAATGGGCTGATAATGGTGAATCTCTATTCTTTTCGGAAAAAGATTTATTCACGAACTATAACATTTATAGTAAAAAAAGTATTGAGAAAGCAATGAATAATAGTTTTGATACGTCAACCTTAAATCTTCAAAAACCTGTTGATGGAAAATTTGTATATTTTAATCAAAAGATAAATAATAGCCATTCAAATCAGAATATGATGGAAGTATGGGAAGGTGCAGATAAATGGATTTTTCCGAGAAAAAATGAGTATGAAAAAAATGAAAAATTTAATTTTCTTTACCAATGGAATATTGAAAACAATCAAATTAAAGAACTAACTGATACTGCATACTCTTCCTATATAACAAATCCTATATTGAACAATTCTATTGTTTATAATAAATTACAATATGAACCCGAGTTTTTTGAATTTCCTTTTAGCGATTTATACCTGAAAACTCACGATGATAATTCACAAACATTAATTGCTCAACATATTTATACGAAGGAAGGAAATTTTAATTTTTCAGTTAAAGGGAATTATATCGTCTATTTTGATCAGAAGGATTGGTGGTTATACCATATTAAAACAAAAACTAAAAGAAATTTAACCCAAAATATTCAAGATAAGTTTTTTAGCGAATGGGTGGATGGAGCAACACTAAAGTTGCCTTATAGTCGATTTGGACCAATTTGGTCTGATGATGAGAAGTTTCTAATGATTTATAGTCAATATGATATTTGGTTATTTAATACAGAAAATAACAGCACTGAAAAGATAACAAATAGTGGAGATACTAAAACAAGATACAGAATTTTTAATGACTTTAATTTGGTGGCTAGTGGAGGAAGTATAAACCCAAAAGATTATATTTATTTAAAAGTGTCTTATGAAAACCATAGCTCTTCTTGGGCAACTTGGAAGAAAGGTAAAGGTTTGAAACTACATGATAAATTAAAAGGAAATATTGACTATTTTTTCTATCAAAATAACCAAATCTATTTTAAGCTAAGTAAGTTCAATCTTTCGCCAATTATTTATAATTATAATCTTCAAAACAATTTACGGGTGGTTTATGAAACCAATAAAGAGCTTAAAAACCTTCATGTAAAAGACGAAGAATTAGTTTATTATGATGTTCCAATAAATAATGAACGATTGAAAGGAGCTTTACTTTATCCTATTAACTATAATCCTGATAAAAAATACCCACTCATAGTATCCGTTTATGAACAGAATTCAGAAAGTGCAAAATTGTTTGATCCACCTTCTTTTAGTAACTATACGGGATTTAATATTTTAAATTTATTGTCGAAAGAGTATTTTATTTTACTACCTGATATTGTCTATTTGAAAAATAACCCTGGAAAAGCAGCTACGTTATCTTTGGAAGTTGCATTGGATAAAGTTTTCGAAAATAAATCTATAGATAAAAATAGAGTGGGATTAATAGGACATTCGTTTGGTGGTTATCAAACAGGATTTGTAATTACCCAGAGCAATTATTTTAAAACAGCGGTGATTGGTTCTACTACAATAGATTTAGTTACTTATTATCATGATATTTCTTGGTCAATGAAAAAAGAACAGATGTGGCGTATAGAAAACCAACAATTTAGGATGAGTCCTGATTTTTATAAATTTAAAGAAGAGTATATCAATAATACGACTTTGTATCATTTGGACAAAATTAAAATACCTGTACTAATATGGACAGGCAAAGAAGATGATAATGCAAACTGGTATCAGAACACCTATTTGTATACTGGTTTAAGAAGATTAAATAAACCTGTAAAAATGTTATTGTTCAATAAAGAGGGGCATAGTGTTGTTACACCAGTCAATCAAAAATTATTAACGATTGAAATTGAGAATTGGTTTGATAAGTATTTGAAATAAAGAAAAGATTGTCCATAGGACAATCTTTTCCGTTTTTATTAAATTTATTAATCCATTTGGAAGCTATTAAATAGCGCTACACTACACGAAGTTTGCGAATCTTTGATTAAGTGCACGCGTTCTCCGTTAAAAGTACAAGGATAATTTTGTACATTGTCACATTCCGTACTTACCTCTGTACATTCTAAATTATCGTAGATGTAAAGTGTTGAACTTTCATCTTTAGTTGATGATTTTCCTTCAGTTGCAAAAGCAAATGCAACAGCCATCATACCCACTCCTAAAGGTAAAATTTTGTTTAAAAAACGTGTTTTCATAATTTTGTGATTTAAAATGATGACCTACTATATTTTACAGGTGTTCGGTCTTTCTCCTGCGTTGCAACGTTATTTTATTAATTTATAGAAATAGAGCTCTTTATTAACTACAGCGAAAATGTAATTTTTGAACACTCTAAAATTTCTTAATTTTTCTTGAGGTAAATGATACAGGTAAAAACTATAGAGATAACTTTTATTAGGATAATCATATACATCAATAATGCTTGTACCACTTATTTCTTCTTCATATTTTCCAAAACGTCTACTGTAGATATAGAGTTTATCCCCATATGTAGCGCTGTATTCGTGCACACGGATTGTGCGAGGTCCTATTTTATACTGGTCAGTTTTTGGATAATAAGCCATATCAATTTGTGCTGTGGTAATGGTGTCAATACTATTCAAATGATATAGTTCATTCATCATAGTATCCAATACTATCACTTCATTTCGATAATAGTAACTATACAAAAAATGATTATTTTCTTTGTTCCAAATCAATAAGCCATCAGTGTCAAATGTTCCGTTGATTTGATTTTTTAGACTAGTCTTATTTAATTTTATAGTTTCACCTTTTTCGCTAGGATATATAACACCTAATAAATTTGATCTAGTTTGTGGTTCTGCAGCTACAAATCCAATATGATGATTATTTCCAAGAGCATATGAATTATAATACACATTTTGATAATAGGTTAGGAGAGTAGGTTTAGCATTTAATTGACCAATTTGAAGTATGCCAATAGAGCCATCACCAATTACATATGTAGGGTAATCGACTTGTGTAATTAATCGCTTATAGGGTAATTCTTTTTTCTTAATTTCTAGATGAAGCGTGTCAATTTTATTTGTATGATAATCATATTGCAATAGATAGAGAGGAGCAGAAGGATGAGATAGATAAACATAACAGCTATCAAACCCTGAAATAGTAAAACCTTCTTGTTTTAAATTTAATTTAGATAATTGATTTGAATGATGAGGAAGAAATTCGCGAATAAAACTATTGTTATAGCTTTTTTCAAATCGACTCTTTTGAAAAAGTCCTATCATGAACAGTATACCTACAAGAAAAATTAAACCTATTTTAGATGCTGTAAGACGATAATTACTATTCATTAAAATAATGCCTAAAATAGCAAGTAAAATAAAAAGAAGATTAAAAATCAAATGCTCGTTCCACCCCATATCTTCTAAAATACCTCCACAGCTACATGGTGTAAATGGAGCAAATTTTAGAATAATGATAATGTATATGGTGAATACATTCATCAAAAATAAGGCACAGTATAAACCCAATTTTTGATATTTTTTGATACCCAGTAGGATTGATATTAATAGTTCAATAATTAATATTCCATAAGAAACAATGCTTGCATAAGCACTAATAACTGGCGATTGTCCCAGCTGGGTTTGAAAGGTTTCAAAATCGATGAGCTTACTGACTGCAGCATAGACAAACAAAACAATAAATAGGTAGCAGATGAGTGTTTGTATAATAGGAGTTATTTTTTTCATTTTTTGTATTTATATCTTAATAATTCAACTCATATTCAATAATTTATTGGCGATAAAATATTGATTCTTATAAAATTAGACTTTGTAAAAGAGATTCAATGCAAACAAGAGGAGCAAAAACATAAATGGAAGGTAGAATTTATAAATTCGTCTTTTTTGTAAAATAACTTACTGAATAATAGTGTTTTATGGTGTCTGTTTTTTTAATTTTTTTATATTTTTTATAAAAAACACACTTTTGTGAACGTCATTTTTATAAATTCGACCTTTTGACTTATTATTTTTAGGGTTTATTTTCTTTAAAAAAGAAGAATTTTTCCTTCAAGTTTGATAAAAGGAATCAAACTGTGATCTCGTTATTGTTGTAAGGTTCGTTTGCTAACTAGAAGCAATAGTGCAATAACAATTCCTATACTAATTTTTTTAGTATAAACTATAAATTCTGCATATACACTTAGTAATGGTGATTGTGCCAATTGAATTTGAAAATTCTCAAAATCTATTAGTTTACTCACAGCTGTATAAATAAACAATATGATAAATAGGTAGCAGACGAGTGTTTGTATAAGCGGTGCAATTTTTCTCATGTTTTTGTATTTTATGGTTAATGCTAAAATGTTAACGGTTAGTGTTATACAAAGTTCAGAGAAGTTATTGAGCAAGTCAATACCTATTTTTAGATAAAACAGACGATTTTTTGTTAATGCATCTTGTTTTTTTAAAAATAGATCTCATTTTTGAGGAGTTTTAGAATTGTTCTATATAAGGCAGTCTTATTTTAACCAGATTATTTGAACATTTGAAACCCTTTTTCTCGATACAAAACTCTTTCAGAATTTCACTCGAAATGATGGTTTTATTGATAAATCGTTTAACTTTTTTTATTGACAGAAATGTTAGTATGAGATGACGATATATTATAGATTAAATTTTACCCAATAAAAGCCAATTTATGAGGTTGCATATTTTTTATTATCTTGCTCTAAAATAATAAAAGTTAAATTATGGCTAGTTCTATCAATTTAAAAATATTCAAAGAATTTATTAAGTCGAGTAATTTTGGAGGTTTCCTCCTTTTTTTATGCGTACTGATTTCTTTAATTATAGCTAATTCATCTTTAAGTGACACATTAAAAAGTGTATTATCTTATGAATTTGGAGTCGAAAATAGTTGGATTCATTTAAAGTATAGTACAAGCATGTGGATTAATGATGGATTAATGGCTATTTTTTTCTTACTTGTAGGTCTAGAAATAAAAAGAGAAATTGTAGAAGGTGAACTATCATCACCTAAAAAAGCTATTCTTCCTATTTTAGCAGCAATGGGTGGTGCGATAGTGCCTGCGTTAATATATATATGTTTTAATATAGGTTTGGATACTTCAGGTGGATGGGGAATTCCTATGGCTACAGATATTGCATTTGCATTAGCAGTTATATCATTGTTAGACAAAAGGATTCCGATAAGTTTAAAGATTTTTTTGGCTGCATTAGCTATAGTGGATGATCTGATAGCTATTTTAGTGATAGCTTTATTTTATTCATCAGGTATAGACTTAGTGTATTTAATGTATGCGGGTGTAGGCCTAGGAGTATTAGTGTTAATGAATAGATTAAACGTAGAGAATCCTTATTTATATTTGATTCCAGGAATATTTATATGGTATTTTGTACATCATTCGGGTATACATGCTACAATAGCAGGTGTATTAGTAGCCATGACTTTACCAACAAATAATACTGATCAAGAATCGCCATTAGAACGATTAGAACATGCCTTAGTAAAGCCTGTAAACTTTATTATTATTCCAATTTTCGCATTTGCTAATACTAATATAACTATATATAACGAGATGCTTGAAGGATTAACCTCTCCTTTAGGATTAGGTATTTTATTAGGTTTATTAGTTGGTAAACCAATAGGTATTGTATTAAGTTCTATTATTTGCTCAAGATTTGGCATTGGTCAGTTACCAGAAGGGAGTAATTTAAACCATATTTTAGGTGTAGGATTATTAGCTGGTATCGGTTTTACGATGTCTATATTTATATCTAATTTATCATTTAATAGTGAAATATTAATTGATGAAGCTAAATTAGCCGTTTTATTAACATCTTTAATTGCTGGAGTATTAGGCTACTTGATTTTGAGAAAAAGTAGTAAAATAAATTAATAATACTTACTCGAATTTTTAATTCTCGATTATTTGATCAGATAACAAACTGTAGTTATAAATGGAAATAGGAATATTATGAATACGGAGAAGAAGGTCTACTCAGAAAGAAATTAACTTTTCGTATATTTCTCAATCATATCAAGCAAGAAATTGTAAATAAAGTATTAGAACTTTGAAAAGAACATAAATAAGGACTTGACGAATTAATTGGTATTTAGAATATTAGTATGATATTTTAATATAAGAATCAAGAGTTTGTCGTATTCTAAAGCGTAATAATAGGGGTAGGTTAGACAGAAGGTTACTAGAAGAGCCATACATAGTATTTTATACGAAAAAGAAACACCAGGTCATCATGTACAGGTTGATGTTAAATTTCTAATTTTTCAAGATGCAAATGGCCATAAAATCAAGAGATTTCAATATACAGCAATTGATGATGCTACACGAATTAGAGCGCTTAAAATCTATGAAAAGCACAATCAATTAAGTTCAATTGATTTCATAAATTATGTTGTAGATAAATTTCCTTTCAGAATTAATACAATTCAAACAGATAACGGACATGAATTTCAATCAAAATTTCATTGGTATGTTTAAGATTTAAGAATGAGACACCGGTTTATAAAAGTAGGAAGACCTTGGTTAAATGGAAAAATTGAACCATCTCATTTAACTGATAAAAAAAGAGTTCTATCAACTTTTAAGCTATACTAATGATCCCGATCTAAATCAAAAATTAGGGGAATGAGAAAAATTTTATAATCTAAATAGACTTTATGTTCATTTAAAGTAAAAACACCTTATTAAATACTAAAATCAAAACTAAAATAATTATATTTAATACCTACGTAGTGATGAAGTACGACAATTAATATTAATAAAATGTCTATGAATAGAATATACGAATTACTCAATCTACATATTGGAGAAGAAGATAAGAATAAGGTCAAAGAGGATGTACAAAGTAATATCTCATTTAAAGGAGCAAATTTATGGATTTTAGCATGTGCTATTTTGATAGCTTCAATAGGTTTAAATGTTAATTCAACAGCAGTTATTATAGGAGCTATGTTAATTTCACCTTTAATGGGACCAATTGTAGGTTCTGGTTTTGCATTAGCTACTTATGATTTTACCCTATTAAAGCGATCTACTAAGAATTTGTTTATTGCAACATTAGCTGGATTGGTAGTTTCGTGTTTATATTTTTATTTAAGCCCATTTAAAGAAGTAGAGTCAGAAATATTAGCCAGAACATCGCCTACAATTTATGATGTCCTAATTGCTTTTTTTGGAGGTGTCGTAGGAGCTATATCAATAACAAGAATTGAGAAAGGTAACCCAATACCAGGGGTAGCAATAGCTACTGCATTAATGCCACCATTGTGTACAGCAGGTTTTGGTTTAGCAACTCTCAACTTTAAGTTTTTAGCGGGTGCATTATATTTATATAGTATAAATTGTTTTTTTATTGCCTTATCTACATTTTTGGTATTGAAGTATTTGAAATACAAACCAATACAAACCCAAAATCCTGCACTAGACAAAAAAGTACGACTAACTATAACTGTTTTGATGTCTTTATTAATTTTACCTAGCTTCTATCTAGCCTATAATCTATTACAAGAAAAAAGATATACACAAAACGTAAATACATTTATCCAAAAAGAGTTTCAGTTGAAAGGAAAAACTATTATTTATAAAAATGTAAACTTTAGATCAAATCCAAAGCGTATTGAACTTGCATTTTTAACAGAGAAATATGATAGTTTACAAATAAAAGAATTTAATAATAAGCTAGCGGATTTTGGTTTAGAAAATACAACTTTAGTTGTTCGACAAAATAATAGTGATTTAAAACAAGAAATATTAAGTGAAATAAATAAAAATCAGCTAAACGTAACAGAAAAAGATTTACAAATACAACAATTAAAAACACAAATAGAGCAAAAAAAAATTGGAGATGCTACTACTGAACGTGAAATAAAATCCTTGTTTCCTTCAATACGTTATGTTTATTTTGGGGTTATTCAACATTATAGTGATAGTTTAAAAGCAAAACCAATAGTGATTTATCATTCAGAACAAGAAATTGATGAAAATCTATTGCATAACTGGTTGAAAATAAAATTAAAGAGTGATAATTTAGCATTGATTAAAGAATAATATTTACTTTTCTATTCTAAAAAGATTGATTTAGAAGATGTTACAATATTTTATATAATAAGGTTATTTATAATCTTACTAATCCTATTTTGCTGAACGATATAATAATACGAATTCTTAAGTTAAATTTTTTTAATGTTTATTCTTATTTTGAATTACTTCAAAACCTTTTTTCTCGATACAAAACTCTTTGAGAGTTTCACTCGAAATGATGGTTTTATTGATAAAGCGTTTTATTTTTTTAGATAATTAATCGAGGAATTTCTTTTAAAGGAATTTGGTGTTTCGCAAATGTACGTTTTAAGGTATTGTAAGTGGAGAAACCACTTTGAATGGTAATGTCTTTGAATGGAGCATTGGTAAACATGATCAATTCTAAGGCTTTCAACATTTTTAATTTCTGTTCGTATTCCGTAAAGGAGCAGTTGAAATAGTAGTTGAATCCTTTTTGAATTTCATAGTAAGTAAATTCCGTATCTGTTGCAAAGGCATAAAGTGTTTGGTTCTTTTGCAGGCATTCTTTGTAAATTAACTTGAGTTTTTGAATGGGAATATGATAAAACTTTTTCCAGTTTCCCTTTAATTCTTGACTTTTGACTTGGATCGAAACACAGTAATAAGTAAATTCATTTTGTTTGTGTCGGTGGATAAAACCTGCAAGATGATGGTAACCGTCTGATAAACCTGAAATATCAATAAGAAAAGGAAAATATTGATTTTGATTATAAGTGATTTGTGTATTGATTTTTAATAGTTCGCAAATTGCTTCTATGTCAACATTAAAATCTATGGATAGGGTTGGGGGACGAGGACATTCGCAGACATCATTGAAGTAAAAGATTAATTGCGGAATAAACAACAGTTGTGATTGATAATCTTGTATCGCAAACAAATTGATTTTTTGAATAAAGCCAAATGCATATTCTATCATTTGCATATACTGTTTGTTTAGGATATCTTGTTTTGCCTCGACTTGTGGTTCAATTTTCTTGATTACATCCCCATATCGATGAATAAAAAAGTTCAGGTACTTGATATATTCTTCATATACTTCAATTTTCATAGGCTTAAAAATTAAAATTGAAAATGCTTGTAGTAAAGATGTATTTGTCTAATATACAATAAATTATAATAAAAACAAAAATCCCCTCCAAAAAGCAGAGGGGAAGTGATTAAGGTACAGTGATTTGACCTAAATAAACAGACGGTGCAGCGTCTTGTTTTATGACGGATAAAAAACTCATCCATACATGTATATCTGTTCCTTGATATTTTGGTAAAAATTGTAGTACATAGGATTCTTCGGAGCGTTTTACAGTTGTTTGTACAACCGTTGATTGTGCTTTTGTATTCCCATCTTCTACATACAATATAACCAAGGTGTCATTTTGATCCACAAGTTCTGTTGCATTATTGGTCCATGTAATCGTTACCGATAGTGGATCGTCTGCAATAACATTTACAGGTTGTGGTTCGAGTAAATTACCTTTTGTGAATTGAATAGCATCATAATCAATAGAAAAGGTTAAGGTATCCATATTACAAGGCATAGATTGTAATAAATTTGCCATGGCTTGATTATAAGGCGATTTTAAACCAGCTCTTTTTCCGTAATAGGTTTTAGCCAATGCTTTATACCCTTGTATAAACTGCACAGCAAAATTGAATCTGTCTTTTATGACTTGTTGTTTTGGTGTTGGTATACGGTTTGATTTTCGTGGTCGTATACGAGAAATTTCATTTCCTTCGATATTCGAAACAACAATTCGTCCTGTACGTCCTCGCGTACCCGACAAAAGAGAATCTGTAATTTTTCCCATTTTTAATAGATTTTAAATTAAACTTTATTTGATTTGGTTCAGCAACAATTCGAATGTAGACTGAATAGCTTTAAGTGATTGAAACCTGACGAGCCGTGAACGAAATTGGTAGGTGATGAAGGGGATTGGCGAGCGTAGAAAGTAAATAGTAGATGTTAGATGTTTTAGAGTTGTATTATGTAAAATGTAAAAAGTAGTATGTTTTTTTTAGTTTAAGACTAAAGATGAGATAGAGGATTAGATGTTAGATATTAGTATTGAGGGGTTGTAGAATGTAGTTTGTAAAAAGTATTACGTATTAAAAATCCAATTGTCAAGCTGAATTACCCTTCGGTTTCGCTCAGGGTACTAGATTCGTCAGTCAGAGTGACGTTTGCAAAACGTTGTATCGAAGACTTAGACGATAAATATACAAAATCAAGGAGATAATTTCCTTCTTGAAAGGAGTTAGTGGAGCTTAGGTACATATGTTCATTTTTACCTTGACGCAAAAACGAACCAAAAACGTCAAGTCTGTGCTTACAAGTCGGTCAATAACGACTATTCGCTAAATGCTTTAAATCATTCGCATGTAAAATGCGAACAGTAAATCATTTTTAACGCTCTTTACGCCGAATTGACGCTCGACTTTTCAGCAATGACGGTTTTGGAATTCGTTGTTAAAAATGAATTTGAATATTAAAAAAAGAGTTAAAAATCCGACGATTTAGAATCGAAATGCAATTCAACTCTAAATTATTGGAATAAAAAAGTTGGAGTGTCTGAGTGGAGCGAGTTGCCAACTTTATGGAAATAATTTATTTAAAATACCTGAGCCATATCATGGCTCCTCCTTTTAATTTCAAATTCTTAATTTCAAATGTTTTTTTGGATGAGCTACCTGAAGACATATGAATACCGATAATTAGAATACATAAGCTATGAATAAAAAAAGTGACAAAAGATTTCTCGATACCTCGAAATGACATATTGAATGTGATTCTGAGACAAGCTAAGAATGACAAAATCCGTAAAACGTTAAGCCTAGAACATAAACGTAACAAAAACCTATGTTTTTATTGTGGTTAGAGAAATTAAGTGTTAAAAAGTGTTAAATTCCTGTATCGGTGTATATCGAAAATGACACTTTTCTGTATCGGTTGTGTATCCGCTCTGTATCCATTCTGTATCCATTGTATATCCGTTCTGTATGGTTTGTTCGGTGTTCGTGTATCGATATGTAGATATTAGTATTGAGATATTAGAATTGTATTATGTAGTATGTAAAATGTACAAAGTAGATGTTAGAGATGAGATATTAGTATTGAGAGAGGAGGTGAAATGCGAACATTTTTAGTAGAGAGGTTTACAGCCTTGTCTTTTTGGTTACTTTTTAGTCAAGTAAAAAGTGACATTAAAAAAAAGGAATACCTGAGCCACACAGTGGCTCCTCCTCTTAATCTCAAATGTTGTTAAAAGAGAATTTGAATTAAAAAAGAGAAATAAACTATTTATTTCTCTTTTGTTATTTATTTGACTAAATGTGTTAGAATACCTCTGATAATATCGTGTTGTAAGTAAAGGTTTCGCTTGCCTACTTGATACACGTTAAAATACTTTTTTAAGCAATACCTTCGTAAGGTGGATTTTGAAATTTGTAATAAGGTTGTTACTTGATGTTCTTCCATTAAAATGGAATCGCTGAATTGGATAATATTATTTTTCCAATCTTGTTCTAATTCATCTATTTTTTTGATAATAGAATTGAACCATTGAACCGAGAATATAGTTTTATCGTTCATAATTTTTTTGTTTTTAAATTGATTCTTGAAAATCGAGGGGATTAATGTTGTATACCTCACAGAATTCCCTTATACTTAACATGTCTTCTTTTGATTTACCAACAGTGTTTTTGGCTTTTTGTAATAAACGAAGACTTTGTCTATAACTTCTTCCTGTAGCATTTTGTATGTCTTTTGCATAAATGATAATTCGTTTGTTTTTTTTCATATTTCATTTTTTTTTTAGTTGTCGAATTAAATTAAATAGAACTTAATAGCTTGTTGTTCCTGATGGTTTTATTTGTTTAGTTTTTTTAGAAAATGATCTATTTTTCTAAAAATAATTGTTGTTGTATGACAAAAATGTATAAAAATGTTTTTCATTGATTATAAAAGACATATGGTTTACAGTGATTTGTTTAATATGGAAATAGATTAGAATTTTATGAAAAGTTTATGCAGAAGTGGATAGGCGATTATTAAAATATCTAATGATATCTGTTGTTCCTTTTGAATTAAAATTTGTGAGTTCGAGTTATTTTTTGAAATTATACTTCGATAAACTCAGAACAAGCTTGAGAGAAATTTTACTCAAAATATATTTTTATTTATTAAAACCTTATTCTCGATACGAAATTCTATCAGAATTCCACTCGAATTGACGGTTTTATCAATTAAATAATCAAAATGAATAACCAGATAACAACTAAAAAAAATAGAAAATGGATTTAGTTTTAAAAAGAAAGTATTTATCTGACGGAACCAATGGACAACTTTGGTTACAGCAACAACTGATTTGCATGACAATTGAATTACCATGGAATGATAATTTGAAACGTAAATCATGTATTCCAGAAGGTAAATATCCACTTAAAAAACGTTTCAGTCAACGTTTTGGGTGGCATGTATGGATCGATTTGGTTCCGAATCGATCGTTAATTTTGTTTCATCCAGCGAATGATGCACTGAAGGAGCTGAATGGATGTATAGCTCCTGTTACTTCTCTGCAAGGAGAAGGAAAAGGTATTGACTCTCGTAAAGCATTTGAACGATTGAAAATGGTTGTTTATGAGTATTTACAGAGAGGTGAAGAGGTTTTTTTACACATTCAAAAACAAACGCTATGAATATAGTTGAACGTTTGCAATTACCAACACCCAAATTATTTCAACATATCCGAACAATAGGATTAGTCGCTGCCAGTATAGGTGGTGTATTGATTGCCGCTCCTGTTGTATTACCAACATTATTGGTACAGTTAGGTGGATATTTGGTTGTTACTGGTGGTGTTTTAACGGCTGTAAGTCAATTAACGGTTGATCATGATGCTGTTGATGAATCCGATTCCGCCACACGATCACACAAAATATAGTGTGATTTGCGGAACAATGTGCGGTATGTATGCAAGTATACAATGGCAAGATGTTATTTCAACAATTTTACTTTCGCTTGTAGGAGCGTTAAGTAGTTTTTGTTTATCGTTGCTGTTGCAGAAATTCAAAAATGAAAATTTGTTTTAATCTTTAGAGGCTACCCAAGTAATGGGTAGTTTTTTGTTGGGTAAAAAGTAGATATTAGTATTGAGACGGCTGTGAAATGTACAATGTAAAAATTATGATTTACAATGTTTTAGATGCTAAATAACGAATTATCAAGCTGATTTCATTTTATATGAATACAGAAAATAAAAATAGATAAGAGGTATTAAGGGTAATAATGAATCTGTAAATTATATACATTGTCTTCTAAATTGTGTAATCTTTTGATATAAAGTTATATGAAATTTGTAGAATAATATTTGTAAATTTAAGTGGAGTAAATCGCTCTTCATGTTGATAGAAGTACGATTGAAACACTAAAATCATCTAAAAAAAACTTTTTTTCTATGAAATATACTTGTCCCATGCATCCAGAGATTGCAAGTAATGAAGCTGGAAAATGTCCAAAATGCGGAATGTTTTTGATAGAAATTCCTGAAAATTCAGAAACACCAACAGCTGAAGTTCAATCAGCACAGGATTCAGAATCAAGTTCGCATAAAACAATGGAAAGTGATGCAGCTGAATACTATTGTCCGATGTATTGTGAAGGGGATAAGACCTACAATAAACAAGGTGATTGTCCGGTTTGTGGGATGCATTTGGTAAAAAAGGAAAAAGAGAATTCGGAAACGAAACCCAATGATAATCACGCTTCGTGTTCACATAAAACAGAAGAAATTAAAGAAACGTCAAAGCATGATCACGCGAGTTGTTCGCATGGTCAAGTTAAAGCACCTTTTGCAGCACTTCCTAAGAAAACAACTACTGGCGATGTGTATTATTGTCCGATGCATTGTGAAGGGGATAAAACCTACGATAAACCTGGTAACTGTCCGGTTTGTGGAATGCATTTAATAAAAGAAGAAAAATTGAGTTTAGCAAACGAATATACGTGTCCGATGCACCCCGAAATCATCAAAGATCAACCTGGTTTTTGCCCGATATGTGGGATGGATTTGATTCCTGTTGTACAAACCGATTCGGCTGATGATGTTTATCATCATACCCGAAAAATGTTTTGGATTTCTATGGTATTAACTGTTCCTATTTTTGTATTGGCAATGGGTGAAATGCTTCCAGGTAATCCAATTGGTAAAATTGTAAGTCCACAAGTATCAGCCTATATTCAGTTTGCGTTATGTTTACCAATTGTTTTTTATACATGTTGGTCATTTTTTCAACGTGCTTGGGTTTCTTTCAAAACATGGAATCTTAATATGTTTAGTTTAATTGGGTTGGGTGCTGGTGCAGGCTTTTTGTATTCGGTAGTGGGTTTATTTTTCCCATCTTTATTTCCTGCTGAGTTCAAAACGCATCATGGTCAGGTAGCTTTGTATTTTGAGTCGGTAGCGGTAATTTTAACTTTGGTGATGTTAGGACAAATGTTGGAAGCCAAAGCGCATTCTAAAACGAATTCTGCTTTAAAAGAGTTGATTAAATTATCTCCGAACGAAGCTTTTAGAATCGTTAATGGAAAAGAAGAAAAAGTAAGCATTGATCAGATTCAATTAAATGATATTTTACGTGTAAAACCAGGTGATAAAGTACCTGTAGATGGAATTGTGACCGAAGGTTTTGCAGATATTGACGAAAGTATGATTTCGGGAGAACCAATTCCTGTTTCAAAAACGATTGATGATGAAGTGGTGGCAGGAACCATCAACGGAAGTAAAATGTTCTTAATGAAGGCAACAAAAGTTGGAGGTGAAACTTTATTGGCTCAAATTATTGATATGGTCAATCAGGCAAGTAGAAGTCAGGCTCCAATTCAGAAAGTAGTCGATAAAATCTCCAAAATATTTGTTCCTACTGTGATGGTTATTGCGTTGATAACCTTTTTGGCATGGTGGATTTTTGGCAGCGAAAATCGTGTAGCTTTTGCCATTGCGAATGCATTGGCCGCGCTGATTGTGGCTTGTCCTTGTGCTCTTGGTTTGGCTACGCCTATGTCGGTGATGGTAGCAGTTGGTAAAGGTGCTAAAAATGGGGTTTTGGTGAAAAATGCTGAAGCTTTGGAACGATTGAATAACGTAACGACTTTAACAATTGATAAAACAGGAACGATTACTGAAGGAAAACCAGCGGTAGTGAATATTATTCCGTTTGAAGGATTGAATAAAAATGATGTCTTGCTATTGGCAGCAAGTATGAACCAAAACAGTGGACATCCATTGGCGCAATCTTTTGTTCATGCGGCAGAGAAAGAGAATTTAAACTTGCATTCTATTCGAAATTTTGAAGATATTGCTGGTAAAGGTGTGAAAGGAGAAGTGGATGGAAAAGAAGTGTATTTGGGTAATGAAGGGTTGATGACGTTTGCAGGTATGCAAGTGCCGAAAGTGGATAGTACGAATACGTTGTCTTTTTTGGGTGTAAATGGAAAAGTCTTGGCCGCGTTTGAAATTTCGGACGAAATAAAAGCATCGTCGAAAGAAGCGATTCAAAAAATAAAAGAACAAAAAGTAGATGTGATGATGCTGACGGGTGATAATGAGCAAACGGCTCAGAAAGTAGCCAATGAAGTTGGTATAGCACATTTTAAAGCGAAAGTATTGCCGCAAGATAAATTGAATACTATTAAAGATTTGCAGAGTAAACAACAAGTGGTTGCGATGGCTGGTGATGGAATTAATGATGCACCTGCATTAGCACAAGCTGATGTATCGATTGCAATGGGAACAGGAACTGATGTTGCCATAGAAAGTGCAGATATTACTTTGTTGAAAGGTGATTTGATTGGTGTGTATAAAAGTATTGTATTAAGTCATAAAATGATGCGAAACATCAAAGAGAATTTAGTTTTTGCATTTATTTATAATGCATTAGGTATACCTGTTGCAGCAGGATTATTGTATCCTTTTTTCGGAATTTTATTATCTCCAATGGTAGCTGCTGCTGCGATGAGTTTGAGTTCGGTATCGGTGATATTAAATGCTGCTCGATTGAATAGAGCTAGGATTTAGATTTTAGATCTGAGAATTGAGATGTAAAAAGTATTATGTATTAAGTCTTTTGTGATGGATTTGGGAATGTGGAGTTAAGATTTTAAAACGAGTTCAAAATGACAAAATTTGTTATCAAACTAGAATTTGAAATTAAAAAGATAAACTCTAGTGGAGCTTGGGTAATATGTATAATGTTATGATGTAAAGATTAGATTTTTCGATCCCTCGAAATGATAATGAGATGAGAATTTAAAACCTCTATTAAATAACAGAGGTTTTAAACTATATAAGATTATAAATCGAGTTTCAATCCAAGACTAGCAGTGGTACCACTACCTTTTATATAATATCTTCCGTCATTAGTAGCGCCTCTAACTTCGGCATGAATAGGGTAGTAGTCGGCATTGAATAAATTGTTAAAAGAAAGATTAAATGTTATATTCTTTAGCTTATAGCTTGTATATAAATCACATATTGTATAACCAGAAATAGGGTATTTACCATAGTTATATTGTGATTTATCAAAAACATCACGACCTGATAAATTCGTTAACTGAAAAAATACATTCCATTGGTCTGTAATTTTAGTGTCTAAGTTGAAAGATAACTTAAGTGGTGTAAGGATAGAATTATCTAATTTATCTTTAAATTCTCCTTCATTCTTCAAATCTTGACGACCATCCATATATCCCATTATTCCACCAACTTTCAACCATTTTATTGGTTTTACATTAACTACGGCTTCTAAACCGTATATACGTTGTGGAACTTGTGATAATTGATAATTTCCAGGAGCTCCAATTTCGGCGAAAGTTGTTCCGCGATCTGATGTGCTGTAATATCCTGTAAGTTGATAGTCTAATTTCCAGAAATTACCACTTATTCCAGCTTCGTAATTATTAACAGAGACTGGTTTAGGATCAATTGCATCTAAAGCAACATTATTTCGTAATACTAAACCGATATCTCCAATAGAATATCCTTGCGAAAAACTAACGAAAGGTTGTAAATAGCTAAGTTTATTATATCTGGCTGCGATATTGAAAACGAGTGCATTTGAATTATTTTTATCACCGGGTGTAAATTTATTTGCTTTAGTTAAATCACCAACTTTAAATCCTAAAAACTCATGACGTATTCCTGCTTTTACAATCCAGCGTTCGGCCAAGTTAAATTTTGATTGAATGTAATAAGCAAAACTATTTAAATCCATATCAGGAGTAACATGGCTTTTGTCTAATCCTAATTGAACGGCATGATCTTTCAGAAAATCAACCCCATAAATTAAGGTTACTTTACCTGCTTTTCCTAATTCAAAAGGTGTTGTAAAGTTTAAACGTGCTCCTTTATGATCAGAATAAATTTGATTATAGGTTTCGAAAACGGAATTCATATCTTCGTAATAAAGGACTGCATTTGCACTTGTTTTTCCAAATTCACCATCATAACGTAAACTTACATTTTTACTATACGGAGTACCTCCATTTGCAGGATTATCAGTAAGAACTGCTATCGAAGGACTTTCTCCAAAAATACCTTTTGTTCCTTCATACTTACTATCTTGCATACTACGGTAATAATTTCCCATTAACTCGATATGGTGATTGTCACTTATCTGGTATCCAATTTTAAGCAAGGCATTATAACTTTTAGTTTCTCCTATACCATAAAATGGACTATTTATTTCACCATCGGCCGATCTAACCACTCCTGTATTCGCTATTTTGCCTTGAAGCAAATAAGTAAATTTATCTAATTTTCCTGAAAATACTTGTGAAATATTATATCCAAAAGTTTCCTTAGGATTGACTAAGCTTAATGTATTATTGAAATAAGTTGACGAATTAATTTTCTTCTTGTTATTTGCTTTTTTTGTAATGTAATTTACAATTCCACCTGCAGCACCATTTCCGTACATAGAAGACGCGCCTTGTATGACTTCTATATGGTCAATAGCAGAAGCATCTATTGATCTTAAATCTCGACCTCCATTTCGTAAAGGTGTAGATTGTGGAATACCATCGATTAACACAAGAAAATTACGACCTCTAATTTTACCAATAAAATTATTTTGACTTTCTTCACTAGGAGAAATACTAGGAACTTTTTGCATCAAAATATTGGGTAAATTATCATTAATTTGGGATTGTATCTGCATGTCTTTAGCAGAAATATATGTTAATGTAGAAGGAACTTCGTCAATACTTTCGGGCATTCTACTGGCAGTTACAACGACTTCTTTTAACTGATTATCTGTTTTTAATACAATTGATAATGTTGCATTTGTTTGATCAGTAATTGTAACGTCCTGAATTATTTCGTTGTAATTGAAATGATTGATTGTTAGTTCATAAGTTCCTTTTTCAATATCTGTAAAGACAAAAGTTCCATCCGAACTGGTTTTTGTTTTCATTCCATTAGATAACGAAACATAGGCATCTGCAATAGGAGATCCGTCCTCTGTTACTACATAACCATGAATCTCACCTGTTTCTTGGTCATAATTTATTGTGTTTTCCCAATATATTTCGTTTAGATTAGTAACTTTTGCATCAACTTGATTGACCATTAGTACAAGTAAGAATGCTTTTCCTACTGTTTTTAACGAGTAATATTTTTTTCTCATGTGTTCTATTGAGTAAATATTATTTATTTAGACTAATTATTAATAAGTCAAAAATAAATAAATCTCAAAAAACAATGAAGGATTAAACGGTTTATTTTGATTCTATTTGGAGGAGAACTTTTTAAATCAGTAGAATTCTTTTCTCTAATTCATCAAGCTATATTTTTTGATGTATGATCTATTGAGTAAAATGCATTATGTGCAACAAAATATTGATTGGATTTTGAAGAGAAATTTCATTCATTTTCCAATCAAATTAGGATGACTGACTAAAATTTAATGATTATAAATTAATATTTTACGAGTAAAATTAGTTTAATTAATCGTTTAAAGATTTAAATTTACAGACCGAAAACTTTTTACTAACCCAAATTCTTATTTTCTATTTAGACTACGTCTCTAAATTTTTGCAAGTACTACGCTAAATTTTAATTGAATTATACTTCAATTATCATAAATAATCTTAATGCAAATTATTTAAAATGAAAAAAATACTCTTTACTCTTTACATGTTATTTAGTTTTATTACCACCATTGCTCAAGTTGGAATTAATACCTTAACACCCAATTCAACTCTTTCTATAGAAGGTTCTATTGAAAAGGGCTATAGTGAAACTAAAACTAGTTTAACACTTAATAATTCTAACTATTATGTAAGTTATACAGGTACTGAAGCAGGAATCCTGACATTACCCGTTATAGGAAACGACGCAACAGCTTATACAGGAAGACTGTATAAGATTAAGAACTTATCAAATTATAATTTGACCGTTATTCCTTCTTCTGGCAATACTATAAGAAGTGAGAATGTACCTGTAGCTTCCTTTCTTCTTTCACCAGGAGCATATATAGAAATAATAAACAATGCAAATACTTCTAATGGTACATGGGATTTATCTTTTTTAGGAGAATCTATCTCTAGTAATGTAGAAGTTTATGGTAATCAACTCTATATACCTCCTCATGCTACGTTTACTGCTGATTTTGCTTCGCATAACAATTCTTCATACGATTCTAAAGACAAAGATTGGTGGGTAATTAGTAAAACTTCAACTGCATCAGTAGCTAATCAAACAACAGCCCGAATGGTGATCGTGTATGAATATCAAGGAAAACCTTTTGAACTTGATAATATGTATTGTATTTTGTCAACAGGCAATAACAGTAATCTTCCAGATATTTTTACCCCATCTTTTGTTTCTTTAAAAAATGATGGAACTGATGGAAAAACAAGATTAAGTATTTCTGTAGCTAGAATCGATAATCAGGTGAATTCATGGCAAGAGACCTTTCTCTTAAATTTTTTATTAGCAAAAAAAACATATTAAACAATATAAAGGAATCTTTAGATTCTATCAACACTACCAATTATTTCTAAAATAATAAAAATGAAAAAAATTATCTTATTCACTACATCTATTTTATTTCCTAGCGTTTTTTTATTTTCTCAAGTAGGGATAAACACACAAAGTCCAAATTCTACATTATCTATTGAAGGTTCTTTTGAAGCAAATTATCGCGAAGTAAAAACGACAACCACATTAACCAATTTAGACTATTATGTTAGCTATACAGGGAATACTATTGCAACTTTTACACTTCCTGTAGTAGAAAGTGGTACAAAATCATTTTCTGGGAGAATTTACAAAATAAAAAATTTATCTACGAATAATCTCACGTTAACAGCTGCTACAGGAAATACGTTAAGAAGTACAAGTATAGCTATTGATAACTTTATTATTCCGCTTGGATGCTTTGTTGAGGTTGTAAATAATACAAATACTTCTGGTGGAACTTGGGACCTTTCTTTCATTGGTAAACCAGTCAATACAAATGTGGAAATATATGGAACACATTTATACATTCCTCCGCATGGAAGCTCAGTTGCCTCTAGTACTGATAAAGCTGATTTTACAAATCATGCGATAACAAAATATGATACTCCATCTACAAATACTGATGCTGGATGGTGGCTTGTGAATAAAACATCTACAAGCGTAAATACATCTAGCAAAACAAATAGTAGAATGTTATTGGTCTATGAATATCGAGGAAAAGCTTTCAATATTGATAATATGTATCCTATTATTACCGCTGGGAATGATCAAAGTTACCCAGATGTTTTTACTCCATCTTTTGTTAAATTAGAAAATGTAAATAATAAAACTAGGTTAACTATTTCTGTTCGACGCTCTGATGATTATTCGAGCTCTAGTAATTGGGCTGGGACTTTCTTGATGAATATCTTATTAGCTAGAAAAACAAATTAAGATTTATCGTAATACCAATAAAAAGCATCTATATCTTCTGATATAGATGCTTTAAGTTATTAATAATCTGTATTCTGTTCATTATTTGGATTAATTGAAATACGTATGATTATTTTTTTCCTTGATTGAACAAGTGTACACTTGTTTTGCTGATAAGATTAATTAGTTCAAGTTTCGAATAAAGGTGTCTAAATCAATCTCTTTTGATAAATTGAGTTTTTGTTTTAAGCGGTATTTAGTTACACTCACTGTTTTAGGATCTACACTGAGAATAGATGCAATCTGAGAATTATCCATATTCATGTAGATATATGCTGCGTATTTGATATCGAGATTGGTTAATTTAGTTGTCGTCATCTCATTTAATTTCTTGAAAAAATTAGGATGCACTTCTTTTACAATATCATGAATATTGGTTAAATCTTTATCAATAATTAGTTCGTTTTTTAAGTAATTGTTCAAATTAAATTCTTGATTTTTTTTTAAATTTTCTTTTAATTCTTCTAAAAATTTATTCTTTTGTTCTAATTGAATCGTTGTTGCCAAAACTTGTTTCTGATAATGTTCTTGTTTTAAATCAGAAATCTCTTTCTCCATTTTTAGTTTTTGCTTTTCTGATTCGAGTAATTTAGTTTTTTGTTTGGCTTGTTTTTTATGGTTGTAAATTATATAAACTAATAAAACGATACTAAAAGTTGTAATAACAATTAATAAAAGGTAATATTTTCTTTTCTGCTCATAGGTTTTCTGTAATGCTAATTTCTCATCATTATATATCAGAGAAGACGCATTATATACTGTTTCGTTATTTAACCTATTGTTTAATTTAGTGCTTAATTTTTTTTCGAAATAATAGACCGAACTATCCGTTTTGTTGAGTTTTGCATATGCCATCCCTAGTAATTCATCTGAAGTATAAAAAGTTGTACTTGAATTATTTTTTAAAGTATTGATAGCTTTTTGATATTCATTTGTTTTGATGTAATACAAACCTTTTACTCCACTTAAACCTCCTTTAATTGTCAAATACATACGTTTTTCTTGAATAAAATGAATATTGTTTTCAGCAATATTCAGGTATTTTTGAGCGGAATCGATTTTATTCGTTATGAGATAAATCTCTGCAATATTAATACTTGTACCTACTTTATGCATTGTATCTAAGGAATTAAAATTTTTATAATAATTTGATAATGCGTAGTCGTATTTTTCAAGAAGGAAGTTAATATTCGCAATATTAATATTAGATCTGTCAATATATTTTTTGGCTTCCTTTTTCCTTTTTAATTTTTCTGCATATTCTATTACTTTTCTGAATTTTTTTTCAGCTTCATCATAGGAATGTGCTTGAAATAAAATAAGTGCTTTTAAGAATGTAATTTTAACCATTAATTCTGGATTGTCTTGAGCATTTTGTTCAGCTAAGAAAATATATTGGCTTCCTTCATAAGGCATAGATAATTCGTAATAACAATTGGCAGCTTGTAAATAAGCTTCTGATAAACCTTTTGTATAATTTACTTCTTTTCCTTTTTCTATAATTTTCTTGTAAGACGTAAGTGCCTTATTTATTTCTCCTTTTTCATACAACTCTTTTGCTTGATTATTTAAGTTATCGATTTCAGCTATAGAATTGGGTTTATTTTTAATGTCTTGTCCAGATAATAAAATTGATTGTATTAAAACAAAAATAAAAAATAGGTATTTATGCATGTTGATTGGTTTTAACAGGTAGGTATTAGTACGAGAGTATTACAAATATAGTAATAAGTAAAAACTTCATTCATTTTATTTCTTTTTAAAAATATTATTTAAATAATTGGTATATAATTAAATACAATTATTTGTATAGATAATGTATAGGTGGTTTTTTGCTTTGTATAGGTTTTATAGTTGTAAAAATGCAGTGCGAAATTTTTTGAAAATTGAATTTTGTCAAAAGAAAATGATCAACCAAAAATCAATCTATTCTACTCCTTTAGAAATTTCAAAAACAATCAAAATTAAAACCTATGATTAAAAAATTATTTACAATTTCATTAGTACTTATTTCTATTTCGTCTTATTCACAAGTAGGAATTAATACATCAAATCCGCAAGGATTATTGAATGTTGATGGTAAATCATCAACCGCAACTACAAATCCTTTGACAGGAACTCCGACTCCTAAACAAATGGAAGATGATTTTATTGTGACACAATCTGGCGCAACAGGCATAGGAACTACACCTAATCCATATGCGATGCTTGATATTTCATCTAAAAATAAAGGAATGCTGGTCCCAAGAGTTGATTTAACTTCAAATACAATGGATCTTAATTCAGATGGAGATAATGATATTTCTAATCAACCTCAAGGATTATTTATTTATAATACAGGAGCGACTATTCCGAAAGGTTATTACTTTTGGAATGGAAATGAATGGAGAAGCATTGAAGATAATACTTCTGTAAAAGGATCTGCAACAGTAAATTGTATTGCTTCTACAATTGATCCTTCTCAATCTATTGATGGGAATACTCCAAAGCCCATTATTTCAGGAAGTATAATTAAAGTGCCTTATTCTGGAGGTAATGGAGGTAAGTTTGTAGGGGCTTCATTTACTTCGGTTGGTAATCCAAACATTACTGCAACTATAGCCGATGGTAAATTGGAACATGGTTCTGGGTATCTTGTTTTTGCCATTCAAGGGATGCCCAATGCATCACAATCTTCACCAATTGGAATTTCATTTGATTTAACTCCGTTTTTTGCAGCAAATACAGATATAAAAGGTTGTAAAGATGTAACTGTTGGTACCCAAGTAAATGCAGATTACAAAATTGTAGCTGTGATGGATTATATGAAGTTTGTAACAGATCCAGATACTGGCACTAAAGGATTTACTGTGGATGCGACTACTCCAGATGGACTTTATACGATAAAAGTCTTTATGAGACATTCACTTCAGACTGCAGCTGCAACATCCACTAATAATACAACTTCTACTGCTAGTGGTGTTGAGAATAATGTCTTATTAAGAAATAACAGTAATGAAGGTAAAGTACTTATGTGGAATTATTCAACTTTTTATGGAGGGCAAATAACTGATGCAGGAGGTAATTTAAAAGTTCCGTCTAAAACTCCAGGAGGAGGGACAGGAAATACATGGAGAACCTTGACACCTACAGGTTCTACAGGAGCGTGGGGAGACCAAGGAATCTACAATGCTAATAGTGGAGGTCCAGAATATAGATATTATTCGTGGATAGACACATCTTCTATAACAAAGGTTGCATACATAGTAACTGTTATGGCGGGTATGGATCCTACAGCTAACATTACTGATGTAACAAAACAAAAAGTTTTTATTCGTATAGAACAAATTACAGGACAATAATAAAAATGAACTACAAAGACTTTCATATAGGAAATCTAATTGAACTTTTGGTTGCAGAACGAGGTATTGACTTACCTCGTATCTGTAACTTTCTAAAATGTAATGAAACTGAAGTTTTGGAAATGTATCAATCAAAAAGTATCAATACAGATAATTTATTAAGATGGAGTAAACTCTTACAATATGATTTCTTTAGGCTTTATACTCAACATCTTATTTTATTTTCTCCAAAAAATTATGATTCAACGAAATCTGATGAATTATCAACAGTACCTCAATTCCGAAAAAATATTTATACAAAAGAGATCATAAATTTTATTTTAGAACGAATAGAAAAAGGTAAAATGACAAAAACTCAAGTTATCGAAGAATACAAAATACCCAAAACTACCTTATACAAATGGATCAACAAATACCAAAAATAACACCTAACTACAAACAAATATACTTTGATCTAGTGGTGGAGAAGTTTCCAACTAAATTAAAATTTGTGAAAAATTTTTTAGAAAAAGAAAGTTTTTCATCACTAGATATTATACGTGTAAACAAGATTATTTTTAATACTTCGTACAATATTGATCATGAAAATCAAAAACATAGAGCCTATGAAAAATCAGATATTATATATATGTTGAATTATCAAGAAGAGCATAAGTTATCCAATTCAACTGTTGCCAAACATTTTAAAGTAAGTAGAAATTCAATTAGTAAATGGAAAAAGATGTTGAATTTATAGGAATACTTAAAATCTGTTTTAATTATAGTTCTCTATTTCAAGATTTATTTTTATATTGGATTTTCAATAAAATCACAAGTATCATATAAATATGAACAAAGAACTTTTTAAAAATATATTGACAACTCAAATTCCGATTGCATGGATTGCGGGTGTTCGTTTGGAATCGTGGGAAGAAAATAAAGTTTCGACACGAGTAAAATATGGATTCCTTAATCAAAATCCATTCAAAAGTATGTTTTGGGCAGTGCAAGGAATGGCGGCAGAGTTTTCTTCAGGTTTGATGGCAAATGCTAAGATTTCGAAATCAGGAGAAGATATTTCGATGTTGGTTTTGGGAATGCAATCGAAGTATTTGAAAAAAGCTATTGGTAAAATTGTGTTTACTTGCGAAGATGGAGAAAAAATAGATGCGGCTATAAAAGAAGCGATTGAAACCAAGAAAGGTATATCACTAAATGTGACAAGTAGAGGCGTAGATGAAGAAGGAGATGTTGTTTCAGAATTTCAATTTACGTGGACATTCAAGTTGAGAGATAAAAAATAAAATATAAAAGCTGAAATTTATTCAGCTTTTTTTATGATTTCTTGTTTCAAAATTGAAATTACTTCATCTATTTCTTCAAAATTTAGATGAGCAAATCCAAGACGAATTCCAGTTTGATGTTGGGTTTGATATAAAATTGTTTGCGGAATAAACAATTCATTTTTTGCACAATTTCGTTTTAATTCCATCAAATTTATAGGTTGATTAAAATTAATCCAAACCGCTAAACCTCCATTTGGACTCGTAAAACTGATTAGATCGTTTAATTCCGTTTTTAATTTATGACAAAAATAATCACGGCGTTCTCGATAAGTTTTACGATGTTTTTTTAGAATTCGATTAATTTCACCTTCGCTAATCATTTCACCTAAAACTTGCTCGATAAATGGATCAACTTGCTGATCAAGAATAGACAAATGTTTCTTCGCTTCGAGAATTAGATTTTTCGGTGCGACAATAAATCCAATTCGATAACCTGGTGCAAGATAATGACCAAATTTTCCTGTGTAAACAACCATTCCATTTTGATCCGAACTTGCCAAAGGTAAAATAGGATGATTGCTGTAATGGAAATCAAAATCGTAATCATCTTCTACAATTGCAAACCCAAATTCCTGCGAAAGTTGCAGTAATTCAACTCTTCTTTGCGAACTTAGCGTAACCGTTGTTGGATAATGGTGATGGGGTGTAACATATACAATTCGTATTGGAAATTGCTCGCATAATTTTCTTAAATCATCGGTGTCAATTCCAAATTCATCCGTTTTTATTTGTTTGATTTTAGCAAATTGGGTCTGAAAAATCATGTTACTTTTATAATAACTTAAATTTGCGACAGCAACAACATCATTTTGTTTTAGTAGAATTTCAGCAATCAGAAAAAGTGAAATTTCTGAACTTCTCGTTACCAAAATATTCTCTTTCGAAATATGTAAACCTCGTGTCAAGTTGAGATAATTTGCTAAATTCTTTAAAAAGTACTCATTTTTGGACTGATTTACCTTCGAAATTGACGTTTTTCGTTTTAAAATAGCTGAATATAATTTAGCAGGAAGTTTTAGTTCTGCTAACCGATGATCGATTATTCCATCGGTTAAATATAATCGTTGATTAAAATTTTCGTATGGATTATCCAAAAGTATCGATTGTTCAAATTGAAAACCCGTTTTATCAGGATACAAATTGATTGAAAATTGTTTTGGAACAATGGTTTTTTGAAATTTTTGAGAAGTTTGACTTAACACATAACTTCCTTTATTTGGAACGATTTCTATCCAACCTTGAGCTTCAAGTTCCTGAAAACTATTGACAATTGTATTGCGATGAAGCGTTAAAATCTCACTTAATTGCCTCGTTCCAAGTAATTTTGTTCCAGTTGGAATATAGCCTAATTGTATAGCTTTAGCCAGTTGATTCGCTAATTGAAGATAAATCGGTGTATCCGAATTGCGTTCGATTTTGATAAAACTTTTGTATGGTATTTCAGCCGGACTATTCATTATCTGTAAACTGGTATATTATGATAGGTCGGAAAGGTACTACTTTCGCATCAGATTTAACTCAATTAATTAAATAATTAGTCAAAAATGAAGAAGATTACTATGGTATTGTGTTTAGCTGCACAAAGTATTTTTGCACAAAATGCGAATGATACCATTGCAATAGGTGAAGTTTCTATTTTAGATAACCGTCTGAATACGCCACTTTCTAAAGAAAATAGAAACATTTATGTGTTAAGTAAATCAGAAATAAACAAATTACCTGCACGTTCTTTACAGGATGTGTTGCAGTATGCATCTGGAATAGACTTGCGTCAACGAGGACCGTTTGGAACGCAAGCTGATATTTCGATGGATGGCGGAAGTTTTGAGCAAACATTGATTTTGTTGAATGGAGTAAAAATTATGGATCATCAAACGGCTCATAATGCGTTAAATCTTCCCATTCCTCTAGAAGCGATTGACAGAATTGAAGTGGTACGTGGTCCGGCTGCTCGTGTTTACGGAAATAATAGTTTGACAGGTGTTATTAATATTGTCACGCGTCAACCAAAGAAAACGGGCGTTTATGCGAATACCTATTTTGGAACAAATTTTAAGAAAGATACCGAAGATACAGGCGATACCTACACTAGTAGAGGTGTGCAGCTTGGTGCGAATTTGGCAAAAGAAACGCATCAACATCAGTTGTATGTGAGCCATGATTGGGGAAATGGATACCGATACAATACGGCTTACGAGAACAATAAATTATATTATCAAGGAAACTTTCAGTTTGATGATGCCAATAGTTTAGTTGCTTCGTATGGTTATGTAAAAAATGGATTTGGAGCAAATGGTTTTTATGCTTCACCGGGTGATAAAAATTCGAAAGAATTGATTGAAACAACATTAGTTAACATTCAATCTAAGCATCAATTATCGAATCGAATTACGTTAGCACCACGAGTGAGTTATCGTTACAATTTCGATGATTATCGCTATTATAAAAATGATTTGAGCAAAGCTCGTTCTCTGCATTATTCAAATTCTATTTCGGGAGAAGTGAATTCTACGTATCAATTGAATAAAGGGCAAATTGGAGTAGGAGCTGAATACCGAAATGAGCAAATTTCGTCCACAAGTATCAAAAATCATACTCGCGATAATATTGGATTTTATGCGGAATATAAAACGGATATTACACCAAAATTGAATGTAAATGTCGGAACGTATGTTAACTATAATTCGCAATATGGTTGGCAAGCATTTCCGGGAATTGATGCTAGTTATGCGGTAAATTCGAACTTGAAATTGATGGTAAATGCAGGGACAAGTCAGCGAATTCCTTCGTTTACAGATTTATATTTAGATCAGCGACCAGGAAATATAGGAAATGCAAATGTAGAATCTGAGAAGGCTTTTCAAACCGAAATTGGATTCAAATACAACAAGAGAAATTGGACGTTTAATGCCTATTATTTTTATCGTTCGATCACAGATTTTATCGATTGGGTACGTTTAACATCTAACGAACCTTGGGAAGCGCAAAACTTTGGAGACTTGAGAACGAATGGATTTAATACGAAGATTTCGTACTTAGCAAATCTTTCTGCGAATCAAAATTTGAAGTTTTCTTTGAGCTATTCTTATCTTGATCCTGAGTTTAAAAATGTGGATGATCAATACAATTCTAAATATAAAATAGAAAGTTTAAAACATCAGCTAATCAATACAATAGATTACACAATCGGAAGAACTACTTTAAGTTTTGCAAATCGTTATAATACACGTCAATCGTATAAATCTTATTGGATTACTGATGCAAGAATTAATCATTCATTCAAAAATAATTTGAGTATTTATTTTGATGCGCAAAACATTTTTAACACAACATATAACGAAGCTGGAGCAATTCCGTTACCAACAACTTGGATGAGTTTAGGAGTCAAATTTACAGGAATTTAGATGATGACAAACATTTAAAATTCTCTTTAATAGTTTATATTATAAATGCGGTGAGACAACTTTTTTAGGAAAGTTGTCTCTTTTTGATTCCATAAATTTCTTCCTAACTTTGCAAAAATAATTTGTATGATTATCATCGATTCGCCATCTCACGATGCGTATTTCAATATAGCTTTAGAAGAATATTTATTGTACCATTATCCAACGGAAGATATTTTTTTGTTGTACATCAATGCACCGTCAATAATTGTTGGGAAATTTCAGAATACATTGGCCGAAATTAATTTGGATTATGTGACCGAAAATAACATCAAAGTTGTTCGTCGTATGTCGGGTGGTGGAGCTGTTTATCACGATTTAGGGAATCTAAATTTTTCTTTCCATACCTTATTGGGACAGAATGATTTTATGGATTTTTCGACTTTTACAGAACCTGTAGTCAAATTATTAAACGATCTGAATGTTCCTGCAAAATTGGAGGGAAGAAACGATTTGTTGGTTGATGGTAAAAAGTTTAGTGGAAATGCGAAATTGGCTCGTAATGGCAAAATGATTCAACACGGAACGATCCTTTTTAATTCGGATATGTCTGTTTTAGGCGATGCATTAAAAATTAATCCCTTAAAATATGTGGATAAAGCCATAAAATCTAATCGCGCGCGTGTGATTAATTTGATTGAATATTTTCCAAATGAAATGACGACGGATGAACTGAAAGCTTTGTTGATTGATGAACTGTTAGCAACAAATGAAGGAGCAACAATTTATCATTTAACAACCGAAGATTTGAATGGTGTAGCGAAATTGATTGAAGAAAAATACCAAACATGGGATTGGAATTTTGGTTTTTCACCGAAATATAATTTCAAAAATGCGAAGAAAATTCCAGCAGGTTTTATCGAAGTTCATTTGGATGTTGAGCGAGGCGGAACAATAGAAAAAGCTAAAATATTTGGCGATTTCTTTGCTTCAGAACCGATAGAAGTATTAGAAAATAAACTAGTTGGTGTAAAACATAACGACAAAGAGATTGCAAAAGTTCTGAATTCTGTTGATGTAACAGATTATTTTGGAAAGGTTACAATAGACGAGATTTTAGAATTATTTCGATAAAATGATAAGCCAAATTTCTTAGGAAGTTTGGCTTATTTTTATAAAACTTCAATCAATAATCGTGCTCTGTCATAAGGCGTTTCCCAAAATCGTCTAATTGTTGTTACTAAGTTTTTTCGCTTTGTTAACGCATCATCATAGGAGTCTTCTGTGAAGATATCAACATCTGTTGATTCTACTGAAATCGAAATATTTTCAACTTGATCTTCGAAATAATTGTCATTTTTTAGTTCTCGTAAAACGTCTAAACAAAGTAAATCCAAAGCTTTTTTATTCGTTAAGTTAGATTCTTGTTTTAGAAAACTAAAATCCAATTTTCCTTGATATTTTGATGTTTTTGCATTAAACAAGTCATCATAATTGATGTTCTCAGAATCTGTTTTGGTTTTAAAATCATTGAAACTTCCACCAGAAACATTGTAATTTCCATTTTTATCGGTTGAAATTATAACAGAATACAATTGATCGTCATTTTCTGCTGCTTCATTAATTAGTGTATTCAAACTATCTATTAATGCAGTTGTAATTTCAGTTTTACGTTCTAACAAGACTTTAAATGAAGACTCAGTGTTTTGTAGCGCATCAAAATCTGGTAAATCGAACGTTGAAATGGCTTCATGTAACATCTGTTTAAAAGTGGTTTTAAGATCAATCAAAAGGTCATCTTCTAACAAATAAAGTTGTTGCGTTCCGGTATGTGTAACAATTAAATTTTCGGCATATTCATCACCAATTGCAATGAAATTAGTATGTCCAAGTTCTTGAATGAGTTCATTTTGCTCCACAAAATCATCTTCTTCATTAAAAATGCTCCAAAATACATTTTCATTGAAACCGAAGTATTTAAGATATTCTTTGAAAAAATCGGGGATTTTAGAATTCAACTGATCTTCTAATTCATTGATTTTGACTTTTTCGAGTCCTAAATTATCTTCAAAATAGCCTTGTTTTTTTAATTTTTTGATTAATTCTTTCATCGTTTATAGTGTTTATTTAGTTATATTAGAGATCGTAGAAGAAAGTGAAATTTGTCTTGAGAGTTACTCAACCAAATAATTTTCATCAAACCAAACATCTTCATAACCCTTGCGATCAATGATAACCATCTATTGTTACATTCAAATAATCAAAATCATTGAATATTTCGATGTTTCGTGTTCCGTTTTTATCTGTAAATGTTCCTTGGCAAATTGGCATTTTATGTAATAGTATTGCTAATTTTTTTTGAAATAGAGATGATTTTCTTCATTCGATTTAATATTTTAAGGACTTTTAGATAATGTTATTGTTACCAAATAATATGGAACTTCATTACGATTTACATGAAATTATTTTATCCGTTTTCATTTGTCCGTTTTTAATTGAAAATTGATTGAATAAATATCCGAAATAATTCAATAATATTTATCCCTGATAATAGCGAATTTTTAGATGGATGAAATAATTATTAATGCCAAATTGACATCTTATTACATTGATTTGTAGAGGATTTGTCTTGAACTTAATTTGTTTTGTAATAACTGTCATATCAATGGGTTAATTGGTGATTTGGTTCACATTTTGAATACGTATTTGTACATTAAATCAATACATATGAAAGTTAAAAATATAAATAAAGTTGTAGGCCCAATGCCAATTCGTGATCCATTTATTTTAGGTGCATATCATTACGATTTGTATCCAAAAGGAAATGGAAAAATGGGGGTTGATGCCGAATTATTAAAAGGTAAAAACATTGGTCAAGATTTTGACAGAAATGCAGATTGGCGAATGTATCATGGCGAAACAATTCCAGGTTTTCCACATCATCCACATAGAGGTTTTGAAATTGCAACGATTGTAGAAGAAGGTTTTGCTGATCATTTTGATTCGAAAGGTTCAAAAGGTCGTTATGGAAATGGCGATGTGCAATTGATGAGTGCTGGTTCTGGCGTTTTGCATGGCGAAATGTTTCCGTTGTTGAATGATGAAACTGAAAATCCATTCCGATTATTTCAGATTTGGTTAAATATGCATTCGTCAGATAAATTAACAGAACCAACGTACAAAATGCTTTGGAGTGAAACGATTCCACAAAAAGATGTGAAAGACGAGGAGGGAAGAAACGTGAATGTTCGAGTGGTTTTGGGTGAATATGCAGGTGTAAAATCGCAAGATCCTTTAGCGCATTCGTGGGCGAGAAATCCAAAACATCATGTCGGAATTGCTTTATTGAATATGGATCCTAATGCTTCGTTTACGTTGCCAGCAGTTTCTGAAACGATGAATAGATTTGTGTTTTTTTATGATGGAGTAGATGTAATTTCGATTGATAATTACAAAATTCAGCAAAGACATTTAGCAGACTTGAATGGAAATGAGGAAATTATTATTCAAAATGGAAATTCGCAAGCTAAAGTTTTGATTTTAGAAGGTGAACCTATCAATGAGCCTGTAGCGGCTTATGGACCTTTTGTAATGAATACGGAGCAAGAAATTCGTGATGCTTTTGCAGAGTATCAAAAAACACAATTTGGTGGTTGGCCTTGGGGTGACAAAGAAACCGATATCGTAAATCCGAAAGAAGTGGGACGTTTTGCAAGTTATAATTTTGGAAAAGAGTTGGATGAACCAGCTTTGAAATAAGTTTTAAAAAAAATGATGATGTCAGAAGTTATTCTGACCTTTTTTATTGATTAGTATAAAGAATTTTATAGTTTCTAATCAAAATAAAATATAAATTAGTAGTAAATAAATTACACTTTATGAAACTATTAAAACGACTACTTTGGATTGTTGCAGGACTATTTGTTGTATTAACTATTACGATGTTTGCGATTGGGAAAAAATATCATTTTGAAACAACAAGAGTATTGAATGCGCCTATCGAAAAGGTGTATGAACAAGCGAGTTCTTCAAAGAAATTTAACGAATGGAATCCTTGGATGGATTTAGACCCTAATTTGAAATTAACTTATTCTGGTACGCAAGGACAGCCTGGAGATGAGTATTGCTGGGAAGGAAATGACGATGTTGGACAAGGTTGTCATGTGATTACGGCTTTGGTTCCGAATCAAAAAATTGCAACCAAAATGATGTTCAAAAAGCCTTTTGAAAGTGATGCTACTTCTGATATCGTGGTAACAAAAGAAGGAAACGGAACGAAAATTACGTGGAGTATGGATTGTGAATTGGATTACCCAATGAATTTGATGAAACTGATGATGGATTCGCAAATGGAAAAATCTTATGGAAAAGGTCTTGATAAATTAAAAACTTTAGTAGAAAAATAATCAACAAAAATGGGAAAGCAATTAATCTTTCCCATTTTTTATAGACTATCTTTTTAATATTCTTTTTGCTGCTTCGGAAGTACAAATTAGTCCACCTGCCATCATGATAATATCTTTTATTACTAATCTTCCAGCACCTGATAAATAAGGAAATCCGAATTGTGGAGTAGGGAAGTCGCCTCCCAAATTAAGTACATATACTTCTGGAGTCGTAATTAAAAATGAAAGCGTCACAATGGACATTCCGAAGGTTAATAATCCTCCCCAAAAACCTATTTTCGGAAACCATATTCCCAATAGAACTAATATTCCGATTCCTACAATCACAGCTCCTAAACCATAGGAAAACACATAAGTTCTGTTTTTTGTATGCCAATCAATATTTTTTTGAACTGTTTTTCCTTCTGGATTTTTATATAAAGTATAAGCAGCAACCGTTTTTCCGTTTTCATCTACCGAAGTTTCGTGAACATTTTGATAAAAGAAACTCATAAACGGACTGTTGATTACGAACGGAACAATGCCATCGGCTTCGTATTGAAAAGCTTTCAAGCCACCAATCCAAATCATCACAATAGCGATTGCAATTCGAAGAAAATGAACAAATTTTTGAGAAGAATTCGCGAAAAATAAAAGAAAGTGATTCATAATATTATATATTTAAATCACAAATTTACAGCCAATTAATCTTCAAATGAATGGACAAAAAAGGTTATTCAATGGATTTTTTAGCTACAATTGATACTCCAACTTGTTCTCGAAAAGTTTTTGGTGAAACACCTACTTCTTTTTTAAAATAACGGCTAAAATAAAATTCATCTTCAAAACCTAAATCACGAGCAATTTCTTTGATGCTTTTATAGGTGAGATGAATTTCTTTTTTTGCTTCTAAAATCAATCTTTCTTGAATTAATTTTGAAGGAGTTTTTCCATAATTTTTCTTGATTTTTTTACTAAATGCATCTACAGATAAATGATAATAATCGGCATAGTACGAAACAGATTTTTCGTTAATAAAACTATTCTCTAGAAGATTATAAAAGTTTAACGAATCGGTTATTTTGGTAGAATTTGTTTCGTTCTGAATTTGTTTTTCTCGACTACTCAAAGCCAAAATGAGTTGCAAATAGGTTTTAGAAACTGCGACATTGTATGAAAGTTCGAGGTTTTGTAAAGATTTAAACTTATCAATAATCCATTGAATTTCTTCATATATAGGATCAGAAACTCTAACAAAAGGTGTTTCGTAAATAGAATTGAACAAAATTCCATTACAAGCAACTTCCTTTTTGTGGTATTCGATGCAATAAAAATCCCCATGAAATTTAAGAATTTTTACATCCGTAAAAGCTGTTTTTTTCCATTGCAACAATTGGTATGGCGAAAGAAAAATCAAGGTTTTTCCTGTAGTTGAATATTCATTAAAATCAATTGAAAAATTAGCCATTCCATCCATGATCACAATAAAATAATAAGGAGAAGAAATATCTTTTTTGTTAAAATTTTCTGGATCAAACAATTGCAAATCGATATTCAAAATAGAGTTTTTTACGTTTTGATCAAATTTAGTAAGTTTAAAATTAAATCTTCTATAAATAGATTCTTCAAATCAAATCATTTTTTGATTATCGTATATTTATAATTTATTAAATAATTGAAAGTTATGTATTTAATAGTGTTTTTGTTATGTCGTTAATGAAATAAGTACTAATATAATTAAGACTTGTTAAATCTCTGTTTTTGTCCATACAATTATTAAAATCACTGCACTTACAAATAGTCCAACAATTCCACTTATTAGAAACGAAACAAAATAATAAGTACTTTTTTTCGGTTTATTTTGTATAGTATTGACAATAAGTGCAAGGATGGTATATAAGATTCCTGATCCAAAAAATAGCATTAATACGAGAGAGATTAAAGCGCCTTCTATATTTAAGTTTGCAGATGATAGCATATGGTTGTTAGTTTGGATTTGTGATATTCTTCTTAGTAGACAAATCAAATGATTTTTCAGCTACAAGTTTCAATTTCGGAAGTTTTGAACCTGTGCGTTGCGTGACGCGATCTTCATACAGTTCAATTTTAATTACTTTCGCATTTTTCGGAATCGTATATGATTCCATTTTTGAATAATTATATCCTTGTACCGTTGCACCTTCTTTTCCAGCAATATTGACAATTTCTGTAAAATATTTTAATGTGATGGAATCTCCAATTGGTTCAGATTTTTCGAAACGTATTTTTTTAACTTTATTGATAGAAAGTCCACCAGAACTAATATTTCCTTGTAATTGAAAAATTAGTTTATTATCCGATTGATTTTGCATTAAAATAGCATGTTCCAAACGAGCTGTTTGGGGTACGTATCTTGACTGTGAATAGATTCTGCCCGTTTCAGTATTTTGCGCAGTTACTCTGGCAGGAGCCGCTAATATGGTTTCTATTTTCAGTTTGTTTTGTGCTGAACAGCTCAAAAAAGGGAATAACATCAATATATATAATAATTTCATTTTTGATAAATTATTTATGGTAAACTTTTAAAGCTTTGATTTCATACGTTTCTTTATCAAGTGTATTAACTTTAAGAGAAACGTATTTTTGATTGAACTTATCTAAGTAACTATTAGTGTTTTTGTCATATTTGAATGCTTTATTTAATTCAGATTTTGAGATTATACGTGAAAAATCGTTTTGAAAATTGACTTGATCTAGTTTTGAAACTTCATATTTTTTGAATGAAGTTGAATCATAAAAATTATTCTTTTCGAAATATAAATCCAATCCTAATGATTTGTTAGAGAATTTGTAGGTAATAGTATATAGATTGTAATCGTTTCCGCAATATTCTAAAGTATCATTTGTTTGATAATTGTTTTGAATCGAATCTTTCTCGAATGTGATATGTTTTGTTTTACTAAAATTTTCAAAATCTTTTATTGTTGATTGATTTAATTTTAACCCTTCTATTTCCCAATTTTTATCAATTGAAATTTTATCCGTTTCTGTTTGTAGTTTATTACATGATATAATAACTAAAGAAAAAAACAACAGTACTATTTTCATAATTTAAATAATTAGGAGAATCACTTACTAGCTTAGTTAATAATGATTTATTTTTAATAACTATTTATCAAAATTGCAAAAAATAAAGAAGGAAGAGGTCACTACTTTTAGCTAATTTGTAATAAAAAAATCGCTTAAGTAGAGAACTAAGCGATTTTTCAATAGAATGTAGTTAAGGTAATAAGAATTGGTTAGTAATCTTATTTTGGGTTGTTTAGTCGGTTGAAATATAGGTTGTTATTTCTTTTTCAAAATTGATGAAAATTTTAGAATTAAAATATCCCTATTTATAGGTATTTTTTAAGGTTTTGAAATCAATCCATATTCTATGGCTGATGTGATTGCCGAACTTAAATTTGATGTTTTAAATTTTTCGATCAAATTCTTACGATGGCTGTCAACTGTATGTGTACTGATAAATAATTTATCTGCAATTTGTTGTGTTGTTAATCCTTGCGCAGCTTCAATTAAAACCTCTTTTTCGCGACGTGTCAATTTCGGGATCGTATTCAAACCATCTTTTTCTTTTTTGCTCATCACACTTTTGGTTTGCGAACAAAGAAATTTCTTTCCATCAAAAATAGAATTAATTCCTTCTAATATTTCATCAACAGAAGCGTTTTTCTGAATATAACCAGATGCACCTTCTTCCAAACAACTATTAATCACAGCGTATTCATTGTGCACGCTCAACATAATAATGTGCATTTCAGGATATTTTTTCTTGAAAGGTTTAATCAATTCAATACTATTAGTGTCCGATAAATTGATATCTAATAAAAGAATATCAATTTCTGTGGTTTTTAAAGCTTCTTGTAATTGTTGAGCCGAAGCATAACAATCGACCACTTGTAAATTTGGTTGATTACTCAAAATATTTCGCAAACCTTCTAATAATAATGGATGGTCGTCTGTGATTGCTATTTTTATCATAAGTTATATTTTAGGAAATTGGAACTCTATACTTGTTCCTAAATCGATTTCTGAATGTATATTTAATTGTCCTTTTAAAAATTGGACACGCGACTGAATATTATGTAAACCTGCTGATTGCGTTAGTTTTGTATTATTCATATCAAAACCTTTCCCGTCATCTTCTACAGTGACAGAATAATTGTTTTCATCTTCAACAAATTGAATGATAATTTGTGTTGCATGTGCATGTTTAATGGCATTATTTACTAATTCTTGAATGATACGATAGACCAATAATTGATGCTCTTTGTCAAGTGAATTCGTATAGCTCAAAAATTGAACATCAATATCCAATTGTTCATTCGACATTCGGATTGCATATTCTTTTAAGGCTTCTTCCAAACCATATTTCAACAACAAATCTGGCATTAAATTATGAGCTACGCGACGTAATTCATCAACAGCTCCATCTAATTGTTGAATAGATTTTGCCATGTCCTTTTTAGAATGATCGTCAATTTTATCGTTTAAATGAGTGAGCTGAATTTTTGTTCCAGAAAGTAAACCGCCCAAACCATCGTGTAAATCACGTGCAAGACGAGCTCGTTCTTGTTCTTCACCATTAAGAAGAGCCGTTAAAGTGGATATTTTAGAATTTTGACGTTCTTGTTCGATTTCCAACTTGTATAATTCTTCACGTTGCTTTAGATGTTTGTTACGTTGTTTTAAAGCATAAAGCAATAATCCAAGTAAAGCAATAAAGAAGATGATAGAGAAAATGTAATATTTGTTTAATTTATTCTTGAAATTAAGTTCGGTGATATAATTAACCAATTCATCTTTTCTATTTTTATTTTCGAGTTTAGAAAGCCTTAAATTTTGTTCAGAAATCGTTAATTCTTGAGAACGTTTATCAGATTCTAATCTGGTTAATTTTAATTGCTTACGTTGAAATTCTTCACTTAATCTAGAATTTTCTAATTCTTGTTCTTGTTGAATTCCTAATGAATGCATCAGTTGAATTTGTTGTTCTTTTTTCTCGGCTTCTAATTGCAAACGAATCATTTGTTGTTGTTGACGTTCTTTATCAAACTGAGCTTCCAAACGTTTACTGATTTGCGCTTGCTCGTTATCATAAATTTCTTTGTAAGTGGAAGTGTACAATTTATAATAACGCAAGGCTTCTTTGTAATTTCCTTCACGATCTTCAATATCAGATAAACTCAAATACAGCGAAAGTAGAATATTCTTGTCTGGAATTGTATTTTCATGAACTTTTATAAGCGAATTAAGTAAATAGTTTTTTGCAGTAGAAACTTCATTATTTTGCAAAGATAATTCTGCTAAAATACCATTGGCGGCGGCAACGTGATCGGATTGATTATTTTGTTCTCCAATCTCTTTTGCCAAATAAGCATATTTGATAACTTTTCCTTGATAGTTTTTGGGATAAAATTGAAGATATAAATTGGCTAGATTAATAGCTACAAACGACAAGTCTGTTGCGGTAGCCATTTCATTTTTGTTTTTATAATACGTATTTATGGCGTTAGTATAATATTTTTCGGCTAAATCTCGTACTAAAATATTTTTCTCGTTTTGCATAAATTTTTGCTCATACATGTATCCAATCGACATATAAGAAGCAAAAATTAAATTAGGATTATTTTGTTTAAGTGCTACTTCTAGAGCAAGTTTGCTGTATTTTTCTTGTAATTCATAATCATCCCATCTCGAATAAATTCCAGTCAATTCGTTATAAATAGAACTCATTCGTGTAAGAACAGTTGGCGTAACAGTAGCTTTATCTAGAAATTTAAGACCATCAATAAAGTTTTTTACAGCCTTAGAGTCTTCATTGTTTCTTAAATTCAACCATCCTTCGCAATATTTAACATATCCTTTTGTTGAATAATCAGTTGTGCGTCCGCTGTAATAAATTGCTTTTTGCAAATTATAATTTGTTGCACTCAAATTATCATCAATACGATTATTCATTGCAGAAACAGCATGTAAATATGCAGCATATTTTCCGTCACTCAGTTTTTCGGCGCTAGAAATATTTTGTTTCAAAACAGCGAAAGCTTTTTCTTTTTGATTATTAAACAATAAAGCTTGCGCATATTTTCCTGTTATTTCGTATCGTTCAATAGAATTAGGAGCTGTTTTATTATATTGATTCTCAAAATTAATCAGTACTTCTTGTGCATTAGAAATTCCACTAATAGCAAATAAAATGATGACTATAAGTTGGAAAAAATGAATTTTTAAAGCACTGTTACTTTTTAACATATTGTGATGTTGAGTTTATTTGAGCTAATATAATGTCTTTTGTAGAATCAAAGAAACTAAAACAATCCGCAGACTGTTTTAGTTTACACATAAGTTGAGGTAGGTTGAGGTATAGGTTATTGTTATTTCTTAAAATTAATATGAATGTTAAAGAATTCACCCTTTTGAAGAATTCCGTCTAAATTTCGATCAATAATTAAAGCAATATGTACTTGATCGTTGTCGTAAATATTCCAATCCATTTCAGCGTCGTATTGATAGACACCTTTTAATGTCCATTTGTAGATATCCCAATTTCCTGATGTTCCAATTTTATCCACACGTTTTTCATTATTTGAAACATAATATAAATATTGATGTCCATCATACGATAAAAACGGATAATATATGACTTGGTTTTTCTCTGCAGCAAAACCACTACCAGATTCAAAATATGGAATGCTTTCTATTTTTATTCCTTCTTGAAAATTAACATCAGCCGAACTATCAGTTACTAATGCTTGTGCAGCATAAAACAGATTTTTCTTCTCTTGATAAGGTTTATTTAGATATTCAATACTAAATTCTTCAGGACGAAGCGTAATTATTTGATCAGCTTCATTAATAGTATATGTTTTATTTCCTTGTTTTATTATAAGATTGTTAGTTGTATATTCTTGTGCATTTCCAAAAGAAGCCAAAAGACTACAAACCATTAGAACCATTATTTTTTTCATCTACTTTTCTATTTTGATAGTGCTAAATTATCTCGAAAATTCTTCAAAAAACTCACTATAATTATTGAATTTACTAGATTAAATGGTAAATGAAAGTAATAACGAATTTAGTTTAACTAATGGTACAAGAATAACAACTGTGTACAAATATCAAAAAGTAGATGAAAATACGCTGGAGCTGATAGAATATCGTGATAAAAATAATGATGGAAAAGAAGATAAAGTCTTAAATTATTATGAACGTAAATAACGCAAAAAGACAACTTAATTAGTTGTCTTTTTATTAAAAATTATTTCAATTCTGCGAGAAAACAATATAATTCCCTGCTAATTTATCTTTGTCAATATCAAACAAATGCAATTCAATTTCTTGTTGAATTTTCTTTAAATCTTTAATTGGTATTAATATCGAAGTCTGAAAAATAACTTCTGGTAATTGAGAATCTTCTAAATAATCAATGAAAACTAAATCTCCAACATCTAAATCATTTTCATTTTTAATTTTCTGAATTGCAAAATCTAATTTTGAATACTTCATAGAAGAATATTTTGTTTGATATAAACCAAAATCTCGATTATAACTAATTGTTTTATTATTTATAATAATATTCTCTTTTCCATAAATATTCCACAGAAAATATCGAATAATAAAATAGAAAATAAGGAAGCTGATTATAGAAATTGGAACAATGAAATTTTGTGGATCCGAATCAATTATTGTGATTAAACTAATCGGAATTGAAATCATCAATAAAATGCAAAAGAACAAAAAGAATTTTCTCCTTTTAGAAGGATTAATTTCTAAAGTGACGTACAAGTTAATGTTATCTTTTGCTATTTTATATTGATTTATCATCTATTCAATTCTTTTATCCTTGCTTTGTTTCTTCCGTCCAAAAGTGACGCAACAGCCCAAATTGCTGCGGGCAACCATCCAATTAAGGTGATTTGTAAGATTAAGCAAATAACGCCTTGTATTATTTTTCCTCTTAAAATGAATGATAACCAAGGTAGGAGTACGGCTAATATGATCTTTGTGTTGTATTTATTGAATTAATTATTTCGTTGTAATGTAAAATTGAAACTTTATTTGATGTTGAATGCAAATCATTTTCAATAAGTGATTGTGCAACTTTTTCAGCTTCAATTGATTTATATTTAGATAGGCTTCCTCGCAAAAAGAAATTAATTAAAGGAAAAACTTTTGCACTTATATTCTCAGCCAAACGATATTCCGCTCGATTACCAATTAACAAAGATGGACGATATAAGAATAATTGTTTGATAGTATTCTTTTGCAAAGTTTTTTCGGCTTCGCCTTTCATTTTTAAATAAAAATTAGACGAGTTCGCATTTGCACCAACTGCCGAAATATAATGAAACTTAGTTAATCCTTTTTGATTCCCAAGCTTTGCAAATTGATTCGGAATATCGACTTCAATTTTATGATAAGCATCTAAATCAGGCGTCTTTTTTCGAGTTGTTCCCAAGCACGAAAAAATAGAATCTATTTGCTCAATTTCATCTAAATTAATTTCTGAATTGAAATCAGTTACGATTTCAATTAAATTTGGATCATTGATTTGTTGAGGTTTTCGAACAATTGTGACAATAGTAGAATAATCAGGATGATTGAATAACTTTTTTAAGAGAAGAGAACCAATTAAACCTGAGCTTCCTAAAACCAATGCAGTTTTACTCATTGTCTAAATTTTCATTAACAACCAATACCACGCACCATTTACATCACCTTGTTCCAAAAGTTTTGCTGCAACTTGATGACGTACTTCTGCAGATTTAAATTTCTGAATATCTAATCGTTCTGTCAATTGCTCTTTGAAATTACGAATCATTTCATTAGTTGGTAATTTTTCCACATTTCCTAATTGACCTAAATTGTTACTAGTTAAATAATTAGAATGCTTTACTTCATCTGGAAGTTGATCTATTCCCAAACCAATTGTACGCGTAGGTTTTTCGACTTCGAAGATAGATTCTGGAATAACTCGGCAATAATAATCGCCTCCCATGCGAGCAACTAAATCCAAATCATAAGGCGAAACTTTATCATTTTCATCCAATAAATCCTCTTGCACATGCATGCGCACAATTTCAGCAATCACCAAATTAGCTGCACCTGGTTGATCTGTAACAGAAATTACTTCACGCACTTTACATTCAAACTGAATCGGAGATTCTGCTACACGAGGCGGTTTTACCAACTCTGAAGGTAATTCTGTAAAGCCAGCTTTTACAAATTCATTTACACCTTTTGGATATTCCACACTTGCTAACGATTGTTGCTGAACCATGTTATAATTGACAATATTAATCACACATTCTGGGTGTTCCCAAATGTTTTCTAATGTATGTTTTGTCGATCCATCTCTCATTTTTCGAAGTGGTGAAAACACGCAAATAGGTGGATTTTGTCCCATCATATTGAAGAATGAAAATGGACTCAAATTCACATTCCCATCTTTATCTACCGTACTTGCAAAGCAAATAGGGCGTGGAGAAATGGCGTGTTTGAAAATGTCATCAAATTGACTTGTATTTGGCTCAAAAGATTTTGTATGTTGCATAAGTTGAGTTTATTGGGTATAAAGATGAACAGAATTTACTAATTTTCCTAATCCTGTAACAGACATTTCGATGGTATCATTTGGTTGTAACCATTGTTCTTGATAAGCTGGATTCTGACGTTTCCCAGTGCCATTCAATTCAAGAAAACAACCTGTACCAACAGTTCCAGATCCTATAATATCGCCAGGATAAAGTTTTACACCGTACGAAATACGTTCAATAATTTCCGCGAAAGTCCAATGCATATCTTTGAAATTTCCACGAGAAACTTCGATATTATTAACAGAACAAGACATTTCTAAATCATAGCAATTTCCAATATGTCCTTCTTTAGGCTCAACTTTATATTTTTCGATTTCGGTTGGAGTGACTAGATATGGACCAAACATAGAAGCAAAGTCTTTTCCTTTTGCTGGACCAAGATTCAGTTTCATTTCTTCCATTTGTAATGCACGTGCACTCAAATCATTTAAAACCATAAAACCACCAATATATTCGTCCGCATTTTCTGCTTTGATATTGATGCCTTCTTTTTTGATGACAATAGCCACCTCAAGTTCAAAATCCATTCGATCGAAATGTTTTTCCATTGCATAAACTTTTCCTAGACCTTGAATAGCTTGATGATTAGAAAAATAAAATACAGGAAATTGATCAAACTCAGGAATCATATCCAAACCTCTGTTTAAGCGAGAAGTTTCTACATGTTGTCGAAATGCATACGCATCTCTAAAACTTGCTGGATGAGGTATTGGTGCTAAAATTTGTGGTTCTTTTACCACCGTATTTTTATATTCACCACGTGAAATTTCGTGTGTAATCTGTTGACAGATTAATAGTGAAAACTCGTCATCTGCTAAGATTTCGATTAGAGTAGAAGGTAAGTTGTGATTAATTTTTGTCAAATCATAGATAGCATCTTGCCAAACAAGACCTACTTTTTCTTGCTGATTTTCTAAGAAAGTAACGAATTTCATTATTTGTTGTTTGAAATGTGAAGATACGAAGATGATTTTAATGTTGAGGTAATTTGTATCATTAAAGATTTTAAAAATCATACGGGCTAAAATATTTTTAACGTTATCCGTTGTGCATTTTGATAATTTTAGCAATTAAACCGTCAATTCGAGTGAAATTCTTTTAGAATTTTGTATCGAGAATAAGGTTTTAGAAGATAAAATTCTATTTTCGATACAATTTTTCTTCATTCTTCTACGTCGTTAATTAAAGTATTGTACCGAAAAATCACTCCAATCAACAAACTGCATTTCATGACTATCCTTATACAACTGTATGCTCGCCAAGGTAGATACTGGTACTCGCCATCGCCTTTGTTTCACTATTCAGAAACGCCCAAAAGTTAACCTTTTTGCCATTGTAATAGGTTGGTAAAGCAATATCTATAATCATAGAATTACGATTCTCAATATTTTGAAATACTTCAAACGAATTTAGTTCTTCACAATAGCAAATAACATTCACAAGATCCGAAGGCTGCGCATTGCCTTGCCCAGAATTATCTTCCCAATTCATTTGGAAAGTATCCCCACCAGCCGTATCTATCGTAGGTTGCAAAAAGCCAACCAGATCACCTTTTGATACCAACACACGCTCCAACACAATAACAGGCAAATCATTCACCATGTCCAATGCATTGCTCAGCGTATAAGACGTCGCAATGTTGTAGCGCGATTTTAACCCAACTCTATTCCCAAAATACAGATTAAGAACTGGACGAATTGGTTGCAAGAAACCAATCACTTTCTTGAATTTGATCTGCTGCATCAATTGCAAATCAGTAGGTCGCTTTTTCGATTTTTTTGGTAAACTGCGAATAATGTCTTTGCCACGCCAATTAACGCCTACTACAGTTCCCACTTTTCCTGAGAATCCACCAAGGATTCCTTTTTTAATTTCTGCCATAATTGCAAGTTTTTATTGTTAATATTCATAAAGTTAGCAACAGAAACAACACGATTTACAAAAACGCCATTTTGTGTCCACATTTGTCCGCTTCTGTCCACATTTGTCCACTTTTGTCCGGTTGCTTTTTATTCAATAATAGTATTGTAGCAAAATAAAAACCTCGCTAAACCTCTATTCATCATAGGTAGATAAGATTCGTGTTTTTGGTCGATTTTTAGCTTGTTCGACCATCATTCGACCATTGTTCGACAAATCTTCGGAAAAACGGCATTCTCGTCGAAGAACGGTCGAAGAAAACACGAATGAAAGTGGGAGGAAATTTGGGATATTTTAATTTCACAACAAAGGGTTTGATTGTGATTTTTTTGTAAATTAGTTTTACATTTTACGAAATGTAGACATAGGGATATTTCACGAAACTATACTATATTTTACTTCGTAAAAACAACATTAGTTACAACATAAAACAACCGCACGAATGAAACGAGTTATCTATTTTTTGTCACTATTAATTTGTATAAAAACGTATAGTCAAAATACTGAAAAATTAACTAAACCTATTATTGAAGAGGGAAAGCGACTTTATAAATCGGAAATGTCATCATGGCATGGAACTGATTTATTTTTGTCTAAGTATCAAAATAGAGATAATATAGGTGGTTATTTTTCCTATACTCAAAATGATGAAAATATTAACGTTTTTTTCTCAAAATCTGAAACTCCAAAAATTATTGGAACAATCAAATTTGATGATACTTTTAATTTAGAAAAAGCAAATATTGATTTAACTGAAAGATATTTAACACAAGGAGAAAGTGAAATTTATTTGCTTAGAAATAAAGCATTAAATATCATTCAAAATGATACGATTTTCAAAACTTATCAAAATACAAATTTGAATTTAATACCATTGATTGATAAAAAAGAAAATAAAGTATACGTATTAACTGGACCTTCAGTGAATGGTGTTATTATCTTTGGTAATGATTATCTTTTAACATTTGACAAAAAAAACAACTTAAAATCAGCTAAAGCTCTTCACAAAAATATAATTCCAATCAATTACAAAAAAGGTGATGAAGTTGAAATGACTATGCATTCTCATTTGCCAGATACAGGAGATTTTATTACTGCAACAGATATCTGTACGCTAATGTTATATGGAAAAGCAACTGGCTGGAAACAACACAACGTGATTTCAAAAAATTACATGAGTATTTGGAATATTAACACAGACAATCTATTTGTTTTGACTATGGATGCTGTAAAAAAAATTAATGAATATCAAGAAAAACGAATAAAAGAACGAGAAAAAAGTCCTAATTAAAATGGCTGCATCTAAAATTGTCTTAGCAAAATGCGGAATTATAGGTATAATAGAAAGATTTGTAATATTTACACGCCGCTGCTTTTGAGATTTTACAATTTTGTATGTAGTTTATAATACTTTTTCTCTTAACAACAATTTTATGCGAACAATTCATGAAATAGAACTCTTAAAAGAGATATATGATAACCCTTATCCGTTTATTGGACAAAGAAATTTTAATCTTTTATATTGTTTTATGTGGAATAACTTTGAAAAGAATATTGAGGAGAAAAATTTTGAAAATAAGGACTTTGCAAAAATGCCGAGCTTTAGAGAGTTTGTAGAGAATAAGACTTCGATTAAACTTGCGTTAAGCGAAAATTGGACTTGGGCATTAGGTTTTGGTGTGGAAGATGAAAAAGAACTTTTTTTGAAATTTTATTCATTGCTATTTGAGTATGAAAAAGCATATCCGATTGAATATTCTACTATCGTTGAGAAGGATAAAGTGATTTTGGATATTGATCAAATAAAAGCAATAAGCGAACGACCTGAATTGTTTTGTATCCGTGGAGTTTCGAGTATTCGAGCTTATATAGATGGTGCTATATTTTTTAAAGAAAGGGCAAAGCAAATTTTGACCGAAGAAGAAAAGAAAATATTGGCTTTTATTAATTCATATAAATCACAAATAATTTCGGGAAACAATTTTGAAACTTGGGATAGAGTTCTTCTAAGAAAAAGAATGAATATAAATGAATTTACTTGTGGTAATTATCCAAATTCTTGGGTTATGAGTAGATTTTTTAAAATTTTAGAAGAAGAAACGCAACTAAAATTAAAAAGTTGGGATGAAATAAAAAATCACAGTTAATATGTGTACAAGAGAAAAAATTGAGCTAATTACGTAGTGTTGTTTTTTATATAGTATTTTTCTTATTTTAGAGAATCTGAAAAAGCATCGGCTTGGCTTGGTCTGAACTTTTAGTTTTTTGAAAGCCTGTATTTAGTCAATACTTTTTCCGTTGTACTCAATTTTATATCAATACTCTTACTCTACAAAATGGAAAGAATTAACAGACAGATTTATAATTCTAGAAGATTATTCTCAATAAATGACGAAATTATTAATTGGGATTTAAAAAAGCGTCACGGAATGCAAAAATGGATGGGGCATGACAGATATGGATTCATTGAGCTTAATATTTATGAATTAGAAAATTATAAAAATGAAGTAAATAAAGATTTTTCTTCTTATACTTCAAATATAGATTGGAATGTAGATGAAAGAATTTTCCCAAAAGAACTTTATCAAATTCATATTGAAGAACTAAAAGTATATGCTGATTTTATTAGTTCTTATATGTCTGCTTTAAAGGGAGATGACTTAGATTTTATTTTTGAAATTACATTTGCGGGTTTTCATGTTATTGATAGCTATAGAAAACATACTTATGGAAAAGCATTGATTGAAGCAATTGTTAGTTGTTTCGATGAAGAAAGTTTTAATATAGGAAAAAAACATAAAGAAAATTATCATTCCAATGAAGAAGTAAAATACAGAATATCCCAGTTCAAATAAAAACTGCGTAAACATTTACATTATATTAATAAAATATGGGATTTAAAGTACAATAGAAAAAGTAGAAATATTTAGTCATCGCTATTTATATTGTTTTTTTCTTTAAATTAGTGTAAATGAAAGAGTATTGACTAAATCTTATGAATACTTTTTTAAACATCTACAACCTTAAAAAATGCGTCAATGAAACATGTATTTTATCTTTCTTCGATTTTATTTACGATTTTTTCTTGTTATAAAAATACTACTGAGAATGAAATTCTACGCACAACATCTGATACTATTTTATCTTTCTTCGATTTTATTTACGATTTTTTCTTGTTATAAAAATACTACTGAGAATGAAATTCTACGCACAACATCTGATACTATTTTTATTTTCTAAGACAAAAAATTAGGTAGTAAGCAATCTATTTATAACGATAATAACAAGAATAGTGTTGATTATAAGAAGGTTTCTTATTTTAATTATAATTATTTGAATGATGATACTTATAACTTTTCTTACAATAAATTGAAAGAGGAAGGTGCTACATTTCAATCTCAAAAACCTATTTTGGAGATAAAGAATTGGATTCAACTTCATAGGTACAAAAACGACTATTATGTATATAAATCGTGTGATTTTCTTAATCATCAAATTGCAATAAATGACTCGGCTTTAGTTAATTGGACGATGGAAGGACCTTTTGCAAATAAAATTGTATCACAAAAGAAAGTAGATTCAAACAAATATGAATTTGAGTTGAAGGGTTCTGAGGATTGGAAGATTAAGATTTACCTTATTGATGAGAATAAAAAAATAGCCATTTTTGAGGAAACTTATATGAATGAAAAACCTACATATTCGCTTATGACTGATGCGGATACGATGAATCAATTTCCAATAATCGTAAACAATTGCGAACATCATAAACAATCAGAATTAGATTTTGACACGATTAATTATTTAGAATTGTTGAAGAAGAATGGTTATAAATGATAGTTTGTAGTCATTTTCTTTTTACAATAATATCCTAAGCTATATGAAAACTATATTAATCACAATTGCTCTTTTTTTGATGTCAAATTTTTTGTTTGGTCAGACTATAGAATCTGGAGAATACGAATTTGGATTTAAATTAGCATTTGACCAAAAAACAAAAAAGCTAACTGGTTATTTTGAAGATTACACAGGTTGGAATGAAAAAACAAGCAGGCCTAATTTTTCATATATATTTTACATAGAAGGGCAGGTTACAAATAACAAATTTGTTGTATTGACATATTATCCTGAAGATAAAAAAGAAGATGCAATAAAGGGAGAAATAGAAATTATTGGAGAGAAAGCAATAAGAATTAAGCTTTCTAGTGAACATGGAGGTTGCTGGAATGTTCAACATTTTGCCGATGAGCCTGTCTTGTTTAATATGATGAAAAAAACTGAATGGAAGCAAATAAAATATGTGGTGACAGATAAAACCTATTTTTATTCGGAGAAATTAGAAAATAAAAAACTGAAAGCTTATTTAGTTAAAAATGACTTTGTGAGCATTGATAGGATAGAAGGCAATTGGGCTTATTGTACATTTTACGGAAATAGAATAACGAAAGGTTGGATAAAAACGACGGATTTGAATTAAGTTATCAATCAAATCAACAATATTATACTGATTTGTTTAAGTATTTTGTTTAATTTAGATAATCAGAAACTTTCCAAATTCTATGCAAAAGATTTTTACAATATTTTTCTCCGCTTTATCAATTTCACTATTAAGTCAAGAGTATTTAAACAAAACTGAAAAATATGATTTAGAATTATTTAATTACTTGGATAGTATAACTGTAAATAATAAAATTGCAATTGAAACTTATCTAGAGTTTTCTAAACCTTTTTCTAAATGGGATATAAGACCAATTAAATATGAAAAGATATGGGCTTTAGAATCAATTAGAACGTCAAGTGAAGTTACAAATTTCTTTTGGGGTGGTTTTTCACAACGATATGGATTAACAGAATTTGAAGCAAGAGATAAACCGAATCAATTCTTAAGACAGGGACAAACTGATGAAAATTCAAATATTACATTTTTGAATGACAATATCAATAAATTTAAAACATTAGTATCATTAATTGGAAAAAGTAAAAATCAATTATTTCTAAATCAAAATACATTACAAAGAATTGATAACATTTTTAAAGAAAATGATTCTTATTGGTCATTTATAATACCAGACAAATCACCTTTTCCGATTTCAACAAAAGTTAAAATTGAAAAGAAATATAATTTTGATTCTCTTCAAAAACAAATTTTAGAAAAGATGATTGAGATTAATATCTATTCAATTGTAAAAACTGAAAATGGAATTTTCTTTTTAATAGATGGATTTACGGATAATTCTTATGGTTTTTATTTTTCCAAAACAAAAAATATTGAAATGAATAGTCATCTTTTTGAAATAATGATTTCAAAAAAAATAGATGATGAATTCTTTTATTACATCGCAAATTAAGATAATAGATAGCATCATTTTATCAAAACATGTGATTACATAAAACCAAAAAATCCGAGTCAACAACTCGGATTTTTTTATGTTTAAATGTCTAATTATTTCGCTTGTTTATCAATTTCGTTTTGAATGATTTGCCAATCATAAACTTGAAATGTTTTACCGTTACTCATGGCAACAAAGAAACCTTTTGGGAATTTAGTTCCAAAATTGAAGTTAATTGCATCAGCTCCGTCACATTCGATAGTAGAAACTGGGATTTTAGCAATCAATTTGTGTTCATTCGGATTTGAAGCTTCACCTTGTCGTTTGTATACATTAAAATAATTTGCTTGTTGGTCCGAAATTAAGATATAGCCATCTGTTGCATTGGTTTTATAAATTGCAATTCCTTCGTGGTCGCGTTTAAAATCTTTTTGCCCAAAAAATGCAATTTCTTCGTTTCCTTTTTCTGGATCAGCATAATATTTTCTAATTCCTGCTGTTTCGTCAGCGTAATAAATAAAGCCTAATTCTTCATCAACAGCAATGGCTTCAATCTCTTTATTACCCGAATAATTTCCAAATTTGCGTACTAAAGTTGCTTCTATTTTTCCGTTCTTGTTTTCTAATGCATATTGATGTAGGTATTCGCCACTTACACCGTCTTTACGACCAACGATTGCATAAAACTTGTTGTTTTTGCTTTTGTAGAGCGCAATTCCCATTGGGTCTCGTAATGTTTCGTCTTTGAAAACTTCGACTCCGCCATTGTCAATCAATTTAAAATCTGGAAGCGAAACAATTCTAATTTTATTGTTTGCACGTTCGGTAAGCACTGCAATGTCAATGTTTTTTCCATTCAGAGGAAAACCGTACATTACATCTACATTATTTGGACGATTAAGTGGAACGATTTGGTTCACGATTTTACCATTCAAATCATAGGCATATAAACCGCCCGTCTCTTCTTGTTTGTCTGTTCCAATAATAAGTGATTTTTCTGGATTCTGATAATTGATCCAAATTGCAGGATCATCAGTATCATTTGGTGTTTGCTGTGTTGTAACAGTTGGTTTTACTGCATTTGTAGGAATTGGAGCCAGTTTAGAGGATTCACAAGAAAATAGAATAGTGAAGAGTGATAATGTGATGAATATTTTTTTCATAATTGTTTAGAAATCAAACTTTAGACCTAAAGTAAAACGTGGTTGATAATATTCGAGTTGCATTGTTTGACTCGAAACTCCTTGGTAGTAACGTAAAGGTTGATTTGTTAAATTGTTTGCTTCTGCAAAAATTCGTAATTGCTTCGAGAATTTATACGACGCATTTGCATCTAAAAATAATTGTTTGTCATAGTAACTATCCTCGAAAGCATTTCCACCAATCTCGTCTAAATAAGCGGCAGTATAATTAACCGAAACACGTGCAGAAAACTTTTTGTTCTCGAATGCTAACGAACCATTGAACATGTGTGGAGCTGTTTTAGGTAAATCAAGATCTTTTCTCAAATCACCATCTTCATTGGTAATTCCTTTCGCTTTTGAATCGGTGTATGTATAGTTAAGATAAATTCCCAAATGTTTGAAAAATTCGCCTGGAATAAAATCTAATTGACGCTGAAATGCTACCTCAAATCCGAAAACATTCACGTGATCTCCATTTCTAGCTTGTGTCATTTTCCAATTTTCTCCAGCAGGAACTGGGTTTGCTATGTCAGGAAAAAGCGTTTGGAAATCATTTGTTGTAAATGTATTGTTTTTGTAGGTATAGATGAAATCGTTTAATTTTTTGTAGAAAAATCCTCCCGAAACAATTCCGATATTTTCGAAATAGTTTTCAACCATCAAATCATAATTCATGGCATAGGTCGCTTTCAGATTTGGGTTACCTGCAAAAAGCTCTGCATCTTCTTTCAAAACACTTACAAAAGGCGCTAAACTGTAATAATTTGGTCGTGCAATACTTGTTGTGAAAGCTGCTCTCAGAATAAAATCATTTGTAAATTTATGTTTCAAAGAAAGACTTGGTAAAACATTGGTATAATCGTTTTTGTGCTTGATTTCTCCAATTAAATCTTCTTCATCTTGTACATAATTCCCTGTATAATCTATCGAAGTATTTTCGATACGAACACCAACTATTAAAGATGTTTTAGATGATAAATCTTGATCCCAACGAATATATCCTGCCGAAATATATTCTTTCGCTTTATAGTTAGAGGCTAGATATTTAGAAGGCTCTAAGTTAGATTTGAATAGATTTGTATTGTTTAAATCTAAATTTCCTAATTGATGATTTGAATAGAAATATCCAGCTTGATATTTTTTACCAGCATTGAAACGATTGCTTGACCAATTTACAGGATTTTGAGTACTCAAATTTCCCATTCCATCTATGCTTTCGTACGAATAGAAAATATTTTCGCGCTCTTTGTCTTTCAATCGAAGGCGACCACCAAAACGTAAACGTCCTTTCTGATTTGGGATAACACTTAAGGGAACTCTGAAATTAAGCTTTGCACCAAATTCTGTTTCATCTGTATAATTGTGCTGTTCTGATAACGAACTAACTTTGAATTTGGTCAAATCTTCTGCAGAAGTTGTTGTTACATTTGGATATTTTGCATCAGATAAATCTTCATTAAACGTAACACCTTTTGCACGATAATCAATGTAGCGCTCATTTGGTCTGTCTTCGCTCGCTTTTGAGTAAGAAACAGCCCAATCCATATCCATTTTTGGTGATAATAAATGCTCTCCTCGTAACGAAACATTGTAAACACGTTGATCTTCTAAACGCGTATTTTTATTGCGGTTATTATCAATTCCACCTTTTGTTTGGCGACGTATATTTCCTTTGTAAGTTCCTGTTTTTTCATCAAATTCTAAATCGCGATAAGTTACTCTATAACGATTTTCTCGGTCGTCACGCCAATTGTAAATAGCAGAAAGATCAATTCTATTGTTTTCATTAAACTTATAATCTGCCGAAAAAGACGCACTTCTTCTTACGCGTTGAATGTCATATTTACGAATCTGAAATTGTGACAAATAGGTTTTATTTTCATCTTTGTCCCAAACTGCTTCGATATTATCCGAACCAAAATTTTGAACCTGATAACTTCCTGAAACAACCACACCTAATTTCTTGTCAAAGAATCTATTTCCATATAAAAAAGCTGAATTGTACAAGCCTTTTTCGCGAATTGGTGCATAACCACCAGAAGCCGTTATAGAAATACGCTCTTTGTTTGGAACAGCACGCGTAATCAAATTTACAGCTCCACCAATTGCGTCTGCATCCATATCTGGTGTCAAAGTTTTGTTCACTTCGATAGATGAAATCATTTCCGCAGGAATCAAATCCATTTGTACATTTCGGTTATCACCTTCGGCAGATGGAATACGATCTCCATTTAACATGACCGAATTTAATTCAGGCGATAAACCTCTAATGATAATGTTTCTGGCTTCACCTTGATCGTTTTGCATTGTAACTCCAGTCACACGTTTTAACGCATCTCCGATGTTAGAATCTGGAAAACGACCAACTTGATCTGAAGAAATAATATTGGTAATATTTCCGTTATTTTTTTGTTGATTCAATGCTTTTGCTTGCCCTTTTAAATAATCTCCAACTATAACAACTTCATTTAGTTCATTGTAACCTGCGTTTAGAGAAAAATCAATAACGGCTGTTTTATTTTCGGTAACTTCTATTTGTTTTGAAATGGTTTCGTATCCCAAATAATCAATATAAATGGTATAAATACCAGGCGTAAGATTTAGAAATTGATAATTACCATTTTGGTCAGATACAGTATATTTATTGGAATTCTCGATGCGAATTGTAGCTCCTGGTAACGAAAATTGATCGTTAGAATCTATAACTTTTCCTGAGATAACGCCGCTTTGAGCCAAAACGAATGGACCTAGAATGAATAAGGAGAGTTTTAAAAGATGTTTCATTAGAAATTAAATTTCGTCAAAATACACTTGCTATATATCTTAATTGTTAAATATTTATTAAGAAATATTTAACAATTATAAAATTACTTCAATGATTAGTATGTAATTTGATATTTAATCTAGCTTTTTACTAATTTTAGATGCGTAGTAATTGTTACTTTTGCATGAAATAAAACTTCTGATGTCGATTGCTGAATATTTAAAATTCAATCAAAAAATAAATTATAAAAACGAAATATTAGCCGGCTTAACTGTTGCTATGACAATGATTCCTGAATCGCTTTCGTTTGCAATTTTAGCTGGTTTATCACCTTTAATAGGTTTATATGGTGCATTTATCATGGGAATTGTAACGGCGGTTTTTGGAGGAAGACCAGCGATGGTTGCGGGTGGAGCAGGTGCTACCGTTATCACTTTAATCGCGTTGAATGCTACGTATGGTGAGCAATATATTTTTGCTGCGGTTGCTTTAGCAGGAGTTTTCCAGATAGTAGTTGGTGTTTTCAAATTAGGAAGATTTGTTCGTTTAATTCCTCAACCTGTTATGTATGGCTTTCTAAATGGTTTGGCGGTTGTTATTTTTATGTCACAAATAGAACAATTCAAATCAACTACGAATGGAATAACGAGTTGGTTGAGTGGTACACCTTTTTATACGATGGCTGGATTGACGCTAATTACAGTTCTGATAGTTTATTTCTTTCCGAAATTAACGAAAATTATTCCAGCTTCTTTGGTTGCAATTCTTGTGACTTTTCTATTGGTAATCGGATTTCATATTGATACAAAGACTGTTGGTGATATTGCGAGTATCAAAGGAGAACTGCCAAGTTTTCATATTCCGAGTGTTCCGTTTACGTTAGAAACCTTGAAAATTATTTTGCCTTATTCGATTATTATGGGTTCGGTTGGGTTAATTGAAACTTTGCTAACGCTTACTTTGGTGGATGAGGTGACTGAAACGAAAGGTTCGTCGAATAAAGAATGTTTGGCGCAAGGTGCTGCAAATATTACAAATGGTTTTTTCGGTGGAATGGGAGGTTGTGCAATGATTGCTCAGACATTTGTTAATTTAGATGCAGGTTCTCGTTCGAGATTAGGACCAGCAATTGGTGCAATTACAATCTTGATTATTATTCTAATTGGTGCTCCAGTGATTGAGAAAATTCCAATGGCAGCACTTGTTGGTGTAATGATGATGGTTGCGATTTCGACTTTTAAATGGGGATTTTTTAAATTAATAACAAAAATGCCAAAATCGGATGTGTTTGTAAGTATTTTGGTGGCGATTATCACGATTGTGTTACATAACCTTGCTTTGGCTGTTTTTGTAGGTGTTATCGTTTCGGCTTTGGTTTTTGCTTGGGATAATGCTAAACGTATTCGAGCACGTAAATTTGTTGATGAAAATGGACGAAAAATATATGAGATTTATGGACCACTTTTCTTTGGTTCGACTTCTACTTTTTTAGAGAAATTTGAAATTAATTCTGATCCAAGAATAATTGTTATAGATTTGAAAGAGAGTAGAATAGTTGATATGAGTGCAATTGAATCTTTACATATTATTACATCTAAATATGCACAACAAGATAAAATTGTAATTTTTCGACATTTGAGTAAAGATTCTATTCGATTATTAGAAAATGCAAAAAGCGTTATTGAGGTAAATATCGAAGAAGATCCAACTTATAATGTGATGCCGAAATAAAAAAGTCAGCTTTTTAGAAGCTGACTTTTTTTATAAATATCGTTCATTAATTACATTCATATGATGGATGGAATGACCAGCCATTACATAACCGATTTTCTCAACAGAATACTCTCGATTACCAACTTTTCCTATTTTGTTTAAAGTTTGATCATTAAAAGATTCAAACTGAAAGTAAGTTGCTTTCATCAAATTTGTCCATTCTTTTATCAATTCTTCAGGCTTTCTTTCATTTGCATTCGAAGTCAATACATAGGCATTTTCATCGAAGAAATTTAATGTTTGTGAATCTTCTCTCGCAATATGTTGCGCACGATAAGAAAAAATACGTTCGCAATCTATACAATGTTGTATCATTTCTTTGATAGTCCATTTACCTTCTGCATATGCATAATCCCATTTATCTAATTCTGTTACAATTATTAATGTTTTCTTGATGTCAGCAATACGTGTCTGTAAAGCATCTACAACTTCTATTCCATCGTAAATAGAAGTATAATTGTCGTGGTTTATTGTATTCATTTTTCAGTAATTTTTTACAATTTAAGGATAATTTGATGGAGTTATTTTAAGTATTTGTTAAAAATAAACCTTCATTTTTTTGAATTTATTTCCGATTTTAATAAAAAAATACGATTCTTTTAGAAATTTAGAATCTAGTATCTGATAAATTTATTTTCCTGAAAATCGTTGCTAAGTTTGAGTTGGAAAGTAATTTTAAAAACATAGAATATAAGCACATGATTTCTAACTTATCATACTCAAGTGGGGCATCACAATATCCTCTTTTAGGAGAAACGATTGGCGAAAATTTACGAAATACAGTTGCAAAATATCCGCAGCAAGAGGCTTTGGTTTGCGTTGATCAAAATTATAGAGCGACGTACACAGAGTTTTATTCACAAACTGAACAAATTGCAAAATCATTGATTGCTATTGGTTTGCAAAAAGGTGATCGCGTAGGTATTTGGGCGCCAAATCGTGCAGAATGGACGTTGTTACAATATGCAACGGCTCGTGTGGGAATGATTTTGGTTAATTTGAATCCTGCTTATCGCGAAAATGAACTCGAGTTTGTATTAAATCAAGCAGAAATTTCGGCTGTTTTTGCTGCTTTAAGTTTCAAAACAAGTGAATATAAAGTGATGTTGAACAATGTAAAAGAGAATTCGAAATCACTAAAACATATCATCATTTTTGAAGAAAATTGGGATGATTTCTTGATTAAAGGAGAAGAAATTTCGACTTCAGAAGTGCATCAAATAGAGCAAGCTGTTCAGTTTGATGACGCTGTAAATATTCAATATACATCTGGAACAACTGGCTTTCCAAAAGGAGTAACGCTAACACATCATAATTTATTGAACAATGGATTTTTTATCGGTGTTCGATTAAATTATACACATCGTGATCGTGTTTGTATTCCTGTTCCGTTTTATCATTGTTTTGGAATGGTAATTGGAAATATGGCATGTACTTCGCATGGCGCTTGTATGGTGATTCCTTCGGATAGTTTTGATCCAGCAAAAACGTTGAATGCAGTCGAAATGGAAAAATGTACATCACTTTATGGAGTTCCGACGATGTTTATTGCGGAATTAGAATTACCAAATTTTGATCGTTTCGATTTAACATCTTTGAGAACAGGTGTAATGGCTGGTTCGCCTTGTCCGATTGAAATTATGAAGAAAGTGCAAGCTAAAATGAATATGAAAGAAGTTTCGATTTGTTATGGGATGACAGAAACTTCGCCAGTTTCTACACAAACTATTATTGGGACGCCTTTAGAAAAGCAAGTTTCGACGGTTGGAACAGTTCAAGATCATTTAGAAATTAAGATTATTGATCCGCAAACAGGAGATATTTTACCTCGTGGAATTGCTGGTGAATTTTGTACAAGAGGTTATTCCGTCATGCAAAAATATTGGAACAATCCGGAAGCGACATCACAAGTTATTGATGAGAATAATTGGTTGCATACCGGTGATTTAGCGACAATGGATGTTGATGGTTACATTAATATTACTGGACGCATTAAAGATATTATCATTAGAGGAGGAGAAAATATTTCACCAAAAGAGATTGAAGATTTTTTGTACGAACATGAATCAATTTCTGATGTTCAAATTATTGGTGTTCCAAGTATCAAATACGGAGAAGAGGTAATGGCTTGGGTGAAAGTGAAAGATGGTATTACTATAACCGAAGACGAATTGAAGGCTTATTGTTTATCCATCGCTCATTTCAAACGTCCTAAATATTGGAAATTTGTACAAGAATTTCCAATGACTATTTCAGGAAAAATTCGAAAAATAGAAATGAGAGAAGTTTCTATTAAAGAATTAGGTTTAGAAAATGCACGAAAAGTGAAAACATCTTAAAAAAAGTATTAAAATCTATATCAAAAGTAGACTCAAAAATAATAATTTCAATTATCTTTGAGTCTATTTTAATTTATAAAAATAAACGATCTAAACGATGTCAAATATCTTATTAATCGAAGATGAACAGGCAATCCGCAACGTTTTGAAAAGCATTTTAATGGACGAAAATCCTAAATGGAATGTGGATGAAGCTGAAAACGGAGCTGTTGGGCTTGAAAAAATAAAAGAAAAAGAATACGACTTAATTATAAGTGATATAAAAATGCCATTGAAAGATGGAATGGAAGTTTTATCGGAAGCGATGGAATACAATCCTGATTTAACAATGGTGATGATAACGGGGCACGGAGATGTTGATTTGGCTGTAGATGCGATCAAAAAAGGTGCGTACGATTTTATTTCAAAACCGCCAGATCTTAATAAATTATTGACGACTGTTCGCAATGCTTTAGACCGTAAATCGTTAATGTCTTCAAATAAAGAATTGAAGAAAGAAAATAAAGCATTAAAGAAAAAAGTTGCGAAGAAATATGAAATGATTGGCGACGCTCCTGCAATTGCAGAAGTGAAACAAATTATAGATAAAGTGGCTGCTACAGACGCTCGTGTATTGATTCTTGGCCCAAATGGAACAGGGAAAGAGTTGGTTGCTCATCATTTACACGAAAAAAGTGATCGTAATGTAAAACCTTTGGTTGAAGTAAACTGTGCGGCAATTCCAGCTGAATTAATCGAAAGTGAATTATTTGGTCATGTTAAAGGATCGTTTACTGGAGCCGTTAAAGACAAACAAGGTAAGTTTGAATTGGCAAACGAAGGAACAATTTTCTTAGATGAAATAGGGGATATGAGTCTTTCTGCTCAAGCAAAAGTTTTGCGCGCGCTACAAGAAGGAAAAGTTTCTCCAGTTGGTTCTGAGAAAGAAATTAATGTGAATGTTCGTGTGATTGCGGCAACAAATAAAGACTTACGAAAAGAGATTGAAGAAGGTCGTTTTCGCGAGGATTTATACCATCGTTTAGCGGTAATTATTATTAATGTTCCGGCACTTAATGATCGTAAGGATGATATTCCTGCTTTGGTTGAACATTTTATTACAGATACTTCAAGTCAAAAATCTTTTGATAATTCAGCTTATGATGCTTTGAAAGAATTAGATTGGTCAGGAAATATTCGTGAGTTAAGAAATGTTGTTGAACGTTTATTGATTTTGGGCGACAATCCAATTTCGAGAAAAGATGTTGAACAATTCGTGAAAAAATAATTCATCTCAGATGAAAAAGATTTTCTTTTTGTTATTTATCAGTCAACTCTTTTTATTCTCATGTAAAAAGGATAATGTAGAAGTGGATAAAAGTTCGGATGGTCTGTCGCATGAAGATGTATTGTCTTTAGAGAAAAATTCTGTTTTTACGAGCGAAACGCTTATTTACAAAGGAGTTTTTGAAGGAAAATATTTTGGAGATAAAATCGTTTTGAAATTAGCAGATGACAAATTTACTGCTGAATATAAAGGTCAATCTTATGATGGAGAATTGTTCAAAAAGGATGATGGATCGTTGATGGAAATCGATTCAAAAAAGAAAAAATTACCTTTTCAATTTTTACGTTGGTCAGACAATTCGGAGATTATGATTCTCAATGAAGATGGAATGGCTGATGATAATGGTGAAAATTATTTAACAAGAATTTCAGATAAATGAAAATAAAATTTACGTGGATTTTAAGTCTTATTGCAATTACTTTTTTAGTAAGTTGTAATTCTTCTTCAGCCAGTAAAAATGATGAATTAGGAAAACGTTTTTTCGAAAATTATTCATCTCGAAAAGATTACAAAAAAATGTTATCTTTTTACAATGATAGTTTGGTATATGAAAATGTGGCGCAATATTCGGGAGGTTCTACGGTAGATCCGCGTTATTTATTGAATGATATTATTCGTTGGAGTGATCAAACGATGCAATATGAAAACAATAAATTATTGAAAGTTAATGAATTATTTTCTAACGATTCGATGATTATTGCAAACGGAGAATTTTCGCCTTATACATACAATGGAATGAAGTTTCCAGCGATGAAATTCACGACATATTTGTATTTAGATCAAAATTCGAAAATCAAAAAACAAGTTGATTGGTTCAATTATCCGATTGAGGATATTATTGAGTTGTATCAGTTGCAACAAGGTCAAGACAAAATAAAATTAGATAAACAATAGTTTTAGTAAATCCAGTTAGAGTTTTTTAACTGGATTTTTTTATTTTTAGATATGATAAGAATTGCTACAGAAAATGATATTGCTGAATTGAAAAGAATGATGATAAAATTGTTACAACATCATCAAGAGTTTAATGCGTTGTATCAAATGGATTTAACATATAAACATGATATAGATGATTTTTTCAAGGGAATTTTAGAACAACAAAACATAAAAGTATTTGTAGCTGAAATAGAAAATAAGTTGGCGGGATATATTATTTGTTCGAAACATCTTCGTCCGAAATACTTTGCGATAAAATCAAAAGGAAGAATAGATTCTTTATATGTCGATGCAAATTATCGCAATCAAAATATCGCTTCTAAATTGGTTGAAGAAGCGATAAATTTCTTGAACGATCAAGCATATATTGAATTAGAATTTACAGCTGAAAATCAATCTGCAAAAGGCTTTTGGTTGAAAAATGGTTTTCAAATTTTGAATCATCAATGTATTTTGAAATTGAATTAATTACAAGAAAAAAGCCATTGTACAAACCATAAAAGCTGTAATTCCTGTATAAAAAAGTCCGATAATTACAACATAGCCTAACTTACGATGAATCGTTGAAAATCTTCCAGGTAATTGTTTTTTCTTATTTTGATTTTTCGATTTGAAAATTGTAAAAGCCCAAAAAATATACGTTAAAACAGCACCAATAATATGTGCCCAAAGTGTAGTATGAAAAAACGTTGTCGCTAAATATGGACTCACTTTTACCAAACTACCAGAACCTCCAGAAAAACGAATTGTCAATTCCAATAAAATAACGCCTGTAACACAAGCATAAAATAAGTTTTTTTGAACTTTTATATGTTGCTCATATTTTCCTTGTTTTACTAATTTTACCGCATACAAAGCAATAAAAGGAGCAAATATTGATAAAATTAACATGCCGTAAACGACGATTTGACTAATTGAGATCATAAAATAATTTTTATTCAAAAGTATTTGTCACAGCGGAATTGAACAATTTTTTTAGACGAACTACAAATTTTTCACGACCAAATTAGTTCACTTTCCAAAAGCTTTTTCGTTACTTAGCTAAAAGTTTTGATGATGCAAGATTTCGTAAAAAAATATCCACTTATTTTCCATTTATTGGGATGGATCGGAATTGCATTTATCTTTTTCATCATTTTTCCGCTTACCTATCGCATCAATTTACCAATAGAACATTACATTTATCACGCTATTTTACTTGTCTTTTTAATGATATTGTATTATTTGAATGTAGGTTTTTTATTGCCAAAAATTAGTTGGAGAAAAAACGGCGTTTTGTATATTTTAACGTTAATAATTTTGACTATTTTTCTGATTCTTGTGATGAATCAAGTGGAAGAAATATTACAATTAAATCAAAAACTTCATCAAATATTACATCCAAATCAGCCAACAAATTTGAAGCAAAATTCATTTTTCATTTCGATTTATATTTCAATTTTTGCTTTAATTATTTTCGCGATTGGAATTTCATCTCATTTGATTAAAAATTTGAACAAAGAAGAAAAGAAAAAACTTTTGTTGAAAGAAGAAAAAACCAAAGCAGAATTAAGTGTTTTGAAAGCACAAATTAATCCACATTTCTTTTTCAATACATTAAATACGATTCATTCGTTAACTTATTTTGAAGTTGAGAAGTCGAGAACTGCAATTCAGAAAATGGCTAAAATGATGCGTTTTGTGTTGAATGAAGAGCAAAATGATAAAGTTTTGCTGAAAGATGAAATTAGTTTTATCGAGAATTATATTGATTTGATGCGTTTTCGGATTCCAGAAAATGTAACGTTAAAAGTTGAGATTTCTACTTCTGAAAATGAGTTAGAAATTGCGCCAATGATATTGTTAACATTTATAGAAAATGCTTTTCAATATGGAATTTCAACGACGAAAGATTGTGAAATTTGTTTGAAGATTAATGTTGAAAATGGATTATTAATTTTAGAAACAATAAATGAAATCTTTGAAAATAAACGCGTTAATCGTTCTAAAAATATTGGAATTCAAAATACGATAAAACGCTTAGAAATTATGTATTCGTCAAATTATGAATATGTAGTGAAGATAGAATCAAATGTTTACAACTGTTTACTAAAAATTAAGTTGAAATGAAATTAACCTGTATAGCGATTGATGATGAGCCTTTAGCGTTGAAATTATTAGAGAATTTTATTCATCATTCTGATGATTTAGAGTTGCTTGCGAGTTTTAATTCTTCTCAATCTGCCCAATTATTTCTTCTTCAAAATCAAGTTGATAGCATTTTTTTGGATATTGAAATGCCTGAGTTAAATGGAATTGATTTTGTAAAATCGTTGTTAGAAAATAATGTAAAAACGTCAATAGTTTTTGTGTCTGCTTATAGCAATTATGCAATAGAAGGTTTTAAAGTTTCGGCAACAGATTTTTTACTTAAACCTTATAGTTTTGAAGATTTTGAACGAACAATTTTTAAAATAAAACATCAAAAAAATCTGGAAAATTTATTGAAACAAAACGATGATATTTTCATTAAAATTGATGCAAAGCAAGTAAAAATAAAGCTTTCGTCTATTTTGTATATCGAAAGTATGAAAGATTATTTGAAAATATATTCCGAGGACAAGGAGTTACCATATATTCCGTTAATGACACTGAAAAAAATCAAAGAAAATTTACCTGAAAATTTCATTCAGATTAATCGTTCGCATATTATCAATTTTAATAAAGTGAATTCTTTTGGGAAAAATAATTTAATAATAGGAAAGAAAGAGTTTAGCTTATCAGAGAAATATAAACCTTATTTTGAGAAGTATATCAAATAAAAAAACTCCAAAATTTTGGAGCTTGTAATTATTATTTAACTATTATTGTTCTGAGTTAAAGTAAACTTTATAATAATACATTTTCTTTTCTTCGTCAAAGCCGCGCTCCAAATATTCTTCGGCTGCATCTGGATTTGTCAAATCTAATTTTATATTAATCTTTGTATCTAATTTAATTTCACTTTTGATTTTCTTCGATTCTTTCATCAAAGTTGGAACCGAAACTTCAAACGCTTCCACAAATTCAACGCGATTATTTTCGCTATAATCTTTCTTATATTCTTTGAATTCGTCAATAATTTCGAAAGGTTTCAAAACTTGATCTTCAAAAATCTCATTCGTTACAACTTCATTTGAATTCAATACATTTATCGAATTTGAGATAAATTCGGCTTGTTGTTTTTTGTCCGTTTTATCCAAAAGAAAATCATTCGAGAAATCTGTAATCAACTCCATATATTTCTTCGTATGGTAATTGTTGTTCTTAATCAAATCAATTTCTAAGAAATTTTTCTTCCAATATTCTGACTCCACATTTTTATCATCGATAGAGTAGACGCGGAAACCTTCGTCGCGATAAGCATCAAGAATAAGACAGGCTTTGTCGATTCCTTCTAACTTATAACCTTTCCAAATGTTGTAATCTAAACCACGAGATTCGTCGAAACGCAAGAATTTTTTCTTATTTTCTAATTTATAAATTCCAATTCCACGACAAGGAATTCCGTCGAACATCATATTTTCGAAAAGTGCAATAAAAACTTCACCACTTTTGATCTGTGGATGCAATGATTTCTCGTATAAATGACTTAAAACTTCTTGCGAAAAATCAATAAAATCTGTTTCTTCATCAAACATTTGCTTGCATTGATTATACAAAACATTAAATTCTAACTTTTCTGTATAATGCGTGAAACGATTAATTTCGAGCGTTTTTTTGAAAGGACTTAATAAGAAAGGAACCAATTGTTCTTCCTTAGATTCGTCGTATTCTAGTGTTTTATCGGCAAAAATGTTAGCTTCTTCTCGAACTTTATGTCCAACTTTTTGTAAACTAATAAAGGCGATGTAAGCATTTTTAACGTCAATCATTTTATATAATTTCTTAAAAACAAAAGTAATCAATTCACAAATCAATACAAACGATGTCAGGAATAAAAATATTTAACAAAATTGTCAAACAAAATTGTTAATTCAATTCATTGAATTTGAATAGCTTATAAATTATTTTGATTGTTATAACATTTTCTATGGTTTAAACTTATAATTATGGCACGGAAATAGTATTAGGAGAGATGTCTTAATTTATTAAAAAGTTGGATGATGAAAAAAATTAGATTTACACTTTTAGGAGTAGCTTTTACAGCCATGTTAGCTGTTGGTGTAAATGCTCAAGATAGAGGTCAAAGAGGTGGTGAGAGAAGTTCTTCTTCAAGAGAAGCAACTTCAAGAAGTCAAGGGAATGGACGCTCTGAAATGGCTAGAACAGAAAATAGAACTAGTCGTATTGAAGGAAATAGAACAGAAAGAATAGATCGCAGTAATTCTACGAATGACTCTTGGAAGAATTCTACAAATAGAACAGAACGTGAAACGAGTACACGTATAGATAGAAACAATACAGCGATTGTAAGTAGTAGACCAAGTTCTAATAAAGATTGGAATAATAGTAGAAATAACAGAGAAAATAACCAAGGTAATCAAGGTAATAGATCTGAGAGTTTAAAAAACAGAGATTTCTACAACAATCCAGTTCGTATAAATTCTAGCTCATACAACAGAGGAAACCGACCAGTTTCTAATGTGAATGTAAGAAACTATAACAAGTATTCGTACAACAGTTATAATTTCTACGGAAATAACGGTATTTACTATCGTCCTTATAACAGTGGATATGTGAGATATATGCCATATGTAGGATTTAGAATTAATATTTTACCAGTGGGTTATGTAACAATTAATATTGGTAATAGAAATCCATATTATTTCTACGAAGGAGTTTATTACAGCCCTAATAGAAATTATTATGAAGTAGTTCAAGCTCCTCTAGGTGCTATCGTATATGCGTTACCAGCAGGATATGAAAGAGTAGATTATGGAGGCGAATATCTGTATGAATTTGGAGGTGTTTTGTACCAAAAAATTTACAACAGAGGAACAAGAGCTTATCAAGTAGTAGGTTATTTAGATTAGTATAGGTTTTAGTAGTTAAGTAAAAGCCCAAACAGATTATCTGTTTGGGCTTTTCATTTGTAGCGAAGAGCAGAATCGAACTGCCGACCTCAGGGTTATGAATCCTGCGCTCTAACCATCTGAGCTACCTCGCCTAAATTTTAATTTTTGCAAAGGTAATTTTTTTTTGATTTTATAACAAAACTTATTTTGATTTTCTTTGGTAGATACAATTCATTTTATATCTTGCGACTTCAATAAAATAGAATTATGCCAAAAAAGAAATATCAAGTAGAATTTTCAATCAAGTCTTCACCGTCTTTGCTATATAACTATATTTCAAACCCTTCAGGTTTATCAGAATGGTTTGCAGATAACGTAAATTCTCGTGGAGAAAAATATACTTTTATTTGGGATGGACACGAAGAATCTGCATTTTTGATGAAATCTAAGCAAGATGGATACGTGCGCTTTCAATGGGAATATGATGAAGACACAAAATATTTCTTCGAATTAACAATTGTAGAAGACGATTTAACGAACGATGTATCATTAGTTATTACAGATTTTGCTGATGAAGACGAAGTAGAAGAATCAAAACAATTGTGGGAAAGTCAAATTGAAGATCTTAAAAAAATCTTAGGATCTGTTTAAAATCTATTATTTTGAAAATTAACTTAGGTGGCGTTATTGTCGAAAAAGCAAATGCAGAAATAGGAATTCAGAACAGAGCTTTTCGTAATGGTGATGCTGTAAAAGAAATTTTACGATTTGTAAATGGTGAAATTATTGATTGGGAAGATCATTATTTCAATCTAATGGCTGCTATGCGTATTTACCGCATGAATATTCCGTTGGATTTTACACCAGAATTTTTTCAAGAACAAATCAATTTATTAGCAGAAGTAAATCAGACCAAGTCAGGAAAAGTAGAATTTTTTGCTTTCAGAAATGATGAGGAAGATTATCTAAAAGCATCCATCAATTATTTGATTTCTATCGAAAACAGTGACAATGATTGGGAGTTTTTACAAGCCGAAAACGAGATTGATGTTTATAAAGATTATGCGATCAATACTGCATTTTACTCACTTGTGAATACGTATCGTCCAGAAGAAAATATTGCAGAAATCTATCGTTTAGAGAATGATTATGCTGATATTATTTTGCTAAATGCAAACAAAAAAATGGCACGTTCTTTACGAGGAAATATTTTTGTGGTGAATGGAGAAACAATTCGTACACCGAAAAAAGAAGAAGGTGTTATTACAAGTGTTTTGAGAAATAATTTCATTACAAAAATTAATAAAGCCGAAGAATTTAAAGTAGAAGAAGTCGAAATTTTTCCATTCGAAATTCAGAAAGCCGAAGAAGTTTTCATTTTGATTGATGGAGTTGGAATTTTACCAATTACCAAAAATCGTAAAAAAGAATACACTTTAGACAAAACAAAATCGATTTTTAAGTATTTATAATCGATTAATTCATAGAAGGATCAGCGGGGGTGTTTAGCCAAATTAAGTTTTCACCTCCAAGCTGTTTCATTAATTTTTTCCACAAATCAGCATCCCAACGCTCAAAAATATCAAAATCCAAATCTGTTACAGCCCACGAATTATCGTTTAATTCATCTTTGATTTGTTTTGGCGCCCAACCACAATATCCAATAAAAAATTTGATTTCATCTTGCGTAATCAAATTCTGATTTACCGCATCGCGTACATCTTCATACACACCAGACCAATATAAATTGTCAGCAATTTTTTCGCTATTTCTGATTAAATCAGGTCGTTTGTGAATATAATAGATATTTTCTTTATCGACAGGTCCACCTTCAAAAACAATAGAAGCAGATTCTATTTCAGATACAAAAATACTAATCGGAATATGAGAAGAATGATTAAGAATAAAACCAATACTTCCAGATTCTAAGTGTTCTGTAATTAAAATAACACTTCGCTGAAAAATATCATTACTTAATGTTGGTTTTGCGACCAAAATAGCTCCTTTTTTTATACTTTTGATAGACATTTTTGTTTCGGTTTTATTGAGTAAAATCTTAACGAAATATACAATTAGCTGTTTAAAAATATAAAATAATCATTAATGAAACAAGATTTAAGTTATAAAAGAAAAGTTTACGAAAAACAGTCGATGAATTTTGATTCGTTAAGAGAAAATCCGATCGAACAATTTCGTGATTGGTTTCTGCAAGCGGAAGAATCGGATGGAGTGGATGAAGCAAATGCGATGTCTGTTGCGACGATTGGTGAAGATGGTTTTCCGAGAACTCGCGTTGTTTTATTGAAAAGATATACGGATGAAGGTTTTATTTTTTATACGAATTATAACAGCCAGAAAGGAAAAGCTTTGTTAGAAAATCCGAATGTTTGTTTATCATTTTTTTGGCCATTTCTAGAAAGACAGATTATTATAAAAGGTGTAGCAGAAAAAACATCGGATAATAATTCGGATGGATATTTCGAAACGCGTCCAAGAAGTAGCCAGTTAGGTGCTTGGATTTCGGCACAAAGTTCTGTGATTGATGAGCACGAAGATTTAGCAGCAGAAGAATTGGAATTAGAGAAAAAATACGAAGGAAAAGAAATTCCGCGCCCAGCACATTGGGGTGGTTTCTTGATTCGCCCCACGGAAATAGAGTTTTGGCAAGGACGTCCAAGTCGTTTACACGATAGAGTTCGTTATGTTTTACAAGACGATTTTGATTGGAAAAAAGAGCGTTTAGCTCCTTAAGATATAAAATAAAAGCCTCTAATTAAGAGGCTTTTGTTTTTGATGTATAGTCTAACAATGGTTCGTATTCTTTTAGAAAAGCAGATTTCTTTTGAAACAATAAATTATTTGAAACTTGATCTACAAAGTATAAATTTTCAATCAAATTCTCAAAAGCGTTGTTGTTATAACCTGTAGAGTCAAAAAAGAAAATCCAATCTTCATCTATAAAATATTGCGCATTTTCAATTTCTCGAATTGTTATTTTTTCCTTTGCAATTTCACTTTGTAGAATATCTTTTGTTACATTTTTTAGTTGTTCTACTTGATCATTCAAAACTGTTAAAGCCTCAATTCTTAGTTTTTCGTGAATAGGTTTTGTAGCAAAATTAATATGAGTTCTAATTTCATTTACCAATTGAATATTCGCTGATAAATCTGCTTCAACTTTGATACAATCTTCTAATAAAATAGATTTTTGTTCATCTAAATTAGATCTGAAGAATATTTTGATATTGTCTAAATATTCAGAAAACTCAACTTCTTTTTCCTTATTTAGTCGTTCCTTAACAAAACCCACTATTTAATTTATTTTTAAAAACAGGATTAGAAAACAGCATAATTTGTATCTTATAAAATAAGATAATAATTTTCTGTTTCAGTAGTTCCATCATTTTCTTCATGTTCCAAGCGGTTGCAGCTAGTAATGCATTGATTTGTGGTCCCGTTTCTCCCATGAAGTAATTTTTTGCCAGCCTAAAATCGGTTTTTAAATGTCCGATGATAGGTTCTATTGCCGCTCTGGTTCTAAATTTTTTGCGCTTTGTCTGCTTTTGATAAGCAGTGTCTTTTTTTCTTGGAGTGCTTGGGATGGAGATTTTCACGCCCTTTATTTCTGATTTTCCTCTGCCACCTCTATCGTAAACGAGTTCTTTTGGGAGCTTTTGACCACCGGTTTCCATCTGTTCCAAAAGTGGTTCTATGGTGTGACCATCGTAAGGAGTTTGCAAAAATGCTTTAATCCCGAGAATGATTTTCTTGCCTTTGTTGGCGGTGGTTATCAAACCTACCTTATTCCCAAATTCATACTGGCTATGCGCTTTTCCTTTGGCAATACATCGGGTAAAAGGCTTGTGAATGCTGTAAATTTTATCGGCATCGTTTCTTTTTTGTGTGACAACCTTGGTGTACAATGTCATTAAATCTTTATAAAATTCTTGCTGTTCTGCATTAAAATTCCGTTGCAATTCACGAATCAGTCTCATGGCGATGGTTTTGAGCTGTCTTTGAGATTTCCTTGCCGCTTTTGCCCGCTTGGGATGTTTTCCGTTGTAGGTGTTGCGCACCATTTGTTTGCTGACTTTTGTGTAGCGTTGTCTTTGTTTTATGCCTTCATTTCCGGCTATTTTGTTGCAATAATCGATCACTTTTTTGCACAATTTTGCATCGGTAGGAAAAGAGGTATTATTCTCCTGAACGGTAGTATCGGACAAAACAAAATTTGAGGTGTTCGTCTTGGCATCGTGCATTCTTACGCTGTAGGCAAAGATTTTTTCGATGCCTTTTTCGCCAATTCTTTTTCGGAAATGAACAAAATTACTCGGGTCACAAGGAAATTCGTGTTCAAAGAAAACCCTGCCACAAAAATGCTGCATATAAGGATTCATGATCCAGGCTTTTTCCAACGTCTCATCGCCCAAATTATACAAATGTTTCAGTAGCAAACAACCCACCATAAACCGAATCGGATGGCTCGGATTGCCCACTTTGGAATACAAGGACGAAAATTCTTTCTCAAAATAATTCCAATCTATTTTTTCTGAAAGTAGAACAAGTTCATGCTCGTGGTCAATAAAATCCACCAACATTGGGCGGAATAATTCTGGCTTCTTTTCTGGATTTTTCCCCAACATATTTGCAAGGTTTTAAAGCTCTAAGATACAAATTCTTGCAATAAAAAACAAACTTTTTAAACCCAAAATACTAATAATCAGTAAATTATAAGTAGTTTAAGGAGAGACTATTTATTTGCTCCAATTCTTCTTTAACTTTCAGTACATCTTGTTTTTTATTGTAAACAACATTGTTGTATTTGAATGGTTGCGGCTTTTTTTGACTGGAAAAAAAATCTAATTGCAATAAATCAATTTGTAAAGCTAAATATTGTTTTGCAACTATAATATTTTCATCCGAAAACAATTCATTCGTAGGAATATTTTGTTGTTTATCCGTTAAATCAGCTTTTTTAAATCGATCAAAAGGTAAATCATAATTTGAAAAAAAATGATTGTAAACTTTAGGGTAATTGTATTTATTATGAATGGTTTTAAACGTTTCAATAAATTCTGAATTGTCTATCTCATTGACACGATATAAATTTAATTGAAAGAAAAAATTGAATGTAAATTCTTCTTCAAATTCATTATTTTTTTGAAGTAAAGTAATGGCTTTTGGAGATTTATCTATTTCAGAATGATGATTTGTAGACGCTATATTTGCCAAACGTTTGTCCATTTCTGGATGCGTCGACCATAAATCTTCAAATTGTAGTAACGAATGATTTTGATTAAATTCATTAATTCCAACAATTGCTAAATTATTTTCTAAAGAAAGTTCATAATCATCGATATAAAAATCAACTAATTGATTCATATTTTGATAAATATTAATCGAAAACTTTTTATCATCTTGTAAACTTGTATAAAAATTGGCTAATTCTTGGTAAACAAATTGATATAATTCTATTCTCAATAATGGTTTACTCATCGTTTCAATTCCTACAACATTTGTCGCAATTTGATCCGCATGAAATTCCATTTCTCGACTTAATTTTAGATAATTAAATTCTAATTTTTTGTGAATTATTTTCAAAATAGATTCAATCATTTTATTGTAAGCAACAGCGCCCATCGAGATAAAACCAACAATTCCATTAATTTGACCTAAATTATCGACATCAAATCTCAAGGTTTGATTACTGTATAAAATATCTTCCATAATTTTGGTCGCATTCCCAACATGACTACCAATTGTCATTGATTTTTGAGAAAAATGCCCAAATTCGTGTGCAATAATCCCTTTTAATTCATTTTGAGAAATACCATGAAGCAAACCAATACCAATCGACAAATTTTTTCTCGTTGGAAAAACTAAACTTTGCAAATTGTTCGAGTAGGAAACATATGCATTTACATCATCAATAATAAATACTTTTTTTGGATGTTTTGTGCCAACTTTATCTGCGGTTTCTTTTATTAATTTGAATAATTCTGGTTGATTTGTTTCAAAAATTTCAATTCCATTCGTAGCTGTTTTTTTGAAAATATTCAGAATAAATTTAATGTTATAATAAACGATTAAACCTCCTAAAGCCAACAGTCCCAAACCTAAAATAATGGTAATCCACATTGGTTTTGTAATGACAATAGCGATTCCTGCACAAACACAAATTATAAAAATGATGATGCTCAAAATTGTAGAAAAGAAAAGAGTAATCAAGAAAAGAGCAATCCAAACAGCCGATTTTTTTTGAGCCTTTTTGTACGTTTCAGAAACGTTTATTTTAAAAGAATTCATAGTGTTATTTAAAGCTTCGAATATAAAAAAACCTGATGAAATTTCATCAGGTTTTTTCTATATCATTTTATTGTTGATTATTTTTTAAACTCTTGTGCAGTTTTACGAATAATCGCTAAACATTCGTGTAACTGTTCTTCGTTCATCACTAAAGGAGGAGCGAAACGAATGATGTTTCCGTGCGTAGGTTTGGCTAATAATCCGTTGTCTTTCATTGCAACACAGAAATTCCATGCTGTTTCAGATTCTGGTGTATCGTTGATTAAAATTGCATTTAATAAACCTTTTCCACGAACTGATTTGAATAACGGAAATTCTTCTGCCATTTTTGTGATTTCTGCTCTAAAAATTTGCCCTAATTTTTCAGAATTTTCAGCTAATTTTTCGTCCAAAACAACTTGCAAAGCTTCTGTTGCAACAGCCGCAGCTAATGGATTTCCTCCATAAGTAGAACCGTGTTGTCCTGGTTTGATCACATTCATGATTTCATCATTTGCTAAAACTGCAGAAACTGGATAAGCTCCACCCGAAACGGCTTTACCTAAGATTAAAACATCGGCATCAATATTTTCGTGATCGATTGCTAACATTTTTCCTGTACGTGCAATTCCTGTTTGAATTTCGTCGGCGATAAATAAAACATTATGTTGTTTACATAATTCTTCACAAGCTTTCAAATATCCTTCAGAAGGTACATTAACACCCGCTTCTCCTTGAATTGGTTCTACTAAGAATCCACAAATTTTATCTGCTTTTTCTTCTAAAATTTGTTTTAGAGCTTCAATATCATTGTATTCTACAGCTTCAAAACCACTTGTGTAAGGATTGAAATTTTTACGTGCATCTTCATCATTCGAGAAAGAAATAATAGTAGTTGTACGACCATGGAAATTGTCTTTACATACCACAATAATCGCTTCACCAGCTGGAATTCCTTTCTTTTCGTACCCCCATTTACGAGCAATTTTTAGCGCTGTTTCTACTGCTTCAGCACCCGTATTCATTGGTAAAACTTTATCGAAACCGAATAATTCTGTGATAAATTTTTCGTATTTTCCTAATTCCGCATTATAAAAAGCACGAGAAGTTAACGTTAATTTTTCGGCTTGATCTTTTAACGCTTTGATGATTCGAGGATGACAGTGACCTTGATTAACAGCTGAATAAGCTGATAAAAAGTCGAAATATTTTTTCCCATCAACATCCCAAACGTAAACACCTTCACCTTTTTCCAATACAACTGGAAGCGGATGATAGTTATGCGCTCCGTATTTTTCTTCTAATGCAATTAATTCTGCTGATTTTTCCATGTAATGATTTGTTTTTGTTTGTTCGTAATATTTTATAAAAAAACCGACAAATAATGGTCGGTTCTATTTCGTTTCTAAATTTTTCTCAATTAATTGAATATCTTTTCCAAAGAATTTTTTTGCAACTTTTATAATATTATCCGTATTGTTAGAAATATAAAATGTATAGTTTGCAACAGCATCTTTAGCAGCCAATTTTCCTTCTTTTGCTAATTGATAAATCACTTGATTCACGACAATTAAAGGCGAATTTACAATATCAACTTTTCCTTCAAACACTTGATTGATTTCTTTTTCTAGATGTGTATAATGTGTACATCCCAAAATAATCGAATCAATTCCTTCTAATTTTTTGTTCAACAAATAAGTTTCTAAAACTGCTTTAGAAATCGTCGAATTTGTAAAACCTTCTTCGATAACAGGAACTAGGAGCGGAGTTGCCATTTCAATAACCGTAATATGTTTATTCCGACGACGAATAGCCTTTTTGTAAGCGCCCGAATTTACAGTTGCTTTTGTTGCAATAACACCTATTTTTTCTCTTAATTCGAACGAAACTTTCTCCGCAACTGGCGAAATAACATCGATAACAGGAACATCTTTTCCTGCGGCTTCTCTAATTTCTTTCAACGAATTAGCTGTTGCGGAATTACATGCAACTAAAATCGCTTTACAATTATTGTCTATTAAAAAATTAGTAATGTCTACCGAAAATTGTGTAATCGCTTCTTTCGATTTTTCTCCGTAAGGCAAATTTTGAGTATCGCCAAAATAGATCAAACTTTCGTTTGGTAGCAGACGTTTTATTTCTTTTGCAAACGTCAAACCGCCAACTCCAGAGTCGAAAACACCAATTGGTCTGTTATCATTCATATCGCAAATTTAACAAATTAATCGATGTAAAATAATCTTGAAGCAATTCCGTCTGCGAAAAATTTTGCTTCGGGTTTCAAAATAATTCTATTTTCTTTCTTTTCGACTAAATTTTCGTTAATTAATTGATTGAGTTCTTGATAAAAAGAATTCACTAAAGGTTGAGAAAATTCTGAATTAATTCGATTTAAATCTATTCCATAAATTGTTCTCAATCCAATCATTATCATTTCATTAAATTGTTCTACTTCATTTAAAACTTCAATTTCTTGAGGTAGCTTATTTTCGTTGATAGTTTGTATATATTTTGAATTATTTGCAATGTTCCAAGCTCGAGTTTTTCCGTTATAAGAATGTGCAGAAGGTCCAATTCCTAAATAATGAATTCCTTTCCAATAATTAGAATTGTGCAAAGAAAAATAGTTTTCTTTTCCGAAATTGGAGATTTCGTATTGAATAAAATTATTCGAAGTTAAAGTGTCTACTAAAAGTTGAAATTGTTCGTTTTGACGATCTTCATCAACTGGTTTAGTGATTCCTTTTTTGATTTGATGATCTAAAATTGTTTTTTCTTCGACTGTTAAGGCATAAGAAGAAATATGTGGAACATTTAGCGCAATTGCTTTTTGCAAATTTTGTTTCCACACTTCGTTAGTTGTGGTTGTAGAACCATAAATCAAATCAATAGTGATATTTTCGAAACCAAAATCTTGCGCCAATTTTATAGAAGTTTCAGCTTCTTGTGCGTTATGTGCTCGATTCATTAATTTCAAATCTTCTTCAAAAAATGATTGAACACCAATCGAAAAACGATTAATCGGAGTTGATTTCAAGAAATTAAGTTTTTCTTTGTTCAGATCATCAGGATTCGCTTCTAGTGTAATTTCTTTTAAATTTTTGGTCGAATAATTTTTATAAATCGTTTCGAAAATACTTTCTAACTCAATTTCGTTTAGGATAGAAGGTGTTCCTCCTCCAAAATAAATCGTTTCTAAAGGTGTAGAAATTTCATTTTTTCTGATCTCAAGTTCTTTATTAATTGCTTGAATTAAATTTGATTTATGTTGAAGATTAGTCGAAAAATGAAAGTCGCAATAGCTACATTTTTGTTTACAAAACGGGATATGAATATAAATTCCTGCCAAAATATTATGATTTGAGACAAAATTATAATGAAATTATAGCCTAAAAAAATTGTTATAAAAAAAAACTAAAAATTAATATTGGTTTTGTAAATAAATCTTATATCTTTATCAACGAAAATAAAATACTATGAATAAAGGAACTGTAAAATTCTTTAATGAAGAAAAAGGATACGGATTTATTAAAGATGACGAATCAGGAAAAGAGTACTTCGTACACGTTTCTGGTTTAACAGACAAAGTAGCTCAAAACGATAAAGTATCTTTTGACTTAGAACAAGGAAAAAAAGGCATCAACGCCGTTAATGTGAAAGTAATCTAATTAATATATTATCTCAACATATTTCTTGTAAGCGACCTGTTTAGGTCGCTTTTTTTTATTCCTTAATTTCGTCGCTATTTTGATAAAACTCTGCATCACGAAGCAATTCATTCACGAAATGATACAATCTTCCCAATTGATATTTTGCCAAATAATGACCATATAAACTAGCTAAATAAGTACCTAAAGCCATCAATAATGCAATAGGAATACTCCAAATCCATACACTATTTCCCTGTACAATATATTCGGAAACCGCATAAGAGCCTAAAGTGATAAAAATAGCTCCACTCAAACCATACAAAAATGCGAAAAATGTCCAAACATTAGAAGGCGGACCAATAATTCCTCTTACAACCAAATAATCAGGATGATCATCATCTTCTTCAATTCTGATTTGCAATTGCGGATGCCAATATTTATCCTTGTCTTTTCTGACACGAATCATTGCAACTTCCTGATTCGCATAACCTCCGTATTCGGTAGAATTAGTTTCAAGATGTTTTTTGATTAAATCAATAAATTCTTGTTTTGATAAATGTGTAAAAACCTTAAATCGTGGTCGGCTTAAAAGAGATTTAATTGGAACTTTTTGGCTCATATTCTATTACTTTCTTTAAATTTACAATAAATCTTTAGATTATGACAAAAATCATTTCTGATACTTATGAGAAAATTTATGAAATAGTTCGTCAAATTCCCGAAGGACGTGTTTCTACTTATGGATTGATTGCAAAATATATAGGAGAAAAATTTTCGGCTCGTGTTGTTGGTTATGCAATGAATCATGTACATAATAGAGAAGACGTTCCTGCGCACCGTGTTGTAAACAGAAATGGTTTGTTAACTGGAAAACATCATTTTAATCCTTCGAGTTTGATGCAACAATTGTTAGAAAATGAAGGTGTGGAGATTATAAATGATAAAGTGATTAATTTTAAAGAAATTGTATGGGATCCGAATGAATCTCATTAAAATCTGTAACAAAATTTACTTTCTTCTTACTAATTTTACAAATCAAATGATATAGAAAATGGAATTTTTATTGCAAGCTCAAGGCTTAACAAGAAAATATAAAGATAAAGTTGCGCTTAATAATTTTAGTATCAATATTCCACAAGGTTCTATTTATGGACTTTTGGGACCAAATGGTGCTGGAAAAACGACTTTTATTCGTATTGTCAATCAAATTACAGCGCCAGATAGCGGTACAATTTTGTTGAATGGAGAACCTTTGACGAAAAAATCAATCGGGCAAGTTGGTTATATGCCAGAAGAACGTGGTTTGTACAAGAATATGAAAGTTGGAGAACAGGCACTGTATTTTGCAAAACTGAAAGGTCTTTCTTCTGCGGAAGCCAGAAAACGTACCGAATATTGGTTCGAGAAACTTGATATGATGTCTTGGTGGAATAAGAAATTGAGCGAGTTGTCGAAAGGAATGGGACAAAAAGTTCAGTTTGTGATTACAGTTATTCACAATCCTTCTTTACTGATTTTCGATGAACCTTTTAGTGGTTTTGATCCTGTAAATGCACAAATTATTGCGAATGAAATTCTTGAATTAAGAGACAAAGGAACAACAATTATTTTCTCAACACATCGTATGGAATCTGTTGAAGAAATGTGTGATCATGTGGCATTGATTAATCAATCGAATAAAGTGTTAGATGGAACGATTGAAGAAGTTAGAAATCAATTTAAGACAGGAAAGTTTTCGATTCAATTGAATGAAATTCCTGCTGATTCTCTTCAAAATTTAGCCAATGAATTTGAGATTTCGGATGTACGAAACATTAATCAACGAACTGAATTTAATTTATTGTATAATAAAGAAACACCAACCAATGTGATTTTAGATAAATTGATGCAAGTTGGACAAGTTCATCAATTCAAAGAGATTATTCCTTCGATGAATGATGTGTTTTTGGAAGCCGTTAAACAAAGTTCAATTCCTAATCTTTAAGCTAATTTTCAAATGAAAAATATATTTTTAGTTGCACAACGCGAGTTCTTTTCTCAAGTAAAAAACAAAGCGTTTATTGTTATGACTTTTCTTTCGCCTTTGTTGATTGTTGGAGCAGGAGCTGTGATTTTCTTTTTGAGTTCTGCAAATAATTCCGAAGTGAAAAACATTGCAATTGTAGATGAAAGTACAGAGTTTGTAACCTCGTTTAAATCGACTAAACAAATGATGTTCAGTATTTACACGCCTCAAGAATTGCAATCAATTAAGGACACGTTGAAAGGAAGCGAATATTTGAATGCGATTCTTCATATTCCAAAAAATACAGATGGAAATTATGAAAATATTGAGAAAAATACAGAATTAATTACAAATGGAAATCTTGGAATTACTGATCGAGAAAAACTTTCGAGAACAATTAGTGATAAGATTGAAAAAGAAAAACAAGCAAAATCTGGTATTGATAAAGCTGCTTTAGAAGCTTCTAAGGCTCGCGTTAACCTGAATGTTTTCAATGTTACAGACGGAAAAGAAGATAAAGGAATGGAGTTGAAAATCGGATTATCGATGTTTTTAACTTACATTATTTTCATGTTTGTAATGATTTATGGCGTAAAAGTTATGCGTTCGGTTGTTGAAGAAAAGAATAATCGCGTGGTCGAAATTATCATTTCTTCTGTAAAACCTTTCGAATTGATGATGGGTAAAATTTTAGGAACAACAATGGTTGCAGTGACTCAATTTGCAATATGGATTGGGATGACAATGGGGTTATTGATTTTATTTCCAGCAATTGCAGCGTCGAGAATGGATATGTCACAACAAATGATGAATCAAGCACAATTAGCGGAGACTAATCCAGATATGATGCAGAAAGTAACAGAAATTAGCGAAGTGTTGTTGACGTTTAATTATCCGTTAATAATTTTTGCTTTTATTGCTTATTTTATCTTAGGATATTTGTTCTACAGCTCTGTTTTTGCGGCAATTGGTTCTGCTGTTGACAATGATACTGATACACAACAATTCACATATTTTCCTTTAGTTCCGATGATGATTGGACTTTATGGAAGTATGACAACTTTCGAAAATCCTGATGGTCCAGTTGCTTTTTGGTTATCAATGATTCCATTGACTTCACCTATATCAATGATTACTCGAATTCCTTTTGATGTTCCGATTTGGCAATTAGCTTTATCCTTATTTTTGCTGTTAATAAGTACAATATTTATGGTTTATATTGCTGGAAAAATCTATAGAATTGGGATTTTAATTTATGGTAAAAAACCAACTGTAAAAGAAATGATGAAATGGATTTCTTATAAAAACTAATTTCACACAACTTATAAACCCAAAAAGAGCTTGATTTATCAAGCTCTTTTTTGATCATAGATATTCGATTTATTTTGTAATCAACGCAAATGTTTTATTCATAATAGAGTCCACCTTCAACGTTAACTTATCTGCACCTTTTGCATTTAAATGATCTGAATTTTTGAAATCTTTTTTACTGAAATTTTCATTATTAATAAAATAATTGATGAAAATGACATTATTATATTTCGATAATCGATTAATATTATTTTTTAAATTGAAATATTGAGGTGTTTTTATAACATAATTTTTATACAAATTAGTTGTAGGAGTAGCCAATAGAACAACTTTTATATCATTTGATTTTGCTTGTTTTATAATTTGTTCTAAATCATGATAATGTGTTTTTATAATATGTTGTACTTGAGTTGAATTCAAATTTGCACGATGTCTTTCAAACGTTTTTTTAGCATAAATACTATCATTCCAACTTGGTTCGTATCGCTTATTTATATATCCATTAATATCTATTGTCAAATTATTTTTATCCTCAATCCAATAATCTTTTATTCGATTATAATCAATATCAATAGGTTCTGAAAAAATTTCGTAATTAAGATTTAAATCGTTATTATTAATATCAATATTCCAATAAATTGAATAATATTTTAACTTTTTTTGATTAAAATCATTCAATTGTTTTGTAAATGAAAAATACGAAATGGGAATAATAATGGTTTTTAAATTGGGTAAATATTTTCGATTTTGTTCAAAAATTTTGTAATCTAAATCCAATGATTGGGCAGAATGTGCAGCATTAAAAGTTTTATTTTTAAATAATTTTGGATTCAATCCCGTAAAAGTATGCGAACTCCCAAGAATCAAAGTTTCTATTTCACTTCCATTTTCTTTTAAATAATCAGCTTTGTATTTGTAATCGTTCGGAATTTTGCGAAGGGTTTGTTCTATTCCAATTATTAGCATAATAACAACTATGAATAAAGGTATAATGAAGCGTACTATTTTTTTCATGAAGATTTAGAAATCTTGAAATTCCATTTTTTAGAATTGTACAAAAGTAAAGTAATTTGGTATAATTTTTTGTCAATTTTTCACCTACTTTCTTATTTTAAACTTACTTTTGAGTTAAAATTCGATAACATGATAAATCCAAATGATAGACTATTAGTGATAAGTACGAGTACTATTCACGGTTTTAGTTTTTTAGAATATATAAAAGATGAAATCAAAGAATTTATTCAATCTGATGAAATCATTTTTGTTCCCTATGCGCGTCCTTCGGGAATTTCGTACGATGATTATACGCAAAATGTAAAAGATGCTTTGCAAACGGTTGGAATTTCTGTAAAAGGTTTGCATACTTTCGAGAATAAAAAAGAAGCAATTTTGCATGCTAAAGCGATTTTTATTGGTGGAGGAAATACATTTTTATTGCTAAAAACGTTGTATGAACTTGGTTTGATAGAAGAATTGAGAAGCGTTGTACATAATGGAACACCATATATTGGAACGAGTGCAGGAAGTAATTTGACAGGTTTAACAATTGGAACAACAAATGATATGCCGATTGTTTATCCACCAAGTTTTGATGCGTTACAATTTTTACCTTTTAATATTAATCCGCATTATTTGGATCCTGATCCTAATTCTACGCACAAAGGAGAAACAAGAGAAACGCGTATCAATGAATTTCACAAGTTTAATCATCAAGTTGTAGTTGGATTGAGAGAAGGAAGTTGGCTTCGTGTAGAAAATGGAGTGGTGGAGTTGAAAGGAAAATTATCTGCCCGAATTTTTAGACAAAATGAACAACCAATTGAGTTTGAATCTGGTATTTTAGAGGAAAAAGTTTATAGAATATAGAAAAACCCTTCACTTTTCAGTGAAGGGTTTTTTGGTTATATTTGATTGATTTAAAATTGAATAATGAAATATTTGTTGATTCTCATAATTGGTTTAATGAGTTGTTCGCAACATAAAATATCTAAAAGTGTAAAGGACAAAGATTATATCTTTTTTCTCCATAATAAATATTTAGAAACACATAACGATGGTGATTATGATACAGTTTATAAAACTAAAATTGAATATTCTAAAGTTTTGAATTCATTCAGGAATGACGGATTTATTGTGATTAGCGAGAAAAGAAAGCCAAAAACAGACGGAATAATATATGCAAAAAAGGTTGTTAATCAAATTGATAGTTTGATTAATATAGGAGTTGAACCTAATCATATTACGGTTGTAGGAACTTCCAAAGGTGGTTATATTGCGCAATATATATCAACTTTTAAAAATAATCCTCAAATCAACTATGTATTTATTGGTTCGTTTCAAGAAAGTGATTTAGAAGAAATGCCTGACATAAATTTTTCTGGAAACGTTTTAACTATTTACGAAAAGTCTGATGTTTATGGTATTTCTGCTATAAAACGAAAAGAAAATTCAACCAATAAAATCAATCATTTCAAAGAAATTGAATTAAATAATGGCTTAAAGCATGGTTTTCTTTATAAAGCTCTTGATGAATGGATTGAACCAAGTAAAAAATGGGCGAGAAGAAATTATGATTTTAAATAAATAATTCATTAATAATTTACAAAGTAAAAATAGTACGATATTATCTTTTTTAACTATTTATAATTATTAAAATACAATTATTTGAAAAAAAGGCATATGGATTGATAGAGAGAGAAAAACAATCTACACCTATGCTTACCAAATTATACCCTTTTTACATTTTTTTGTTTGGTTTTAACTTTCTTTATGGACAACAAACAAGTTGTGATGTAACCAATCCAAGCCCTATTGATAATTATGTTTTTCCTGCAAATAAGAGAGTTTGTTTTACGGAAAACACGACTTTTAATGATGTGAAATTAGAAGATGGTGCAATAATACATATAGCACCAAACACTAAATTAATTTTTAATACCAATCTATCAACTACTACAGGTTTCAAAAATGGATTTGAGATTGAAGGTTCATTAGAATTTAATAATAATCCGAACTTTTCTTCCGATTTGGATATTAATATCTCAACGACAGGTACTTTAAGTAATCAATCTGGAATTACAATTCGTAATAATGCGACAAATCTTATTAATAATGGAACTGTAGATATCAGAAGTACCTTAAATTTTGGTTCTCCTACAGCAATTAATTACATCGAAAATAACAAAGAAATGAAGGTGGTTCGATTTAATTTGAGCGAAGGTAATAATACATTTTTGAACAAAGGGCGAATTGATGTTTCGAATACAATAGATAATAATGCGACAACTTTAATGGTGAATTGTGGCGAAATTTATTCATTATCAAGTTTTAATATGGGAGGTTCGCGTATTGTTAATACTGGAACAGTAACAATAGAAGGAGGAAATAGTGATTTGAGTGGAACAAGCCGAATTGAAAATTATGGAACATTTATTTTTAATAATGGAATAAATGGCAACACACAAGCGAGTATATACAATGCAGGTTTGGTAAAATTGAGTACAGTCAATATGAATGGAATGTCATTAGAAGGACCAAAAAATAATTCGAGCAAAGGATATTTTTATACAAGACAACCTTTAAATCCAAATGGTTCTAAAGTTGGTCCAAATCTTAACTTTACAAAATATGATTCTTATAATCCTGATCAAAAAAGTTATAATCAAGGTGAAAATTATGTTTTTAGTAATTTACCCAATTATGTAGATGCAAATGGAACAATTGTTAATTCAACTGTTGCCAATGTTACTTTTGATTGTGAATCGGCAGGAAATTGTAGTGCTCCAATGATAGCGCAATTAAAGAAATGTGCGGACAAAAATGGGGACTTTACTACAGAATGCGTCAAAATAGCCAATACATCATCTGTCGGAGATCCGAGTAAAATTGGGATAAGCACATACAAAAATAATAATGTAAATTGGCCTTCAAATATTCCAAATGGTGCAATTGTTTTGTCTTCTAAAGAAAAAGGATTCGTAATTAGTAGAGTTCTCAATACGGATCAAATTAAAACACCAGTAGAAGGAATGTTGATATATGACCAAACAGATTTATGTATTAAGTTGTACAATGGGACGACTTGGCATTGTATTGAACGAAGTTGTAATGAATAAAAAAATGATTTGAAATCTCAAATCTATTTCCAAAAATTCCAAACTTTACCATCATAAATGCAAATCGTTCTTGATTTTGTATCGTAACAAATCATGCCTGGATACGGAGATTTTACATTACTTACAGGATCATTAATACGTGGTAAAATCAATGATTTGTCATCCGACTCTAAGACCAAAACTCCTTTTGCATTAGACGTTTCAGAGCCTAAAATTACACCATCTCCTAAGTCATCAGATGGATTTGAAATTATATCAGATAAATTTCCTTCATATGAAAGATTTTTCCATTGATTGTTCTCAAAAACTTTTACTCTTTTATCAGATTGGTCTAAAATAAAAGTTCCATTTGTAGCATTTATAGGAGCTTGATCGTTCGCTGGTAAGATGATTCCGTTCGTATATCCATCTTCAAACTGCATTAATGTAGATTCAGAAAGTTGGACATTATTCTGATTATTTGCAATAATTAATTGCGCATTAACATTATTCATTGAAAAAATGAATAGGCTAACATAAATATATTTCTGCATGGTAGTATAGAATAAATATTTTAATGTTTTGTTTTAAGTTTATGAATTAAGTTGTTTTATATCAAATTGTTAAAAAATAAATTCTATTCGTAATTAAGATATTTAAAATGAAATCAATCGATAAATGATAAATACTTACATATTTTACTTAAAACTGTAGCTAAATTATTAATACATTATGTAACAATATATTATGAGAAGTGTTAAACTTTAAGTTAAAAATCAATCATTTATAACTGATTAACATAAAAATAGAAAGAGTTGAAAAAGAGTTTTAATTCAATTTGAACAAGAAATATCTTATACAAAAAAAGGTTAGACTCTAAAAATAGAATCTAACCCAAGTTTATTTTTGTTACTTAAATACTATAAAAAATAGTGATACTTTCTTATTTCAATTTTTTAGCAACATACATTTTTTCTGCTAATTGAACAGCTTTGTACGCATCAACGACACCGCCTGTTACAGAAATATCTGTTAAAGCAGGATTTTTATTGACAGATTCTAACAAAATTTGTTTGATATCTGTTGCAGTTAATTTGGGATAATGAGCCCAAACCAGAGCCGCAACTCCTGCTACAACTGGGGAAGCCATAGAAGTTCCACTTTCGTTTTTGTATTCCCCATCTTTATTAGGAACAGTAGAATATATTTCATTTCCTGGCGCAAAAACGTCTACAGACTTTTTACCAAAATTAGAGAAACTTGCTCTTAAATTGTTATTATCCATTGTGTTTGCTCCAACTGTAATTACGTTTTTAGAAACTTCTGCGCCTTTGTTATCATAAACAGTAGGGAAGTGAATTTCGTCATCAATATTTACGTTTTCATTTCCTGCAGCTTTAATCAATAAAAGACCTTTTTTCTCAGCATATTTAAATGCATCCCAAACAATTTGTTTATCTGGAGAATAAGCTTTTCCAAAAGACATGTTCAAGATTTTTGCTCCATTATCTGCAGCATAACGAATGGCATTTGCAACGTCTTTATCGCGTTCGTCACCATTTGGAACTGTACGAACTGACATGATTTTTACATAACCATTTCCTGCGATTCCATCCATTCCAATTCCGTTACCAGATTTTGCCGCAATAATTCCAGAAACGTGCGTTCCGTGCATAGAATCAGGACCGTCTACATCATTATTTCCGTAAAAACGTTCTGATTTATCAGCATAATTATCACCAACAATTGGACGAGGATCTAATTCTGTATTCAAGTTAATTTCAACTTGTTCTTTGTAATATTTTGTTCCTTCTGAAATTTCATTTCCAACTTCTGTTAAGAAATCTTTCATCGATTTTCCTTCCCAAGCTTCTTTCGGAACCATACCAAAAATAATCATCCCTTGTTGTGCCTCTTTAGAAGCAGGTTTAAAAGACATCATATTTTTTTCATTCAAATCTTTTTCGCCCCATTCTTTAATCAAAGCAGGAAATGCAACAGAGAAAATATCATTCATCTGTACATATTGCGCTGCATTTTGTTTTGCTTCGGCTAATTTATTTTCGAACTCAGGTTTTATTTTTTGATATTCTTCAAATTCTTTTGGGAATTTCGTTTTGTTTGAAGCAGCATCTTTACTTTTTTCGAATAAATCGCGGTATTTTACAAAAAGACGTGTTAACTCTAATGTATCTCCATCAACATTTTTACCATCTTTTCCTCCGATAAAATTCCAACCGTGAATATCATCTATATAACCATTTTTATCATCGTCAATTCCATTCCCAGCAATTTCTTTGCTATTTGTCCAAATATTATCTTTTAAATCTGGATGAGTAATCTCAACTCCAGAATCTAAAACACCAACAATTAACTGTGATGGTTTACGTTTTTTTGATTCTAAAAATTGTAACGCTTTTTGAGTATTAACACCATAAACACCACTTTCTTCGAAAGATTCGTGTTGCCAATATTTTTGATCAACTTTAGGTAAAGGTAGAGCAGTTGTCGTTTCTTGTGCGAACGATGTCACACCAACAAACATGGCAACTGATATACTTAATAAGAATTTTTTCATAATTGATTTTATCTATATGTCGAGAAACAACCGAAATTGTTACATCTAAAATTATCCCGAGTTTAAACGCAAAAAAGGCTCCAAAATTTGAAGCCTTTTTATAATGTTGTGTTAAATTTAAAATTATTTCAACTTACGTTGTTTGTAAATTTCTTCAGCTTTTTTTACAGCTTTGTAAGAATCTACAACACCTCCAGCAACAGAAATATCTTTTAATTGCTCGTTTTTATTTACTGTTTCCATTAAAATAGTACGAATATCTTCTGCCGTTAATTTTGGATAATGTGACCAAACTAACGCTGCAACACCAGCAACAGCAGGTGAGGCCATAGAAGTTCCGTTTAAGAAGCGATATTGATCAACCCCTGGATATGTTGCATAGATCTCTTGTCCTGGTCCAAAAACATCTACCGATTTTTTACCATAGTTTGAGAAACGAGCTTTTAAGGCATTTGGATCTTTAGTAGAAGCACCAACTGTAAGGACAGATTTAGAAACTGTATTTCCATTTCTGAAATTAGTTGGATAATGTACATGAACATCAATGTCTTCGTTGCTATTTCCTGCCGCTTTAACGATTAAAACACCTTTATCAGAAGCATATTTGAATGCATCCCAAACTAAATCTGCATCAGGAGAATAAGGTTTTCCGAAAGACATGTTCAAGATTTTTGCTCCATTGTCAACTGCGTAATAAATAGCATTTGCAACATCTTTATCGCGCTCATCTCCATTTGGAACTGTACGAACAGACATAATTTTCACATTATTTCCTCCTGTTGTTCCTTCAGAACCGATATTATTTCCTCTTACAGCACCGATAATTCCAGCAACGTGAGTTCCGTGAGAAGACTCAGGTCCGTTAGAATCTCCGTTTCCATAAAAACGCTCTTTCTTATCATTTGGATTGTCAACATCTTTACGATCAACCAAATCTAAATTTAAGTGAGAAGATAAAGCATCTCCCTTCGCAGCACGACGAGCAGCTCCTAAATAGGTATTCGAAACTTCTTTCATCGTTTTCCCAACCCATTGCTCTTCTTTCAATTCACCAAAAATCCATAAAGCTTCTAAGATTTGAGAATCTGTTGGTTGGTAATTTTTTAAAATATCTTTAGTTAATTTAGTATCTCCAAATTCAAGAACCATTTTATTTACACCACCTTCAACTGCATTCAATTTAGATTGAGCAACTTGTTGGTTATATTTTGCTTTTCCTACAGCGCTTAAATATTCTTTTTCAATTTTTTGAAATTCAGCATATTCAGTAGGATTTTTTACAATAGCTTCATGATTTTTCTTTTGATCGAAAGTTGCGTATTTAGATGATAAAGCTTTGTAAACACGTGTTAATTCAGTGGTATCATCATTGTAATTGATTCCTTTTGCTGTTCCTAAAAAAGACCATCCATGTACGTCATCAATGTAACCATTTTTGTCATCATCGATTCCGTTTCCTGGAATTTCTTTTGGATTTGACCACATATTTGCTTTCAAATCTTCGTGGAAATTTTCAACACCACTGTCTAAAACTCCTACAATAATTGTATTAGCTTTTCTTTTGTTGTCTTTTAAGAATTGTAAAGCTTGATCAGTATTTACACCATAAACACCTGTTTGTTCTACACCTGCATGATACCATTTTTCTTTTGGTACCTCTGTTGTTTGTGCTTGAGCAAACCCTAATGTAAAGGCAAATCCTAAAGCAATAAATAATTTTCTCATGTTGTTATTTTATTAAGTTTTTTAAATATACTGCGGCACTTGGTCCTTCGCTAAAAAGTAAATCTAAGATACTCAAACCTTCTATAAACTCAAATTTATCATCAAAAACTTGTGCATATTCTGGTAAGTTATATTGAGGTGCTTTTTTAGCAGAAAATTGATTTCTGAAATCATTTTCAGGATTCAGATCTTGATAGGTTTCAGTTTTAGAAATCTCCAAATCTAAGCTTAATTTCTTGTTGATGAAATCAATTGTTTTTAGATTAAAATCTAAAAGAAATTTCTCTTTTTGTTCTAAAATTGGAATAATTTCATCTTCATAATATTCAAAATATGGAGAACTTTGATAAGCTGATTTTAACGATTTGATGTGTTCTTTTTGCCAATCATATTCATAAGAAGGTTGCAAATCTTTGAACAAACGTGTTCCGTTGTGTAAAATTGGAATATTCAACATTAATTTACCATTTGCGCCCAAAATATACATGCGGTTACGGTAAGTTTGCTTTTGAAAATTTTCTTGAACTTCGATATCCAAAGTTTGGCTTTTTACCATTTCTGCATAGTAATCAATCGGTCCAAAATAAAAAGCTGCAAACGTATTTTTCATTCTATTATTTTATATGGAAATGTGCATTACAAGTAGCTTATAATGCACATTTATAGTGTTGTTAATTTTATAATTTAGAGGATTTTATCGCTCTTTTTATTAATATTTGTTTTTCTTCTTCTCTTTACGAGCTTTTACAATATCGTATCCAATCCAACCAATTAAGGCAATTAAAACATAAATTCCGTACGAAGTTTTGTCTGGATTATCATTATTGATTGATGTAAAGAAACGGTTCCAAATAAATTTCTTAGGAGCAGCAGGCTCGAACATTCCGTTCATATTTGCCCAAATCATAATTGGACGACCAATGATGTGATCTTCTCCAACATATCCAAAGAAACGCGCATCTAACGATTGATTTCTATTATCTCCCATCATGAAGTAATAGTTTTGTTTGATTTCGTATTTATTTGTTTTTTGATCGTTAATGTACACATCAAACTTACCATTCGCAGAATCTACACGCAAACTATTGTGCTCGTATTTACGAATTACATTGATGTATTGTGCTAAGGTTTCTTTGTTTACATCAACTACATCACCTTTTTTCGGAATATATAAAGGTCCATATTGATCTGTATTCCACGTTTTGTTTACAGGGAAAATCGTATTTGTACTATCAATTTTTCCATTTACAATGTGCTCTGTTTTTTCACCAACTGGTTGTAAAATTGGTTCAACAGAAACTACATTTGCATTAGATTTCATTGCTGTAACATGAGCATCAGTCAAAGCAGCAAATTGATAAATAAATGTTCCGTCAGCTTGTTTTGCAGCGTTATAATCAGTACTAATAATTCCGAAATTATCGTATAATAATTTATCGCTGAAAGGAGATTTTACAATAACTGTATACGCATGTTGAACTTGTGCATCTTTTTTCGGAATGAATTTTTTATCATTTACATATAAAACTCCATTACGAACTTGAATCGTTTCACCTGGTAAACCTACCAAACGTTTTACATACGCATCTTTACGATCGATAGCAGAATAAACAGAATCTGTAGGATAGTTGAAGACAACAATATCGTTCGATTTTAAATCTCTCCAACCTGGAAGACGCATATAAGGCAAACGCGCTTTGTCGATAAAACCATCACGGTAAATGAACTCAGAAAATGGAATTCCGATCGGCGTCATAGGAACGCGCGCTCCGTGACTTACTTTTTCTACAAATAAAGCATCACCAATTTTGATTGTATTTTCCATTGATCCTGTAGGAACAATCATTGGTTGAATAAACCAGTTATGAACCAAAGTTGCCAAAACAAGGGCAAAAATTAAGGAAGAAACAAATGTTGGTTTGCGTTTTTCTGGTCCTAAATATTTTGGATTATCAGAATAATTAACTGCAAAAATGTATAAACCTAAAGTCAAAACCATAATGACTTTGTCTTTTGTTTCAATTTTTCCGTAAGAATCTCCTAAATCAACAAAGAATACTAACCAAAAAATAGGACCAACAATTGGCAAATAAAATAGAATAATCCACCATTTTGGACGATGAATAATTTCTAAACCTTTCCAGATATTTAGAAAAGGAATATAAGCTTGAATTGCTTGCTTTCCAGCATTTTTATATAATTTCCAAGTTGCAGCTCCAAAGATTATATTGGCAATAATAAAACCAATTAACCAGTAAATTAGTACATGCATAAGTTTTTGATATTTAGTATTTTAATTTAGTTTAGTTCAAGTACATCTTTCATTGTGAAAACACCTTGTTTATTACAAATCCATTCCGCAGCAATCACGGCACCTAAGGCAAAACCTTTGCGAGAATGCGCAGTATGAGAAATCTCAATAGTGTCTACATCAGAGTTATATTGTACGATATGTGTTCCGGGAACATCCTCGATTCTTTTTGCTTCAACTGGAATAATGTCTTTTGCTTTTTCGTCCATCGACCAAGAATTATATGTTGAATTGTCAATAATTCCTTCGGCAATTGTAATCGCTGTTCCAGAAGGTGCATCAAGTTTTTGTGTATGATGAATTTCTTCTAGATTAATTTGGTATTCGTTACGATATTTATTCATCATTCGAGCTAAAATAGAATTTAATTCGAAGAATAAATTAACGCCCAAACTAAAGTTAGAAGCATATAAAAAAGCGGTGTTATTTGAAATTGCTAAATGATTAATTTCTTCTTGTTTATCTAACCATCCTGTTGTTCCACAAATTGTTGCGATTTTATTTTCAAGTAATACTTTAAGGTTGTCGTAAGCGAATTCTGGTCTCGAAAATTCTATTGCAACTTCAACATTATTTAATTCTTCCGCAAGTGGAGTACGAGATATTTTAAGTACAACTTCGTGTCCGCGTTGAATTAAAATTTCTTCAATGGCTTTTCCCATTTTTCCGTATCCTATTAATGCAATTTTCATCTGTAATTTCTAAAATTTTAAGTTAAATGCCAATCCTAAAACTGGCTCTAATGTCATTTCATCTTGAATGACTGTTGGTTTGAATGACATTTCTGTGTCATTACGAACTGTGAATAAATGCGCATCTACTGTTGCATCTACAATATTTAATAAATAAGCTAATGCAGTTAAAGCGACACTATAATCGCGTTTTCGTTTGTAATCATCTTGAATAACTGCCAATTGCTCTGCAGATAAAATTCCTGTGAATTCGTTTGGTGTTCCTTCTCTTACCGCAATATAAGCTTTTCGGTATTTTTTGTACAAATTATTGTAATAAATCGTAAAACCTGTTCCTGTACCTACTAAACCAAGCGCAATAGGTGCTTTTAACCATTTTTTGTTATACAATTGTCCAGCACCAGGTAAAATAGCCGAATACAAAGAGGCTCTAATTGGACTTTTCTCCATTAATGCTTCTTTAGTTACGCTCATTGTATCGTTTACAATAACATTATTTTCGACAACGACTAAAGAATCCGTTTTAACTTGACCGAAAGCAAACGTCGAAGAGATCGTTAATCCAAGTAAGAATGCTTTAATTCTCATTTAAAAATTTTCTTAATCGTTCAAACTCATCATCAGAAGTAAAATTCAAAATTATTTTACCTTTTCCATTATTTGCACGTTTTATTTCAACTTTCGTATTCAATGAATTTGAAATAGAACTTAATGCTTCTTTGTACTGAGAAGGTAATTCATTTGTTGCTTTTTTCTCAGGTTTACCTTCTTTTATCGATTTGATTAAACGTTCTGTATCGCGAACAGATAAATTGTTTTTGACAATTTTTTCGTAAATATCAAATTGTAAATCAGTATCATCAATAGCCATTAAAGCGCGACCGTGTCCCATTGAAATCATTCCGTCACGAATTCCTGTTTGGATAATCGGATCTAATTTCAATAAACGCAAATAATTGGTAATAGACGTTCTGTCTTTTCCAACACGTTTACTTAATTCTTCTTGCGTTAACTTGATTTCATCAATCAATTGTTGGTAAGAAAGTGCAATTTCGATCGCATCTAAATCTTGACGCTGAATATTTTCGACTAATGCCATTTCCAGCATTTCTTGGTCATTTGCTAAACGCACATAAGCCGGAATTGTTTTTTTACCAGCTAATTGCGAAGCGCGAAAACGTCTTTCACCAGAAATCAATTCATATTCACCTGTTGGTTTTTTACGAATCGTAATTGGTTGAATAACGCCTAATGTTTGAATAGACGAAACCAATTCCTCTAAAGCTTTTTTATCGAAATTCGTTCGTGGTTGCCAAGGATTCGCGGTGATTTTTTCTAAATCTATTTCCAAAATATTTCCAACCAATTTTTTAGCACCTTCATCTTGTGCAGTTTTTACAGTTGGTTCATCCTTTAATAGAGCAGATAATCCACGTCCCAAGCGATTATTTTTATTTGGCTTTGCCATTTTATTTAAACTGTATCGTTGTTGTTAATTAAAAATTCACGCGCTAAATTTAAGTAATTTTCTGCACCTTTACTTGCTGCGTCGTACTGAATAATTGTTTCGCCAAAACTTGGTGCTTCTGACAAACGTACATTTCGAGTAATAATTGTTTTGAAAACCATTTGCGGAAAATGATTGTTCACTTCGTCTAAAACCTGATTAGAAAGGCGTAAGCGAGAATCATACATCGTTAACAATAAACCTTCGATATCCAGTTCCTTGTTGTGATGTTGTTGAATTCCTTTTATCGTATTTAATAATTTACCTAAACCTTCTAACGCAAAATATTCGCACTGAATAGGAATAATCACAGAATCAGCAGCTGTAAGCGCGTTCAAAGTAATCAAGCCAAGTGAAGGCGCGCAATCTATAATAATATAATCATATTGATCTTTGATTTCTGACAACGCGTTTTTTAACATGTATTCGCGGTTCTCGTAATCTACAATCTCAATCTCGGCAGCAACTAAATCTAAATGAGCAGGCATCAAGTCTAGGTTTGGCGATTCTGATTGTAAAATAGCTTTGCTTGCAAGTACTTCATTTTCCAATACTTCATAGGTTCCTGCTTCGATTTCATCCAAATCAAAACCCAAACCAGATGTTGCATTTGCTTGCGGATCTGCGTCAATTAATAAAACTTTTTTCTCTAAAACACCTAATGAAGCGGCAAGGTTTAACGAAGTTGTCGTTTTACCAACACCACCTTTTTGGTTAGCAATAGCAATAATTTTACCCATAATTTACGTTCAAAACGATTTCAAAAATACAATATTTAACCTTGCTAAACCTTAAAGAAAAAATAAATTTTTGAATAATTGTTGAATATTTGTTTTACATCATAAAACATCAGTTCTGTAAAGCTAAATTTTAATATTATTTTATCTTTTTAACAGAATTAAAAAACTTATATTTGCGACAAGTATTTTTATAATTTTTTTAATAAAAAAAGTTGATGAGTTTTAACCTTTTATTCGAAAGCGTTGAGAATAGAAAGAGCTTTAACGCAGTAGTTTTAATGAATAGAAACGAATTTAAGAATTATTCTTTCCCCTTATTGCTTCGCAATGTATATTATGCGATACGTCTGTAATACCCTAATTTTTTTGCAAAATTTTTAGAATTATTAAACACACGTAACATTTATAAAGCATAATGAAAACTAAATACATAGATTTAATCACGCAATCATTTGACTTTCCACAAGATGAATTTGAATTAGATGGAGAGTACTTAAAATTTAATGGAATTGACCTAAAAGCTTTGGTCGAAGAACATGGAACACCATTAAAATTCACATATTTGCCTAAAATTTCGCAAAACATTCAGAAAGCGAAAGGTTGGTTCGAAAAAGCGCGTGAAGAGTTAAACTATGAGGGAACTTACAATTATTGTTATTGTACAAAAAGTTCTCACTTTCGTCACATTTTAGGTGAAGCATTAAAAAACGATATTCACATTGAGACATCTTCTGCATTTGACATTAATATTGTCGAAAATTTGATTGGAGAAGGTTTGATTACAGACGATCAGTATGTTGTTTGTAACGGTTTCAAACGTGAGGAGTATGTAGAAAACATTGCTCGTTTGGTAAATAGCGGACATCGTAAAACAATCACAGTGATTGATAATTACGAAGAAGTTGATCTGTTTTCGGAAGCGATAGAAGGCGATTTTGAAATCGGAATTCGTATTGCATCGGAAGAAGAACCGAAATTTGAGTTTTATACCTCTCGTTTAGGAATTGGATACAAGGATATTGTACCGTTTTATCAAACAATGGTAAAACCAAATGAACGCATTAAATTGAAAATGCTTCATTTCTTCATTAATACAGGTATTAAAGATAATTCGTATTATTGGAATGAGTTGACAAAATGTTTGAGAGTTTATGTAAACCTTAAAAAAGTTTGTCCAGAATTAGATAGTTTGAATATTGGTGGTGGATTCCCAATCAAAAATTCGTTGAATTTCGAATACGATTACGAATACATGGCGAAAGAAATCTTGTTGCAAATTAAAATGATTTGTGATGAAGAAGGAATTCCTGTTCCAAACATTTTTACAGAATTTGGTTCGTTTACAGTAGGAGAAAGTGGAGGAGTAGTCTACAAAATTCTTTATCAAAAGAAACAAAATGATAAGGAATATTGGGATATGATCGATTCTTCTTTTATGACAACTTTGCCAGATGCTTGGGCAATTTCGAAACGATTTGTCATGTTGCCAATTAACCGTTGGTACGATAAGTATGAGCGTGTATTATTAGGAGGTTTAACGTGTGATTCTGATGATTATTACAATTCAGAACAACATGTAAATGCCATTTATCTTCCGAAATATGATCAAGCAAAACCATTGTACATTGGTTTCTTTAATACAGGAGCATATCAAGATAATATTAGTGGATTTGGTGGAATTAATCACTGTTTGATTCCTCAACCTAAATATATTTTGATTGACGAAAATTATGAAGCAAAAGTATATTCTGAAGAGCAAACGCATCAAGATGTGTTGAATACTTTGGGGTACAAATAATTAAATTTTAAATAAATAAAAAACAAATAAAATGAGTAAAGGACCAATCAGTCAGTTTATAGAACATAACTATAGACACTTTAATGCAGCTGCTTTAGTTGACGCTGCAAAAGGATATGAGCAACACTTGTTAGAAGGTGGTAAAATGTTAATTTCTTTGGGTGGAGCAATGTCTACTGCTGAATTAGGAATTTCATTAGCTGAAATGATTCGCCAAGATAAAGTGCACATCATTTCTTGTACAGGAGCAAATTTAGAAGAAGACGTAATGAATTTAGTTGCGCATTCACACTATAAAAGAATTCCAAATTACCGTGATTTAACACCAGAGCAAGAGCGTGAATTGTTAGATACGCACTTTAACCGTGTTACAGATACTTGTATTCCAGAAGAGGAAGCTTTTCGTCGTTTACAAGAGCATTTAGAAAATGTTTGGCATGCAGCAGAAGAAAAAGGTGAACGTTATTTACCACACGAATTTTTATACCAAGTTGTAAATTCTGGAGTTCTAGAACAATACTACGAAATTGATCCTAAAGATTCTTGGATTGTTGCTGCAGCTGAGAAAAATTTACCTATCGTTTGTCCAGGTTGGGAAGATTCTACAACAGGAAACATTTTTGCATCTAATGTAATCAAAGGAAATTTAAAAGCGTCTACGGTAAAATCTGGAATTGAATACATGATTTACTTAACAGAATGGTATCGTGCAAATTCTGATGGTAAAGGTGTAGGTTTCTTCCAAATTGCAGGTGGTATCTCTGGAGATTTCCCTATTTGTGTTGTTCCAATGATGTATCAAGATTTAGAGTGGACAGATGTTCCTTTCTGGGCATATTTCTGTCAAATCTCTGACTCTACAACATCTTACGGATCTTATTCTGGAGCTGTTCCAAACGAGAAAATTACTTGGGGTAAATTAGATATCGATACACCAAAATACATGATCGAATCTGATGCAACAATCGTAGCACCATTGATTTTCAACTATATTTTAGGAAACTAATCAATAGAATATATAAACCAAAAAAACCACATCTCATGATGTGGTTTTTTTTATGCTATATTTTAGAATATTCTTCTAGAAAAAAGAGATAATATTTTTCTAGAGATTTAAATCGTTTTTTACTTAATAAACTATATAAATTTACATTTTTAGCTCTATTATCTTCATATATATTAATTTTGGATAAATACTCTTCGTTAAATTTATTCCAAAATTCATTTGCTTCATCAGATAAATTAGCAGTTTTAGAGGCTAAATAACACGATATTATTTTTTCTTGGCATTCTGATAATCTTTCTTTTGAGTTGCCTGAAGAAATATATAATTTTTCGACTAGTGAGCAGATTTTTTCATTATAATATTGAGACATAATTAATCTTTCATTGCTTCACCAGCTTTTCTATGTGTAAATTTTCCATAGATATGTCTTCTAGCAAAACGGCTTGGAGAGTCAGAATTTACCATTTTGATGTACGTGTTTTTAGGAACACCGAAATATTCGTAATGATTTCCATCTAAATGTTCTACTTTCAAAATTTGTTCATCCATATAAAAATCATGAATGTTGGATTTTGCAGTTGTAATCGTATATTCTTCTTTGTTTTTTTCGTGCGTTTCAGGATTAATACTTACTAAAAAGTGGTATGCTTCGATCACAACTTTACTTTTTTCTTCGGCTTCTATTTTACCTGCTTCGTCGTTGATAAATTTATCAGGATGCGCATCTTTCATCGTATTTCTGTAAATTGTTTTCAACTCTTTTAGAGTAACATTTTTATCAACTCCAAGTAATTTTCTGTGTTCTACAACGCTTTTCATAATTATAATCCTTTTTTCGGAGTGCAAAAGTACGGATTATAAATCACGAAATACGTTTAATATCCATAAGTTTCGTTAAGATTATGATAAATAATTTTCTTTTTGTTGAGAATTTGATATTCAATGCCAATACTATCCTTGTTTACAGAAACCAATTTAGCTTGTTGAATAGGTTCGTTTTCGTATTCATATAACTTTGGATCATCAAAATTAATATTTAATGTTTCAGAAACAATGTCACTATAATCTGGTCTCGCAATATTTTGTGATTTTTCTAAAATAAGAAATTTAGATTCAGAATTGTAGATATAGGCACGTTTCTTTGCCATAACTTTTTTCATAACCACTATTTTGTATTCGTCGTTCATTTTAATGGTTTGAATTGTATCCAAATTAAATAAAAAACTAAGGATTGCAATAAACGGAATTGCCATTGGTAAAATGCTTAATCCAACTAAAGCAAAAAGCAAAAATCCATAAATTTTGATATAGATGATTTTCCAAAATTTAATAATGATGTAAAAGGTGAAAATAATCCAAGTCCAAGCTAGAATTTGATAGGTATATTCTCCTTTTAAATTCAAACCAATAAGGCTTAAACTCAACAAAAAAAGAATGAAAAGAACAGAGGAAATGATGTAGGTTTTGAGTGATTTTGGCATTTAGGTTATGATTTATTTTTTCGAATATACATTATTTATATGATTTAATCGTTTTGGATAAAACGAATTTTCTCGAATATTTTTGTAATTTTAAACAAGCTAACAGCAAACAAAATAAGTATGAAATTGAAAGACGTTCCTGAATTGAAAAATTCTATTTTAGATCTTCCTTCAAAAGAAAAGGATAAACTTCTTTTACGTCTTATCAATAAAGATGAAACCTTGGTAGAGCATTTACATTTTCAATTATTAGAAGATGAAAGTGATTTGCAGGAACGTGTAAAAAATATTTATGAAAAGATTGATTTACAGTTTAAAAAGTCTCATCACTTAATTAATCAGATTAATATAAATAGAAGTCATCGTCAATTGTTGTTGACGCTAAAAACATTGAGTGGAATTGTGAATTATCATGTTCAAATTACGAAAGATAAAGTGTCAGAATTTGAATTGAGAAAATATATCATTCAAGAATCTTTTAGTCGTTATCCTTATCTTTTTGAAACTTATACAACGGGAGATAATGCAGAAAAATTATACAACTATCAACTTGGGAGATTGAAATTGATTTTTTCTATTTTTGAAAAATTTCATGAAGATTTAAAATTTGATTACCAGAACGATGTTGATGAAATTAATAATTTTTTAACAAAAACTCCTATAAATTTCAAACCTCAATAGCTCTTTAAAACAAAAGGTTGTTTATATAATATTGTGTAAAATAATAATTAATTATGCTATAATAGCTTTATTTTTAATTTGTTTGGTCTATTTTTTGTTAGGATTTTAGGTATGAATTAACAAATTATTAATTTAATTAATTGTTAAATATCGAAAAAAGTATAGTTAGTTCTGTGTAAACCGAACTAACTATTTTATATTTGCATGGTTTTGTAGATTATACACATTATGAATATAAAAAATCAAGCATGTAATTCGGATCTTTTTTGCAGCTTTAGCGCTTTTCTGGAGAGAACCTATAGTTTTCCTCCATTGACGGCTAAATTGCAAGCATACATGATTTTAGAATCGGATGAGGAGGGGTTTACGTTTGAAGAACTTCTTGAGATTTTTAATGTTAGTAAAAGTTCCTTATCAAACTCTATTAACTACTTACTATCGATGAAACACATCGAATACATAAATAAAATTAACTCTAGAAAAAGATATTTTAGATTAAATTTTAATTATTTGACAGAGAAATTAGATTTTTTATTTGAAATGATTTCTCAAGATATAGGTTATACAAATCGAATAAAAGAACATAAACTAGCGAATAATACGCTTTCTAAAAATGTTGAAAATAGAGTAGTTGATATCTATTTGGAACATCTTAATCAAACAAAAGTGATATTAGACGAAACAATACAAAAAATAAATAAAATTCAACTAGAAAATAAGTAAAAGTAATATGAAAAACGTTAACGTTATAATGGTTGGTGCTTTGGCAATAGCTTTGAGTTCTTGTGGAAAGAAAGACAATGCTGCTGCTCAACAAGCACAAGGTCCAACACCTTATCCGGTAGTTGATGTGCCTACGAAAGTGGTGACGAGTTATGATGAATACCCTGCAAATATTCAAGGTATCGTAAATAATGATGTTCGTGCAAAAATCCAAGGATACATTACAGAAGTTTATGTTGATGAAGGTCAATATGTACAAGCTGGTCAACCTTTGTTCAAATTAGAAACAAATGTTTTAACTCAAAATGCGGATGCTTTAAAATCTGGTGTTGGTGCAGCGCAAGCTAATGTAAAAGCGGCTCAGGCTAATGTAAGTGCAGCGCAAGCGGCAGTGCAAGCAGCTCAAGTAGAGGTGAACAAATTGACTCCGTTGGTACAAAAAAACATTATTAGTAATGTACAATTAGAAACTGCAAAAGCTAATCTAGCAAAAGCACAAGCGAGTTACAATCAAGCTTTAGCTGCTAAGTCTCAAGCGCAGGCTGGTGTTACTCAAGCTCAATCAAATTACAAAGGAGCGCAAGCAAATGTAGATTATTCTGTTGTTAGAGCACCTATTAGTGGAGTGGTTGGTTCTATTAATTCTCGTCAAGGGACATTAGTTGGTCCTACGGATCAAACTCCAATTACTACAGTCTCAAATACAAGTAGAGTATATGCTTATTTCTCTATGAATGAGAAAGAATATTTAAACTTTATTTCTAAATCAGAAGGAACTACTTTAAAAGATAAATTAAATAAAATTCCAGCAGTAGAATTAGTATTAGCTAATGGAGATGTTTATCCTGAGAAAGGTAAAATACAAACTGTAACTGGTCAAATTAACCCAACAACAGGAACAATCGATTTCCGTGTTACGTTTAACAACGAGGCTAAGCTTTTGGCAAATGGTAATTCAGGACGTATTCGTGTTCCAAAAACTTATGTTGATGTATTGGTTGTACCAGAAGCTGCAACATTTGAACAGCAAGGTATGACTTATGTTTACAAAGTAACAAAAGATACAGCTTATGCAACTCCAATTACTGTTGTAGAAAGAGCGAACAATATGGCAGTTGTAAAAGACGGAGTGAAGAAAGGTGATAAAGTTGTTGCACAAGGTGTAGGTAAATTACGTGATAAAACAGCTGTTAAACCAACTCCAGCAAACTTTGATCAAATCGTAGAATCTACAAAAACGGTATTCTAAATTGTAAATAGATATGTTAAAAAAGTTTATTGAAAGACCCGTACTATCTACGGTAATTTCTATCCTTATATTGATATTGGGGATACTGGGGCTTATATCGCTTCCAGTAACACAATATCCAGATATTGCACCCTCTACTGTAAAAATTTCTGCTTCGTATCCTGGAGCAAATGCAAAGACAGTAATGGAGTCTGTAATTATTCCGATAGAGGAACAGGTGAACGGGGTTGAAGGAATGGATTATATTTCTTCTACTGCCTCTAATAACGGTTCTGCTTCTATCGATGTTGTATTTAAACCAGGTGTAGATGGAGATATCGCACAGGTAAACGTACAAAACCGTGTGGCACGTGCTACACCATTATTACCTTCGGAGGTAACTCGTTCTGGGGTTGTGACACAAAAACAACAGACATCAGCATTGATGTTTGCTTCGTTTAGTTCAACAAACCCTAAATATGATGAGATTTATCTTCAGAATTATTTGAACATCAACATTATTCCAGCCTTAAAACGTGTAAACGGTGTAGGGGATGCAACTGTGTTTGGTGCGATGACTTATTCTATGCGTATTTGGTTAGATCCTTCTCGTATGGCTAGTTATGGTTTAGTTCCTTCTGAAGTTTCTGCAGCTTTATCTCAAGAATCTCTTGAAGCTGCTGCTGGTTCGTTAGGGGAAAACTCTGGACAATCATTCCAATATACAATCACATATTCTGGACGATACAAGACAGAAGATCAATATCGTAATATTGTTATTAAATCTTTACCAAACGGACAGGTTCTTAGATTAAAAGATGTAGCGAATGTAGAATTTGGTGCTCAATCTTATGCAGGACGTTCTGCAATGGATGGAGATCCTTCTGCTGTATTTGCTGTTTATCAAACGCCAGGATCTAATGCACAAGAAATTATTGTAAACTTAAGAGCTGAGTTAGAAAAAGCTTCTAAATTATTACCAGAAGGAGTTTCTTACACTATCTTAATGGATACAAATACATTCTTAGATGCGTCTATTTCTAAAGTTGTTCACACAATGATAGAGGCGTTTATCTTAGTATTTATTGTTGTATATATTTTCTTACAAGATTTCCGTTCTACATTAGTACCATTGATTGCGGTACCAGTGTCTATTATTGGTACATTCTTTTTCCTTAATTTGGCAGGATTCTCGTTAAACTTATTAACGTTATTTGCCTTAGTACTCGCCATTGGTATTGTGGTGGATGATGCCATTGTTGTTGTGGAAGCCGTGCATGCTCGAATGGAGTCTCATCACGAAGCTCCTATGGATGCAACGAAAAATGCGATGGATGAAATTTCTGGAGCGATTATCTCAATTACATTAGTAATGTGTGCGGTGTTCGTACCAGTAACATTTATCTCAGGACCTACTGGAGTATTCTACAAACAATTTGGTATTACTTTAATTGTTGCCATTTTAATTTCGGCATTAAATGCCTTGACATTATCTCCAGCATTGTGTGCTTTATTCTTAAAACCACATCAAGAAGGAGAGCAAAAACGTAACTTTATTCAACGATTCTTTGATGCTTTCAATGCTTCATTTGATCGTATGACACATAAATATGGTAATTCATTCAAATTTTTAATTAAACACAAATGGATTTCATTCTTATTAATTATTCTTAGTGGAGTAGGAATTTGGGGTATTGGAAAAATGATGCCAACAGGTTTCGTGCCAACTGAAGATAACGGATTTATTATTGGTAATATCGAATTACCAGCGGGTGCTTCTATGGACCGTGTGTATGAAGTTGAAAAAGAATTCCAGAAAAAAATTGAAAAAATTCCTGGATTAGATAAAGCAACAATTATCTCAGGTAACTCTATTATTTCTGGAGCTGGTTCTAATTATGGTATGATGTTCATTAAATTGAAACCATTCGAAGAACGTACAACAGATGCTTTATCAGTACAATCAATCATTGGACAATTATTTGGTGCTGCAGCTCAAATTCCTGATGCTCAAATGATTTTCTTCCAACCACCATCAATTCCAGGTTTTGGTATGTCTTCTGGTTTCGAATTGAAATTATTAGATAAAACAGGTGGAGACATTGCTGATTTTGATAAAGTTGCAAAGGAATATATTGGTGCATTAATGCAACGTCCAGAAATTATGTATGCTCAAACTTCTTTAAATACAGGTTTCCCTCAATACGAAATCGATGTTAATATTGAAAGAGCAAAACAATCTGGTGTTTCAGTAAGTTCTATTTTCTCAACTTTACAAGGATATATTGGAGGATTATATGCAGCTGACTTTACACGTTTTGGTAAACAATACCGTGTGTACATTCAAGCTTCGCCAGATGATCGTATCAATGAAACAAGTTTAAATAAAATGTTCGTGAAAACGGATGCAGGTTCAATGACACCAGTTTCACAATTTGTGACTTTAAAACGTGTATATGGTCCTAACTCTGTTAACCGTTTCAACTTATTTACATCAGCTAATATTACAGGAGCTGTAAAACCAGGATTTTCTACAGGTGATGCAATTACAGCAATTAATCAAGTTTCTGAACAAACATTATCTACTTCTTATAGTACTGACTTTACAGGTCTTACTCGTGAAGAGATTAATTCAGGTTCTCAAACAGCAATGATTTTTGCTTTATGTATCGTATTCGTGTACTTTATTTTATCTGCACAATATGAATCTTATGTTTTACCATTCGCAGTATTATTATCTGTTCCTTGTGGTATGATGGGTGCATATTTATCTCAATGGTTAGCTGGATTAGAAAATAATATTTATTTCCAAATTGCCTTAATCATGTTGGTTGGTTTACTCGCCAAAAATGCCATTTTGATTGTAGAGTTTGCATTACAAAGACGTGTACACGGAATGTCAATTATTCAGGCAGCTATAGATGGAGCGAAAGCTCGTTTACGTCCAATTTTGATGACATCTTTTGCCTTCATTTTAGGATTAATGCCATTAGTATTTGCAACAGGTGTATCATCTGCTGGTAACCGTTCTGTAGCAACAGGAGCAGCATTTGGTTTATTAGTAGGTACAATTTTAGGTTTATTTGTTATTCCAGTATTGTTTGTTGTTTTCCAAACATTACAAGAAAAAGTTAAACCAATTAAATTTGATCGTCCACAAGAAGAAATTGAACATAATAATTCAATCTAAAAATGAAAAAGTACAGAATATTTAATATTACTTTAATCGCAGCTGGATTGTTTGCTGTTCAGTCTTGTTTCGTAGCAAAAGATTATCATCGTCCTGAAGCTGTTGTAAATGAAGCAAATTTCAGAACAGATGTTATTGCAAAAGACAGTGCAAGTGTTGCAACTGTTTCTTGGAAACAAATTTTTACAGACACTCAATTACAAGCTTTGATTAATCAAGGTTTACAAAATAATTTAGATATACGTTCAGCACTGCAAAATATTGCAGTCGCTGAAGCGTATGCTAAACAAGGTAAAGCAGGTTATTTACCAACTTTATCTGTTGGGCCAAAATATACGTTTACAGAAAACTCTCGTAACACTCAGTTTGGTGCATTGATGTCAAAACGTGCACAAAGTCAATACGAAGTTTCAGGGAACTTAAGTTGGGAAGCAGATATTTGGGGTAAAATTAGAAGTAATCAACGTGCATCAGCTGCAACTTATTTGCAAACTGTAGAAGCGCACAAAGCGGTTAAAACACAAATTGTTGCTTCTATTGCAAATACGTATTACAACTTATTGGCTTTAGATGAGCAAAAAAGAATTTTAGATAAAACTTTAATCAACCGCGAGCAAAGTTTAGAAACAACGAAAGCTTTGAAAGAAGCTGGTAATGTTACAGAAGTTGCAGTTAACCAAACGGAAGCGCAATTGTTCAATGTGAAATCATTATTGGTTGACGTTGAAAATGGAATTAAGATGAACGAAAATGTGATGAGTATTTTGTTAGGAACAAATCCTCAATCTATTAATCGTACAAACTTAGCTTCTCAAAAAATTGACGAAAAATTATCTGTTGGTGTTCCAGCTCAATTATTAGAAAATCGTCCTGATATCAAAGCTGCAGAGTTTGGATTGATGAACGCTTTTGAGAATGTTAACGTTGCGAATGCAAGTTTTTATCCTTCTCTTTCTATTACTGCAACTGGTGGTGTACAAGGAATTGATATCGATAAATTGTTTAGTGCGCAATCTTTATTTGCGACGGTTATCGGTAGCTTAACTCAACCTTTATTACAACAACGTAAATTGCGTACGCAAAAAGAAGTCGCTTTAGCAAATCAAGAAAATGCTTTGATTAATTACAAAAGCAAAATCTTAAATGCAAGTAAAGAGGTTTCTGATGCGTTATACACATACAATGCAGCAACGAAGAAAGCTGAATATAAACAAAAAGAATATCAATTATACAATCAAGCAATTACCTATTCTGAAGAATTGTTAAACTACGGTATGGCAAACTATTTAGAAGTAATTACAGCAAGAGACAATGGGTTAAATGCTGAATTGAATGTTGTTGATGCGAAATTATCATCTTTATCATCAATGGTCGAATTGTATCGTGCTGTTGGAGGTGGATGGCAATAAGCAATTCTAATCTTAATAAAAAAACCTCTCAAATATTTGAGAGGTTTTTTTATTTTTTCAATATTTCATCAAAAAAATCTTTCGAATCGTTATCAAACGTAGGTTTTTGTAACAATAATTGAGAGATCTTTACAATTTTATCAAAATCTTGTTGAGTAAAATATTCACCAAAATGCTCGTTGCAAAAATCACCTAAATTTCCTAAAACGATATTCACTTCCTCTTCGCTCAACTCACCTTTTTGTTTCCAACGTTCACGGAACAAACTTGCTGCTAAATAAGAAGAAATATCGATCAAATCATCTATTGAAATGTTAGATCCGTTTTTCAATTTTGCCATAATCAACGTATCCATATCGCGATAAATCACTTCTCGTATTGTCAAATCTTTATTTTCCATTCTTTGTATTCTTTCACAAAATTAGAGATTAAAATTTGGTTCTACCTGAAATTTCATCAATTCTTTCGTTTTTGGATGTGTAAATTCCAAAGATTCTGCATGTAAATGTAAACGATTTGCTTTTTTTCCATATAAATCATCGCCAATAATTGGCGCATTTAGTCCTAAACGATGCGAAGCATGCATGCGCAATTGATGTGTACGACCAGTAATTGGATAAAAATAAACAAGTGTTTTATTGTCTTTTCTTAAAATGACTTCATATTTTGTTTGCGCCGTTTTTCCATATTCATAACAAACCATTTGTCGTGGTCTGTCGTCCAAATCGACACGCAAAGGCAAATCTATAAAACCGTTATCATGTTCGATATTTCCGTCTAAAAGGGCAATATAACGTTTATGAACTTTACGTTTAATGAATTGTTGTTGAAGAATTTTATGACTCTCTTTATTTAAAGCTAAAACAAGAATTCCAGAAGTTGACATATCCAAACGATGAACAATAATTGGACCTGTAGCCAACGGAAATTGATGTTTAATTCTAAGATAAACCGAATCTTTAATCTCAATTCCAGGAACCGAAAGAAACTCTTCTGGTTTATTGATAACAACCAGATCATCATCTTGATATAAAATTTCTAACTCTTCAATAATTGAATTTTGCTTCAACAATAAGTTTTCATTCAGTTCAATTCCTTGCAACATATGTCCTAAAATAGGCTCACATTTTCCTGTACAAGCTGGATAAAATTGTCCATGTTTTCTAACTTCAGACTTAGGTGAATCTCCCCACCAAAACTCAGCCATACAAATTGGTTCTAAATCATTTTGAAACGCATATTGCAATAATTTGGGTGCAGCACATTCTCCGGCAGCAGCTGGAGGTTGTTGAAAAACAGTGTTCGAAAAAATCTCTAATAATCCTTTTTCTTGCTTAAACTTATTCAAGAACTGATATTGATTAAATAATTGATTTTGAAGTGAATTAGATTTTGTTTTTCGTTCTTCTTTTAAAGAACTGATTTTATTCTCAAAAACATTTATTTCGTTTAATAAAAGCTGTTTTTCAGCATCAAGTTTTTCACTCAAAACTCTGAATTCATATTTATCACGTAAACTTTGTTTTACTAAATCTTCTTCAAAAAATTTAATTTCTTCTTCAGATAAAGTTGATAAAATTGTTTCGCGTTGAGCTTTTCGATCTTTTTTATTTGATTTTAAAAGTTGTTTTCCTTCTTCAATTTTTAATTTAGAATTGATTTCAAATTGAAGAAAATCTTCTTTAAGTTGTAGATAGTTTTGATTATTCTCTAATGATTCTAAAATACGATTGATTTCATTCAAACGTTCTTCTTGTTCTAAGAAAAAACCATTTTTATTCAACATATCAAAAACAGGTGGAACAAAAACTTTGTGCTGATTAGTATTAGCCAATTTCCCCGAAACAGCTGCTAAATAACCAATTTTGTTCTCCTGATTTCGAACAACTAAAACTCCAAACATTTTACCAATTGGAGTAGAAAATACGTCATTTTCTAAACCAAAATTATGTTCAAAATCGATTTGATTTTCCAAGTATTCTTGTACCTCTTTACATGCTTGTTTTGCAATTTCAGTTGGTTCATAATAAAATGGATAATCAAACTTTTCGGGAAGTTCGTATGTTGTAATTGATTGTTTAAAATATTGAAAATAACTGGACATTTGTTTCTTTAAAATCGATGCAAAGATACAGTTTAAGGTATAATTTTAGAAAAGAATAGTTATAAAACACGAAAAAGAGCTTGATTTATCAAGCTCTTTTTTTAATCATCTATCGTATCTTTTTTAATAACTTTTGTATTATTTGGGACTTTTCCGTATAAAAAGTCGAGATATATTTTACTATAAGAATTAAATAATTGGAGTAATTTGAAATAATTTACATCATTCAATTCTATTTTAGATTCGGTATTCGTTAATGCATTATCAATGAAATCTCTGATTTTGAATTTCGGAATTTTTAAATCATTTGTGAAATAATCATCACCAAAATAATTTTTGATTTTTGTAATTTTATCATACTTATCTTCATAATCTAGTAATGCTTTTCGTTGTTTTGCTTTGCCAGAAAAAACATCATAAATACGTCCAATATCCAACCTCGTCAACGTAATATCTCCACTCAAAAATCCAGCTTTCAACGAAGATGTATCTTTTATAGGTTTGATATCAGGATTAACGCCAAGACTTTTATAAAGTTTTGTTACAACATCAGCTTTTTTTCCATTTTTTACATCTTTTTCAAGAATACCTGTCAACTTTTGACCAATATATGCGGTATTCAATTGAATTGTCTGAACAGCTAAATGGACTACAATTGTTTGTTTATTGAACAAATTTGGTCTTAAGATAATTAGTCGATTTTCATACCAATCAGATTGTATTTTTAGCGTGTCATTTACTTTTGCTTGAATAAGAAAAGTTCCTGTAAAATTAGAAATTGTTGTATGATTTGTTCTCAGATTTGTAACGTAAACTCCTTCTGCTGTATCGTCAGAATCATCAATAATAATGTTTCCCTGAACCCATTTTTCTTGTGCAAAAATAAAATTCGATAACAGCAATATTAGAATGGTAAATAGTGATTTCAATTGTTCTTGATTATACGTTTAATTATTTGTACGAAGATAAGTCTTAATAAATTAGCATCAATTTTGTTAACGTTTATTGGCTAAATTTTAAAAATCTATTAAGAATTATTGATTTTTGTTTTGATTTAATTCATTCAAATAATCTTTCGCATAAGATTCTAAATCAATCATTATCGTACCAAATTGTCTACTCAAAACTTTTTCTTGGAGCGGATAACGCGCATTAACATAATATAAAAATTCTTCTATTTTATATTCAGGAATTTGTAATTGATTTGTATAAAAATCTGTTGGATAATAATGTTTAACTTCTTGAACAAGAGAAAGTTTTGTTTCGTAGTTACGTACACGGCGTTGCTCACGATAAAAACCATTCATATGACCAATTAATCGAACAGGATTTAAAACATCCATTGGTTTGAATTTGGCAATATCTCTTTTAGGTTCTAAATCTCGTAAACGTTGATCAAGTCCCATTTTATCGTACAAATCTGTTTTATTATCCGTATGATATTTGGGTTGTAAAGGACCTTTACCAATTGTTGCACCACTCAATTCAATTGTTTCAATATCCAAATGTGCTTGTAAAAAACCTTTGTTGTAAATATTTTGATTGATTACAATTTTTCTAGGAATCAAAAAATCTGCTTCAAACAAAATTGTATCGCCAACATTTGCTTGGATAGAATAATAGCCCGAAGGGCTTGTATATGTCTTACTTTCTGATGTCAGATTTTCTATACGAGCACCAGAAACCGAGGAAATATAATCGTTTCCTTCGTCTACAACCACAGAACCAGTAATCAACTTATTTTGCGCAAAGCTGATGAATGGAAAGATAAATAGCGTGTATGTTAACCAATATCGCATGTTAGATTTAACCTTTTATTTTTTGTTTCATTTTCGACCAACGATAATTTCGGATGAATTTCTCTTGATCTCGATTTACCATTTTTTTTGTACCATTGGTTTTAGCTTCAAAAAAACCTTTCAAATAATACAAAATATATGTGGGTTTCTTTTTACGTAAAGCCAATTTTGTGCCAGCAATTAATGTAATCCAAAATCCATAACCTAATGCATAATAAGCTGCACCTTGTTTGTAAAGCGCCGATTTATTGTAACTAGCACCAGTTGGTTTTAGATGTTTGATGTGTAAAGATTCGTCTGTAACAACTTTCCAACCATAATATTTGCACAACAATTCGTCTACTGTATCCCAACCCATATGCGCGCGTAATCCACCAATTTTTTCGTAACATTTTTTTCGATAACCCTTAAATGCACCACGAATATGGTCTTTATCTGTCAGATTTTCTAGAATCCAATTCCCGTCTTTGTCAATATACGCAAAACCACCAACCATTGCAATGTCTTCATCTTGATTAAAATGAGTTAAAATAGTCTCAAAATAATTAAACGGAATATCTAAATCTGCATCCAATTTAACAATAATATCATAATTTGGATCAATGATTTCATAACCTTTCAAGAAAGCTTGTATCACTTTACTTCCAGGCTGATGTTCACCTTTCGATAAGATATTTCTTAATTTGATGAACGGATATTTAGCTGTAAATTCTTCTACAATTTGTTGTGTTTTATCAGTTGAATGATCGTTTACAACAATCACTTCATAGGGCAAAACAGTTTGATTAACGAGAGAATTTAGCGTAATCGCAATAAAATCTTCTTCGTTATGTGCAGGTATAACAATAGAGTATTTAGTAAGTAAAGTCTTTTTTTCGTTCTGCGTAGACAGCATAATATCTTGGTGTAATTCTTCTTAATAAGGGTCTTATTCCCAGTTTGTTTGATGGATGCGTCCATTTGTGACGATGTATCACATTCCATCCAGCTTTTTCCATTAACATGTCAAATTGCCAATCTTCAAATTCGTGATAATGTACATCTCGCACATCATTTTGATTACGATAAGCAGGCGAAAACCACAAACGCATCGGAATTGAAGCTAATAATTTATCTCCAGGCAAATTTCTCAACACTTCCATTGGATTGACTAAATGTTCTAAAATTTCTAAAGCCGTCACAAAGTTAGCATCATAATTTTGCAAATCCTTATAATAATAGTCCAAATCGTCGCCATTTGTATTTTTTACATCAAAACCATTTTCTAACATCACATCTGTAAAAGGATTTTTGATTCCCAAATCAAGGATTTTATCAGTAGGTTGAGCAAATTTTTTCAGCAAAGCTAAGGTTTCATTGTATCTTTTTTGTGGATATACTTTGTACATTGTGTTAGTTGTTTTCGGATGATAAATTTAATCATCTATTTTAATATTGTTCGTTTCTATTTTAATTTTTTTTATTGCAAATTTGTCAGATGAAAACGATCGGATATTATCGATTACGAAACAAAAATAAAGTAGAAGGTTTTGCGAAGGAGATTGATGGAGTAACCTATTTTAAAGGTTATAATGAATTTTCTTGGCACGAAAATGCTTTGCAATTTGATACCATAGATATTGGAATAGATATATTGGATAAACGAAATCGACGATTATTTACCAATGATATTGTGTTATATAAAGTTTCTAAAAAGCCATTTTTACGTACAGGTTTTGTCGTTTACGAACCAAAACTGAAAGAATTTGGAATCGTAGATCAACAAAGTTTTCATTTTACACCTTTCTATGTTGAAGGTTTGTGTTTGTTCGATCATGATAAACTCGAAGTGATTTCTCATTTATTTACGAAGAAAGAAAAGACTAAATAACTTATTCGGATAGATTTTTGATAATAGATTTTAAAAATCTATTATAATGAAAAAAATAATCACGCCTTTATTATTTTGTTCAGCAGTTTTGCTTTCTATTCAAATGATGAGTTGCACGAAGAATACTGAACCTAAAACTGAATCTGCGAAAGTTAATTCAAATTCTGAAATTGAATCAAACAAAAAAATCGTTCTTGATTTTTACCAACAAATGTTTGGTGATAAGGATTTAACGGCGGTTGATAAATATATTGCTCCAGAATATATTCAGCACAATCCTAATGTAGCAGATGGTTCTGAAGCATTCAAAAAAGCTGCAGAAGGGTGGTTCAAAGGAGCTCCAAAAACCAAAATTGATGTACAACATATTGCAGCAGAAGGAGATTTGGTTTTCTTGCATATCAAAAATATAAATCCAGATGGTTCGCTAAAATCAACAATTGATATTTTTAGACTAAAAGATGGTAAAATTGTTGAACATTGGGATGTGCATCAAGATGTTCCGAAAGAATCTGCCAATCCACATCCAATGTTCTAAATGACGCTTAAAAGATAAATAAATCTCCCAAAAGGGAGATTTTTAGTTTATATAATATTGTCAATTATTTGAAAATTATCATTTTATGATAAATGTTCTCTTATTTTTTAGATTAAAAAGCTTCCCTTAGTTTTGCAAAAAAAATTAGTTTGTCTTTTCGATTTCGAGTCCATTTATCCAATAAATCCATTTATGTTATAGCGCTTATTGTAAGTGTTATTGCTGTGTTTGCTCTTGTTATATTGAGTTTTTTGATTAATAAAGAAAGTCAAAAAAATAATGATGAGTTTGTCAAAAAAAGTTTTTTGAGGAAATATGAAGCAGTTGAATTTGAGTTTAAAAACATCGAAGAATATCAAGAAGTTTTAAAAAAAGTTGTTAAAAAGACAAATGAAAAAAATGTAGCAGATCATTTTTTGGTTTTGAATGAATTAAATTCAAATCGAAAGTTAATTCGCCATGATTGGTTTTCTATTCATTCTCCAGAAACAAATTATTTTCCTGATGAATCAATCCTTTCAAAAGCTATCAATCAACCAAATATTAAAGAATTTCAATCGATATATACTACAAAAAATCAACAGATTGATAATTTTTTATTGGATTATAAAGACACGTTGTATTGGGTAAATTACGATTCTATTAAGTTGTCTGATGGACAAAATATGTATTACGGTTCGACGATTAATCTGTTTGATTTGTATAATTTTTTTACGACAGTTGATGCAACTTCGTCCAATTATATGTATGTTTTCAATAAAGATGGAATTTGTATTACGCATCCTGATGAAAAATTTATTGGGAAAAATGTTTTCGATTTTACAGATATCCAGCCAAACGATACGATAACGAGCACAATTAATTCTAATTTTTCACAAGATTTATATACGTTGAATGATGCTTCGTCCGAATTTATAAAAGATACGGATATCAAACGTTTTATAAAACCTTTACACACCAAAAATTTTGATGGATATATTGTCGTGAATCATTTGAGTTATATCATTGATGAAAATGTAGAACGAACTAAATTTTATATAGGTTTTATTTTCTTAGGGACTGTTTTTTTAATTATAATTATCTTTTTGTTATTCAATATAATAACATCTAAAACATACAAGGAAAAAGCGTTTGTAATCGAAGAAAAAAATAGGTTGTTAATTGAAAACGAAAAGATTAAAAACGCGAATACTCTAACGCAATTACAACAATTAAAGAATCAAATTAATCCACATTTTTTATTCAATTCCTTGAATTCTCTTTATATGTTAATTGGTTTGAACAAAGAGAATGCACAGAAATTCACGATGAATCTTTCTAAAATTTACCGATATCTTATTGTTCCGCCAAAGGAAAATGTTGTGCTTGTAAAAAAAGAATTAGATTTTATTGCACAATACATGGATTTGCATAAAAGTAGATTTTCGGAAGAATTAATTTTTGATTTACAAATTGAAGATTCGAAAAGCTTAGAAAAAAACATTCCATATTTAGCATTACAGATTGTTGTAGAAAACGCAATAAAACATAATATTGCTACAATTGATCAACCTTTGACTATAAATATTGTTGTAAAATCTGATTTGATTATCGTCAAAAATACTTTTCAGAAAAAAAATAAAGCAACGGAAAATGAGAAATTTGGTTTAAACTATTTACAAAAAATCTATCATTTTTATCAAGTTGATAATTTCTCAACAAAAGTAGAAAATGAAGATTTTATTTGTTTTTTACCTTATATCGAATCAAAATATCCATTCACTCCAAAAAACTAACCACTCACTCCAAAAAACTATTATTATAAGAAAACTGCGCTTAAGTTTATGCCATAATTAATGATAATTTAATGTTCGAATGAGTCATAATAAGGAAAGAAAGAATTATAAATTAGCACTATATCTTGGTTTGGCAATGTCTTCGGCTGTTGTTTACGGACAAAAAAAAGAGGATAAAAAAGCTGAAAAAGATATAACAGAGAAAAAGGATTCTACTGTAACGAAAGTTAAAAAAATAGATGAATTAATCAAGAAAGGAAGCTACAAGAAAGGTTTGTTTAATACCATTCAAGTAAAAACTGATATCTATTTCGAGATTCCAGATAGTTTATTTGGTCGTCAATTTTTGGTTGTGAATAAATTGTCTCAAGTTCCGATGGAAGTGAATGAAGCGGGCTTGAATAAAGGAATGAATTACGAAAACAAAGTAATTTCTTTTTATCATGATAAAGTGGCTAAAAAAGTGTGGGTTAAAACAATTGTCCCACAAGTTTCTTCGCCTAAAAATGACGCAATTACAGCTTCTGTAAAAGATAATTTTTCAGAATCGATTATTGAGGTTTTTGATATAGAAGCTCAAAACAACGATTCGACAGCAGTTGCGATTAAAGTGAACAAAATTTTTGATGGAAATCAAAAAAGTTTTAATGATGTATTAACGAACATAGGTTTAGGAGGTTCGGTAAAGGCAAATCTATCATATGTGGAAAATGTGAAAACGTTTCCAGAGAACATTGTGGTTAAGTCTCAGTTAACGACAAGTGTAAATGAAGGAGGGGTAGATTTGGCTGTTACCTTGGGTGTTACAAGTAATATTGTTTTACTTTCGACGACTCCTATGCAACCTAGGTTAGCAGATAATCGTGTAGGATATTTCACAGAAAAACATTGGTTTTTTAATGATGCTCAACACAAAATGGAAGATCAACGCTTTATTACAAAATGGCGTTTTGAACCAAAAGATGAGGATAAAGAAAAATATCTAAAAGGTGAATTAGTAGAACCTAAAAAACCAATTATTTATTATATCGATCCTTCAACACCAAAACAATGGCGTCAAAAAATTATTGCAGGTGTACACGATTGGCAAGTTGCTTTTGAACAAGCTGGTTTCAAAAATGCAATTATTGCAAAAGAACCAACTGCTGATGACAAAGATTTTGATATTGACGATGTACGTTATTCGGTAATTACGTATGCAGCTTCTCCAAAATCGAATGCAATGGGACCTTCTGTTGTTGATCCGCGTAGTGGTGAAATTTTAGAAGCTGATATTATTTGGTGGCACAATGTAATGACTTCTTTGCATGATTGGATGCGTATTCAAACTGGTCCAATTGATCCAAAAGCAAGAGGAAATAAATTTAGTGACGAACATATGGGAGAAGCAATTCGATTTGTATCATCTCACGAAGTTGGTCATACATTTGGTCTGAAACATAATATGGGCGCTTCTTTTTCTTATCCAGTAGAATCTTTACGTTCGAAAGAATTTACGGATAAAATGGGTGGAACTGCGCCATCTATTATGGATTATGCGCGTTACAATTATGTAGCACAGCCAGAAGATGGTGTTACAGCGATTACTCCAAAAATCGGTTTGTATGATAAATATGCAATCGAGTGGGGATATCGTTGGTTCCCGAATCAAGAAACAGAGAAAGCTTTGCTTCGTAAAATGATTGAAAAGCACGAAGATGATCCAATGTACTTCTATGGAGAACAACAAAGCTATTTAAGTACAATTGATCCGCGTTCTCAATCTGAAGATTTAGGTGATGATGCTATTTTGGCAAGTGAATATGGTATGAAAAATCTAAAACGTGTCTCAGAAAATATTTTGAAATGGACGTATGAAGATGGAAAAAGCTATATCAATACAGGGAAATTATATTACCAAACTATCGGACAATGGGATTTATATTCTAATCATGTTTTAGCAAATATTGGTGGAATTTATTTGAATAATACATATTTCGGAATTGATAAAAAAGCATACGAACCGGTTCCTGCAGATATGCAACGTAAAGCGGTTAATTATTTAAACGAAAACGTAATTCAATTACCAAAATGGTTATTCTTTAATGATATTTTAGATAAAACGTATGCAATCAAAAATTCGCCAATGGGACCATATGAGCAAACGCCGTACACATTAGCGAGAGAAATGCAATATGGATTGATTTATAATTTATTTACCGACGATCGTTTATTGCGCATGTTAGAAAATGAATTGAAACACCAAGAATTAAATTCAAAAGAAAAAATATATACAGTTGAAAATTTATTTGATCAAGTAAGAAGTGCAGCTTTTGATAAAAAATCAAACTTAACAATTCTTGAAAAAATGACTCAAAAAAATTATGTTGATGCATTGATTGTTTCGACAAACAAATTATTTGAGAAAACAACTGTTGCGGGACTTACAATTGACCAAAACCTACAAGTACCAACTATCTGTAATTATTTAGACGAAGAAAAAATGGCGCGTAACATTAACTATTCTTCTATGAAAAGAGTGTCGGAAGTGACAACTTATAAAAGAGCAGAATTACAACGCGTGTTGACTTTGTTAAACAAGAAAAAGAATAATGGAGATGCGTCTACAAAAGCGCATTATGCTGATTTAATCATCCGTATTAAAGAAGCTTTAAAGTAAGATATAGAAATGAAAAAGACACTCATTCTTTTGCCACTTTTTGCGGCAAGTATTGCGTTTTCTCAAGAAAAGAGAGTGATTACAGGTTCGGTTCAAGACGAAAAATCGTTGGTTGGAATTGCTGGTGCGTCTGTTAAAATTGAAGCTCAATCAATTTCGACAAAAACAGATCAAAAAGGAATTATAGAAAGTGTAACGGTTGGTACTGTTACAGATGAAGATGGTTTCTTTTCATTAGAGGTTCCAGCTGGTACAAAATCTGTATTGATTAGTTATTTAGGTTATGATTCTAAATTAGTTGAACTTTCTACCGATTTAGCAACATATCATGTGAGCTTAAAATCAACTTCAGGTGAAGTTCTTCCAGAAAATAATGATCTGAAAGAAGTTGTTGTTACAGGTTATCAAAAAATCGAAAAACGTAAACTAACATCGGCAGTATCAACTGTAAAAATGGATGATATTCAACAAGCTGGTGTTGCTAGTGTTGATCAATTGTTAAGCGGACAAATTGCTGGTGTAGCTGTTTCTACAGAAACTGGTTCGCCTGGTTCTCCTAGTAAAATTAGAATTCGTGGAACAGCTTCTCTTTCTGGCCCTCAAGATCCGTTATGGGTAATTGATGGTTTGCCATTAGAAGGAAATGATGTGCCAAACTTTAGCGATAAAGATAACATCGATCAATTACAAAACTTTTCTATCGCTGGATTAAATCCAAACGATATCGAAGATATTACAATCCTTAAAGATGCTGCTGCAACGGCTATTTATGGAGCAAGAGCTGCAAATGGTGTAATTTCTATTACAACAAAACGTGGTAAAAAAGGCGCTATGACGGTTAATTTTTCTGCGAATACATTTGTAACGGCTCGTCCTGATTTTGGTCGTTTAAATTTATTAAATGCTTCACAGAAAGTTGATCTTGAATTAATGCTTGCTAGTCGAGATGATTTAACGTATCGTACTGATAAAGGCGAAGTCATGCGAATTTTACAAAAGAATGGTCAATTAAATGCTTTACGAAATGGAGGATTTAATTCTTTAGATCTTATCACGCAAAATCAAATTAATTCTTTACGAAATAATACAACCGATTGGGGGAAATTATTGTATCGTAATGCAATTAATACACAATATGGTTTGAGTATATCTGGAGGAAATGATCGTTCTGATTATTACTTCTCATTAGGATATTATGATGAGCAAGGAACTACGATCGGAACTGGTTTTGAACGTTATAATCTTACTTTAAAAAACAATTATAAACTTAACGATAAATTAGATGTAGGGATTTCTATTTTTGCAACTTCAAGTGATAAAAAATCTTTTGTAACAGATGCAGATGCGTCTATCAATCCAATTAATTATTCACGAAATGCGAATCCATATTTATCTCCATTTAATGCAGATGGTTCTTATCGTTATGACAACGATATTGATGGATTTGAAGATCGTTCTGTTCCTTTCAATTTTATCGAAGAAAGAGAAAATACAAATTATACATTAAAAAACCGTTCGTTAAAAGGTATTATTGATCTTAATTATCAATTAGCAAAAGGTTTAAAATTAACATCTCAATTCGGAATTCAGTACGATAGTAACAAAACAGAAAAATACGCAGAACAAGAAACTTATTTTACGCGTAAAATGAAAGAAGGAACGCGTTATTATAAATCTGGACAATATTTGTATTTCTTACCAGACGGAGGAGTTAAACAAAATTGGGACAACGAATTTTTTCAATATAACTGGAAGCTTCAAGGTACATATAGTACAACGATTAACAATCGTCACGAAATTGACTTGATGGCTGGAACAGAAATTCGTCATACTCAAAACGAAACGACTTTAACGCGTGCTTTTGGTTACAATAAAATAACTAAAACAGGAACGCCAATCGTTTTCCCAAATTCAAGTTCTGCAGCTGACAAACGTTACGAAACGTACAGAGAAATGCCTACGGATGAGAATGCTTATGTATCTACATTTGCAACAGCTTCGTATACATTAGACAGAAAATATACAGTTTTTGGTAGTGTTCGTTATGATGGTACAAATTTATTCGGAGTTAATAAAAAATATAAATACTTACCAATTTGGGCAGTTTCTGCTTCTTGGTTAGTTTCGAAAGAATCGTTTATGGAGAATGTTGATTTTATTTCGAATCTTCGTTTACGCGCTTCTTATGGTTTACAAGGAAATATTGATCGTAATACTTCTCCTTTCTTTATTGGAGAATATAACGATGCAACAATTTTGCCAGGTAATAAAGAAGATATTATCAATGCGATTAATTTACCGAATGATTTGTTGCGTTGGGAAAAAACAACGAATACAAATGTTGGATTAGATTTAGGTCTTTTCAAAAATCGTATCAACCTTGCCGTTGATGTTTACAATCGTAAAGGAACAGATATGATTAGTATGCGCGAAACGCCATTAGAAACAGGTTTTGAGTATACAATGGTGAACTGGGGAGAGTTGACAAACAAAGGTTTTGAGATTGCTTTAACAACACGCAACATTGATAAGAAAAACTTTAAATGGTCGACAACAATTAATTTTGCGCACAATAAGAGTAAAGTTCTTAAAGAGCAAGAACGTGAAAATAGTTTAATTCCATCTCGCGAAGGTTTACCTGTAAATGCAATTTTTGCTTTAAAAACAGCTGGATTTGATGAATACGGAAATCCAATGTTTTGGAAAGGAGATGAAAAAGTATCAGCAAAAGAATTCTTTGCTTTATATGATTTATACGAAGATTTTTTACCAGGAGAATTTGTTGATTCCAAATTAACAAGCGAAGAAAAACGTAAATTATTTACATACATCGGAGATCGCGATCCTAAATTTACAGGAGGTATTATCAATAATTTCAAAATTCACAATTTTGATTTAACGATTTCTGCAGCGTTCAATTTAAAACAAACGGTAATGAAAACGCCTTCTTATCGTGGAATGGAATTGGATCCAGGTCGTAATTATACACAAGATATTTTCGAGGCAGGTTCTACACTTCCAGGAATTACAAGTCCAATTAAAGGCGATAACGATAGCTGGATGGCGAACAAATGGTTTGCAGGAAACAATGCAAATGCGTACAATTTATTAGACATTTGGGCGAAAGAAATTAGTTATATGCGAATCAGTAGCATTCGTCTTGGTTATACTTTACCAAACAAATATGCTGAGGTTGTTGGTTTCAAAAGTGCTCGTTTTAGTTTAGAAGGACGTAATTTATTTGTATTTAGTAATGGATACAAAGGTTATTTTGATCCAGAAACTTATGGAAATATTTATGCACAACCAATTGCAAAATCTGTAACAGTAGGACTTAATGTTTCTTTCTAAATTTTAAATCAAATGAAAAAAATATTTTTATTATTAAGCATAGTTGCAGTTAGCTTTACAGCAGTTAGTTGTGACAATTATTTGGATATTGAACCAGATGGAAAAGTGATTCCAAAAACGGTAGAAGATTATCGAATGGTATTAACAAATGCTTATTCAAAATATCCAACACACAAGTCGTTGACAGCTTTACGCACGGATGATGTTACATTGAATGAATATTCAAATGACTTTATTTCATACCGTGAAATTGCACAATGGAAGGATACAAATCCGGATCAAATCTCAATTCAATTTCCTTGGGTTAGTTTTTATACAGTGATTTTTTATGCCAATCAAATCATCAATGAAGGACCAAAAACAATGGAAAATTCTGCTGAAAAAGATCAATTATTAGCAGAAGCTTATGCGTTACGTGCGTATGCGTATTTTGATTTGGTGAATTTATACGGAAAACCATACAATTCGGCAACAGCAAGTACAGACAAAGGTGTTCCTTTAAATTTAAAAGTAGATTTAGAAGCAACGCTTAAGCCATCATCTGTTCAAGAAGTTTATAATCATATTGAGTCTGATTTAGCACAAGCAACAGAGTTGATGAAAATGGATCAGGAATTAGCTGGATTAAACTATAGATTCTCAAATGTAGCTCTAAATGCTTTAGAAGCAAGAATCGCGTTGTATAAAAATGAATGGCAAAAAGCGATTGATTTTTCTGATTCAACACTAAAAATCAAAGGTGATTTAGTAAATTTGAACACAACAAAACAAGTTCCAAATCACTACACATCTGCCGAATCTATTTTAGCTTTAGACAATACATTGAATCCCGCTGTACAATATATGGCGTATGTCTCGCCAGAATTATTAAGCAGTTATGATACTCAAAATGATTTACGTTTTTCACTTTATTTTGAGAAAAGTGGTTCAAAATATAAAGTGATTAAAGGTGGAAATTCAGAGTTCAAAACGTCTTTCCGTGTGGCTGAATTATATTTTATCAAAGCTGAGTCATATTTGAAATTAAACAAGATAGATCAAGCAAAAGCAACTTTGTTTTCGGTTTTACAAAATCGTTATACAACAACTGGTTTTGCAAAATTACAAACTGAAATTTCTGCGATGAATTCTACTGAATTGATGAAGTTTATTTTAGATGAACGTTTCAGAGAATTTGCTTTGGAAGGACAGCGTTGGTACGATTTACGTCGAGCAAATCAAAAACAAATTATACATCAAATTTCAGGTAAAGAATATATTTTACAAGAAAATGATGTTCGTTATACAATAGAAATTCCACAAGCAGCTAAGCTCAATAATCCTCATTTATAACATTTTTAGACCGTCTTTATTCATCATTTAGACGGTTTTTTTTATACTTTTGCATTCATGAAAATTGCAATTGTAGAGGACGAATTATTGGCAGTTACTTATCTAAAAAATCTGTTAGAGGAGCAATCTATTGTTGCTGTTTCTTCGATTACAATTTTGCGTTCAACAAAGCAAGCAACGGAGTTTTTTAGAGAGAATTCGGTTGATTTAATCTTCATGGATATTCATTTGGGTGATGGGAAAAGTTTCGAGATTTTTCAGGAAGTTGAGATTCTAACGCCAATTATTTTTATCACTGCTTATGATGAATATGCGATGAAAGTTTTCAAGCATTTTACGATTGATTATATTCTGAAACCCTTTGAAGTAGAGGAGTTGCATATTGCTTTGCAAAAATTTAAAACAATTCGTACAAGTTTTGATATTTCGCCAACATTACAATCTATTGCTGTTTTAGAAAATTCTCCGTCCGAGATTATGCATCGTTTTTTGGTAACTAACGGAAACAAATTACGTTCGGTAGAAGAACACGAGATTGCTTATTTTTTTGCTTCGGGAAAACATCTTTTTATAAAAACGAAAGATGATCAAACCTATATTTATGATGACACAATAAAGGATATTATAAATAAATTGGATGAGACTATTTTCTTCAAAATCAATCGAAAGTTTATTGTTCACATTGATGCAATTACTGAAATAATAAAACATTCAAGTCAAAAAATTGAAATTCATCTTCAACCAAAATCAGAAACTGAACAAGCTATTTTTATCAGCAAAACGCAGATTAATAGTTGGATGGATTGGATGAATAGATAAAAAAAATCTCACAAATGTGAGATTTTAATTAACTTATGATTTTACTTTTTATTAAAATTGTCATTTCGAGTGAAATTCTGTAAGAATTTTGTATCGAGAAAAAGATTTTAAAATATTAGTTTATAAATTTTCCAACATCAAGATAATTTCACTTTCGATGCGTTGCATCATTTCAGGCGAAATTTCGATTTGATGTTTTACATTTTCGATAGTATTGTACGTCAATTCTCCCGTTTTCAAATTCAAATTATATTCAATTTGTCCTTCCCAAGAATTACTCGATTCGTAAAATGAAACCATTTCAAAAGGTAATCTTGGCAAAAGTTCACCAAAATGTTCTTCTAATTTGATTCGATTTTCTTGATTAATTGTTAGTTTTTCCATGATTTAATAATCATTGCATTAGCAGAAGTTTCGTAGAAAATAATCGCTAATAATTGTAAAAATTCAGCATGATTTAGCTTTCCAGCAACCACTTCATCAATATCTGCCTCGTAATATTCTTCAATTGTTTTATTCATCAAGGCTTTAAAATTCTCCAACGGAATATTTTGATCTTTCAATTCATTTAATAAATAATTATCCGAAGCTAAAAAGTCTGCACGAGTTCCGAAAATTGGAGATTTACGAATATTTAATGCATTATGAAAAGTTTGCGAAATCAAAACGCCACGTTCCAATTCTTCAAATTCCCAACCTTTACGAACTCTCCTCGGATTATTTTCATAAAAAATATGGTTGTGAAAAGCGTGAATATGTTTCGCAATATCCGTATTGGTATGTAAATAAAGGAACTGCAAAATCGAACTAAACAAATGGTTTGCGTTCAGATTTGATGGATAATATGTGTACAATAATGGATAATGAAACAATGTTGTGTACAACGGTGAAAAACTATCAATAATATTTAAATTCAATACATTTATTCCTTCAAAATCTACTTTCTGATTCGTTTGATAATAATTAATTCCAGCCAAATAAATGTCCTCATAGCTCAATTCAAACTGATTAAGATACGCTCCAATCTGTTTGAAAAAAGAAGTATTTAAATTATGATTTGTAACTAATTTATATTGTTTATTTTCAAATTCTTTAATAAAATCTAATTTAAACTCAGACTTTAAATTATCATTGATAACTTTATCGAAATCAAATGCTTTCTTTCTAATTATATTAACATAAATTTCGTTGTATGTATAAATAATTTGCTTGATTGGTGCTGTGTCTAAAGCTTCAAAAGGATTGATGTCAGCATTTGGCGTAGCATACAATGTAAACAAACGACGAAATTCTTGCTGAATCTTTTCTTCTTCCGCAAACATATTCATCAACTGATTGGTGTTCGCAGCAATAATACTTTCACCTAAAAAAAATAAAATACCAGCTTTCAAATCTTCATCAAAACCACATCTTTCAAGGGTTTGATCAAAATAAGTTTTGAATGGATTTTCAGGATTTTGGCTCATATCGAATAATTTTATTTTATCATTTAAAAAAGTAAAAGTATTGATTTTTTGAAGATTTAAAACGAAAAAACCTCTGTAAAACAGAGGTTTTTAAAATTTATTTTAGTGAATTCGTTTAACTTGTTAAAATTCAACCATTGAAGGATTCAATCCAGAAAAACCATCTGCAGGCATTTCATCAATCGTTTTTACATCTTCTGCGCTCAATTTGAAATTATTTGAAGTTAAATTTGCTTCAATATTTTTTTCTGAAGAGGAGCGAGGAAGCGGTAAAATTTCTTTCGCCAAACAATAATTAATACAAATTTGACCAACCGAAACATTGTATTTATCCGCCAAAGAAACAATTAATTCGTTCTCCAAAATTCTTCCTGAACCAAGTGGACTCCATGCTTCAACCAATAAATTGTGTTGTTTACAAAAATCTACCAATTCTGGTTGTGAATGCCCAGGATGAATCTCAATTTGATTAACCATAGGTTTGATTTCAGCCGTTTCAAATAAAGCTTCCAAATGATTGATATTGAAATTACTTACACCAATTGACTTTGCTTTTCCAGATTTGTAAATTTCCTCGAAAGCTCGCCAAGTTCCAGCATTCAATTCTGCCCAAGTATCAGGAAATTGCGTTTCATTTGCAGGCCAATGAATCAAATATAAATCCAAATAATCAGTCTGTAAATCTGTTAAAGTTTGCTCAAATGCAGCCATTGCTTTTTCGTAACCACGCTCAGTATTCCAACATTTAGACGTTATAAATAATTTGCTACGATCTACATTTTCAGCTTTCAGAACTGCGCCAATTTCTTTTTCATTTTTGTAGATTGCTGCTGTGTCAATATGAGTATATCCTTTTTCTAGCGCTATTTTTAGAGGTTCTGTAACTTTTTCACCTTCTAATAACCATGTTCCAAATCCGATTGCAGGAATTTCGATTCCATTTGATAGTTTAAAGTTTTCCATTTTTTCAATATTTATGTATTCAAATTTATCTTAAAACAACCAATTTCAATAATTAGTAGACGTTAATTCTTATGTTAAAACTCATTTATAGAAATCTTAAATTTAATTGTTTGTTAATAAAATAGTTCTATATTTATTCTCGAAATGTGAATGGAAAAAATATAAAAAAATGACACAATTTACAGGTACGATTGAGGATTTTATGAATACGCATGAAGAATTTATTAATGCTTTGATTCTGAAAAAAATCAATCAACAAGTTGTATTAGATAAGAAAGAAGAGAAAGAAATTCAGCAAAATGAATTTATTCAACAAAAATTAGATGATTTAAAAGAATATCTAACAGATTTGTTCGAAAATGAATTTGGTGATTGGGAAATTACAATGGATTTAGAATCTTTTGAACAAGAATTTGATAAGCATTTTCAAATTTCGAAGCAAGAATTAGAAGATAATGTGCTGTTGAAGTAGATGTTATGGAAGAAAAACAGATTTTATATATAGATTTCGCGACTTTGAGACAATCGTATATAGAAGTCAAAAAATTTCTAGAAAAAGCATCTTATGAAAAGGTTGATAATTCTAATATCCTAATTGAACAAGATTTAGGGTTTTGTGGTGATGACACTTATTTTTTAATTGAAGAGTTTGTTGAGAAATATAATTTGGATTTTTCTAAATTTAATTTTTCAGAACATTTTTTGTCAGAAGGAGAATCAGCGAATGGATTCCAAGTTCTATTCAATATGGTTTTACTTCCGTTATATTTTCTGTTTTGGTTGGTCAAAGAATTTACTTTTGATTTGATTAACTTAAATAAATATTTGATTAAGATTGTGAAATTATTTTCAATTAATCAAAGAGAAACTCTTGATATGAGTTTTGGAGATTTGTTAACTTCTTATCTTAATAAAAAATATACGTTAAGAAGTAATGTAAAATTCGTTTTACATTACTGATAGTATCTAGATTAAAAATTTTTAATGTTCACAACATTTAAACCTACTAAAGAAGTTTTAAAAAAGTATATTGATTATTATTATGTTGATATTAAACATGATAATACATTAACTATATACGATTGCTTTCCTCATTATAACAATACGATTTCAGTTTATAAATCGCATCAATATATAAAGGGGAATTCTGTTTACAAACAAAATGGAATTCCTCTTCAAATTTTTACTCCATTAAGATCAGATGTTTTACAGATTCAACAAATTGGTTCTGTTGAACGTTTTGTAATTGTTTTTAAACCTTTTGGAATTAATCAATTTCTGACTAATATAGATTTTTCAAGTATTATAGATGATTTAAACTTTTTTGATGAAGAAGAGTGTAATCATTTGTTTAATCATATAAAATCTGAGGAATTTGTTTCGATAATTGAGTCTATTTTATTGAACAAAATGAATAGAATTGAAAATGTAATTATAGAAAATTCAATAGATTATATTTTCAAACATTATGATGATTTTACAGTTAATCAACTTGCTGAATATTTAGGTTTTAGTCGAAAACATATCAATAGGGTTTTCAAAGAAAATATTGGAGTTTCTATTAAAAACTTTCATGAAATCGTTTTATTTAGAAAAACAGTTGAAGAGAAATTATTACATAATCCTGATGAAACATTTACGTCGATTGCGCATAAATTAAATTTTACGGATCAATCTCATTTTAATCGGTTGTATAAAAAATTTGTTTCTGAATCGCCGAATCAATTTTATAAAAATGGTGAATTAATAGGAGAGGAAGATACTTTTTGGAGATTTTATAAAGATTAAAATGTCCCAATTTTACAAGTTTATTAGGGTTGTTGATGGTATTTTTATACAAAATTCAACCCATGAAAAATTATATCTTTATACTTATCGCATTATTATCCATACAAGTTTTTAGTCAAGAAACATATTCTAGTTTAATTTCTAAAGCTGAAAAGCTAGTTGAAGAAGACAAAAAGGAATTAGCTTTAGATTATTATACAAAAGCATTCAATCTACATAAAGACAGTACCACTAATTTTGATTTATATGATGCGGCTAAACTTTCTAACAAAATCGGTCAATCAAACCAATCATTTTATTTTTTAGAAAAGTTAATTCAGAGAAACCCAAAACTATATCCAGGTTGGTATTTTATTTTGGATAAAGATTCGAAAGTGAAATTCAAAAATCTATTAAGTGATAAACGTTGGCAGAATTTAGAAGCAACTTCAAATAAAATATCTAAAAGATTTTATGACAGTATTCAATTGACAAATGATGAATTTTTTAGAACTAAGAAATCAACAAATTTAGAGATTAAAGATAAGAAAGAACTTTATAAAAGTTTGAGAAATTCTTCATCATATTTACCGAAAAAAGAACAAAATTATTCTATTTTCTTTTCAATTAATGATACTTTAAAGTCATCTTATTTTGTTCATTTACCTAAAAATTATAATCCTGAGAAAAAATATCCTATGCTTATTTTTCTTCATGGAGCTGTATTTTTCAGTGAACTTGAAAAATTTTCTACTGATGAAGATTTGAAAGGTTGGAATAGATTTTATACTAAATATGCGGATCAGCACGATATTATTTTAGTTTTTCCTAAAGCTGATAAACGTTATAATTGGATGACAGAAAAAGGATTTTATATGGTTCCAGAAATTGTTCGTCAAATAAAATCTACGATTAATGTCGATGATAATAAAGTCTTTTTGACGGGACATTCTAATGGAGCAACCGGTTCGTTTAATTATTTAGTAAAACAACCCACTTCTTTTGCAGGTTTTTATGGTTTTAACACCCAGCCAATTGTACGAACAGGAGGCACATTTATTCAAAATGCATTGAATCATTCTTATATAAATTTTTCTACTGATTTAGATTATTATTTTCCACCACAAGCTAATGATGATTTAACTACATTGATGGAATTGTTACATATTGATTATAAAGATTATCGATATAATGGTTATCCGCATTGGTTTCCAGAATTTAATGGTTCAGAGCCTGCGTATAAAATTTTGTTTGATGATTTGTTGAATAGAAAAAGAAATCCATTTCCAAATAAATTAATTTGGGAAACTGATGATGTTAAATACGGAAAAATTGATTGGATAGAAATTACAAAATTAGACACTATTTCACCTAATAAAGAATGGCAAAAAAACTATAATTTCAAAATAACAAAATGGTTAGAATATGATGATAATGACAGTTTGCAAGTAAAAGATGTGGACAAAATGGCTTTTAATTTTCCTCGGAAATCAGGTCAAATCAAAGCAAATTATTCAAAAAATAGATTTGATATTGAAACATCTTCTATAAAATCATTTCGATTATATATTTCTCCTGAAATGATTAATCTGAACAAAAAATTAAAAGTCTATGCCAATAATAAATTGATTTACAATCAAAAAATAGATTACAATCCATCTTTTATGCAAGATAATTTCAATAAAAATATGGACAAACTACAACTTTGGATTAATTACATTGATTTTGAATTATAACGCTAAACCTTCATAAAATCTTCTTCCAACAAGTCTTCTAAAGGGCTTTGCATCAAAGATTGTGGTAAATTTCGGAAAGCAAAATTTCGGATATTCATTAAGAATTTATTGTCAACTTGAGCAACTTTTCCAGCCAAACGAGAAGTGTCAATAATATAATGTGTTCGTTTCAAACGACGTAAATTATAATGTTCAAAAGCTAACAAAACATCAGTATCTTTTTTGATTAATTCATCATACAAAACACAAACATCTTCCACCGCCATGCATGCGCCCTGTCCCATGTTTGGTGTGGTTGCATGGGCTGCATCTCCAATTAACAATACACGATTAAATGCATAATTATTAATCGGTTTTATGTCCATAATTGGCGTAGCAATTATACTTTCTGGATTTGTTTTTTGTAAAGTATTTCTGATTTGTCCCGAATAATCTTTGAACTGATTTTTAATATCACTCAATGTATAGTTGTAAACTTCAGAATTTAGTTTTGTATTGACACATGCATACCAATAAATTTGATGATTGATAAGAGGTGTCAATCCAAAACGACCATTTGGTCCCCATGTTTCGATACTCTTTTTTGAATTGTAAGATTTATCTTCTACAATAGCACGCCAACAAATATAACCCGCATAACGAGGCGTCGACTGTTTTAACAATTGTTGACGAATTGTAGAATTTATTCCATCAGCACCAATCAAATAATCGCCTTCGCTAGAAGTTCCATCTTCAAAATGAAGCACAACTTTTTCAAAAGATTGTTCGAAAAGCTTCACTTTTTTTGAAGTTTTAATTTTATTCGAATCAATTTTAGAAACTAAATAATGATGTAAATCTGCACGATGAATGGCAAAATTTTCGTTGTTGTAGTTTTTTCTTAATCGTTCGGTATCCGCTTTCAGAATTGTTTTTTCTTTCCAATCTTGAATTTCAAAATCTTCTAACATATGTCCCAAAGGCGCAACTTCTTCTGCTAAACCAAGAATTTCAAACGCTTTCATTGCATTAGAAGCCAAGCCAAAACCAGCACCAATTCCACGAACTTCTGGCGAAGCCTCGAAAATTTCGTAGTCATAATTTAAATCTTGCAAAACTTTTGCTAAAGTTAAACCTGCAATTCCTGCACCGGCGATTAAGAATTTTTTACTCATTGATAAAAATAAAGTTCAAAATTAATCATTCTACTATAAACCAAAAAGAAAAGCGAATCAATTTGATTCGCTTTTCAGAAGTTATTTTGTCGAAAATTATTGTTCGTTAAAATATTTGTAGAAATATGGAATAGTTTCGATTCCTTTGTAGAAATTGAATAAACCATAATGTTCGTTAGGAGAGTGGATAACGTCAGAGTTTAACCCAAATCCCATTAAAACAGATTTTGTTCCTAATTCTTCTTCGAATAAAGCAACAATTGGAATAGATCCTCCAGCTCTTTCAGCTAACGCTTCTTTCTCAAAAGTTTCAGCTAATGCTTTTTTAGCAGCGATAAAACCTGGGTGATTTGTTGGTAAAATATAAGGTTTACCTCCGTGATGTGGCTTTACTTTAACTTCTACTGAAGATGGCGCTAATGTTGGGAAATAATCTGCAAATTGTTTTGTTACAACCTCAGGGTCTTGTCCTGGAACCAAACGCATTGAAATTTTAGCATAAGCATGAGAAGGAATAACTGTTTTAGCACCTTCGCCAATGTATCCTCCCCAAATTCCGTTTACATCTAAAGTAGGACGAATAGACGCTCTCTCGATTGTAGAAAAACCTTCTTCTCCTTGAATATCAGCAATACCGATAGATTTTTTGTATTCTTCAACATCAAATGGAATTTTAGCTAAATCAGCTCTTTCATCTTCTGTTAATTCAAGAATTGGCTCGTAAAAACCTGGAATTGTAATGTGACCTTTTTCATTGATTAATTTTCCAATCATTGTTGCTAAAACATTAATCGGATTTGGAACAGCTCCACCATAAACACCAGAGTGCATATCGCGATTAGCTCCTTTTACCTCAACTTCTACATAAGATAAACCACGTAAACCAACTGAAATAGAAGGTTGTTCGTTTGAAATCATAGAAGTATCAGAAATCAAAATCACATCATTTTTTAATTTCTCTTTATTGTTTTTAACGAAATTTACTAATGAAGGAGAACCAACTTCTTCTTCACCTTCGATCATAAATTTAACGTTACAAGGTAATTCGTTTGATTTGTTTAAAGCCTCAAAAGCTTTAACGTGCATAAACATTTGACCTTTATCATCAGCAGAACCACGAGCGAAAATTGCTCCGTCAGGATGAATTTCTGTCTTTTTGATTACTGGCTCGTATGGTCCAGATTCCCATAATTCTAAAGGATCAGCTGGTTGTACATCGTAATGTCCGTAAACTAAAACAGTTGGTTTTGAAGCGTCAACTATTTTTTCTCCGTAAACAACAGGAAAACCTTCTGTTTCGCATACTTCAACATTATCAGCACCTGCTTCTTTTAAATATTTTGCAACCATTTCGGCAGCATCATTTACGTCTTGTGTGTAGGCTGGATCAGCACTAACTGAAGGAATTTTAAGTAATTCGATTAATTCATCAAGAAAACGTTGTTTATTCTCTTGTATAAATTGTTGCGTATTGTTCATCTTTGTTTGTTATGAATAATAGGTAAATTTAAAAATAAAATCTTGATTAGACTTTCTTTTTCAAGAAAAATATAATGCGAAAACCTTTGTATCTTTGCAAAAAATTAGAGAATGATATTATATAATACAACTTTTATTGTTGAACAAGAGGTGCATGACGATTGGTTTGAGTGGATTCAGAAAGAGCATATTAATGATTATTTGAAATCAAATTGTTTTATTGGCGCTCGTTTAGGAAAAATAACTTCTCATGTAGAACCAGGAGCGGTTTCTTATTCTTTACAATTATTTGTGAATGATGAATTGACTTTAGATAAATTCAAGAATAATTTTTTATCAGAAATCAAGCAAAAAAGTTTGCAAAAATATGCGACAAAAGTGCTAAGTTTCGAAAGTGAAATGGAACATATTGGAGATTATAATTAAACAAAAAAATGCAGTAGTTTTCTACTGCATTTTTTGTTTATGATTAACCTTCGAAGCTTCTTACAGCGTCTAATGTTTTATTGATTTCTGTATCTTTAATCGCATCAGAAATAAACCAAGTTTCGTATCCAGAAGGAGCAATATAAACTTCGTTTGTCAACAAATGATGGAAAAATTTATTGAATCTTTCGTGGTTACATTTTTTTACATCTGTAAAGTTTTTGATTTCTGTTTGTTCAGTAAAGAACACAGACATCATCGATCCTAAACGATTGATATGATTTGGAATTCCTTTTTCTGTAAAGATTTTAGAAATTTCATTATCCAAAGTTTCTGTAGCGTTATCAATACGATTAAATAATTCTCTATCATTATTAATAATATTCAAAGTTGTGATACCCGCACGCATCGCAATTGGATTCCCAGATAATGTTCCCGCTTGATAAACAGGACCAAGAGGAGCAAGGTGATTCATGATTTCGCGACGAGCAGCAAAAGCTCCAACAGGGAAACCTCCACCAATTACTTTACCAAATGTTACGATATCCGCATTGATGTTTAAACGTTCTTGCGAACCTCCCATTGCTTGACGGAAACCTGTCATTACCTCATCAAAAATTAATAAAGCACCGTTCGCATCACAGATTTGTCTCAAACCTTCTAAGAATCCTTTTTCTGGAACAATACATCCCATGTTTCCTGCAATTGGCTCAACAATAATAGCTGCAATTTCGTCTTTATTTTGTTCGAATAAAGCTTTTACATCTTCCAAATTATTGTATTCTGCCAACAACGTATCTTTCGCTGTTCCTTGCGTTACACCTGGAGAATTTGGATTTCCAAAAGTTGCAGCACCAGAACCAGCTTTAATCAAAAATGAATCAGAATGTCCGTGGTAACAACCTTCAAATTTTACAATTTTATCACGATTTGTATAACCTCTTGCCAAACGAATTGCCGACATACATGCTTCTGTACCAGAGTTCACCATACGAACCATGTCAATATTTGGAACAACAGACGTGATTAATTTCGCAATTTCAGTTTCCAATTCAGTTGGTGTACCAAAAGAAAAACCATTTTTCATTTGTTCAACAGTCGCATTCAAAACTCGCGGATCTGTATGTCCAATAATCATTGGTCCCCAAGAATTGATGTAATCCACATAAGCACGTCCATCTTCATCATAAATATAAGCACCTTCGGCTTTTTTGATAAAAATCGGCGTTCCTCCAACAGATTTGAATGCACGAACAGGAGAATTTACACCTCCCGGAATATATTCTTGCGCGTCTTTGAATAATGCGCTACTTCTTTGATACAACATAATTTTCTAAAAATAGTTGCACAAATTTACTGAATCTTAAATGAATTAAGAAGTGATTTTAATTAGATTGTCAGTTTATGAGTAGATTTATTTTCTAAATAATCAATTAAGGTTTTAATTAAATGATTTTCTTTCAAAATGGCTTGATTTCCAATCAAAAATAATTGTTCTTTTGCACGCGTTAACGCAACATTCAGCTTTCTATCTACATTTCCTTGATCGTTCATATTCACCAAGGCGTTCAATTGCGAATGATACGTCACAGCAAAACTATACAGAATAATATCGCGCTGACTCCCTTGATAACGTTCCACTGTATCAACCGTAATTTGTTCCTGATTTGGAATATTTGCTAATTCTAATTTTTGTTTAATCAACGCAATTTGATTTCTAAAAGGCGCAATAATTCCAATTGTTTTCTTTGGATCAAATGGTTTTTGATTGATTTCGTATAAATGAATAATTTCTTGTACAAATTTCACAATCAAATCGGCTTCTTGCACATTCGTTGAAGGCAAATAAGGATTTTCGTCAACATTGATAAACGCAAAACGATGATTTGTAATAAAGTTTTGTAAATCATTTGCTTGATTATAATGTTCAAAATGTAAATCTGCACGTTGACGATTTAAGCTTTGTTTTATTTCATCGTTCAAATTTGGAATATCAAAAGCTACATTTAATTTTCCATCATAAAAATAATTGTTCGGAAAATCTGCGATTTCAGCATGCATTCTTCCTTGATACGTTAATTGATCAAAAGCATTTTCGTAATTATTTCGTTCACAGAATTCATACAAACGCTCGAAAATAGAGTTTTTACGGTTAATTAAACCAATATTTTCTAATAATTCGTTATTCGTTTTTGCTAATTCAGGATTCTGTAAAACGATTGCAGGTAATTGTTTGTGGTCACCAATCATGATAAAACGTTCTGCTTTTGGTAGAATTCCAACAATTTGTGGTTCTAAAATTTGTGAAGCTTCATCAATAATAATTGTATCAAATTTCTTTAATTTTAGAATATCATTTTTACTTGAAATTGAAGCAACTGTCGAAACAAAAATGCGTTGTTTACGAATAATATCTTGAATCGTTTTTCTCGAAAATTTTTCTCCTTTTTGTTCTAAATCAGCATCTTTTTGCTCGATGATTTTATTCAATAAGTTTGAATGAAATTCGGGAGAAGTAGACAATTCATTCCCAATTCTGATAAATTTTTGTTCAATTTGATTAGAAATCGCCGAATTGATTGATTCACATAATTCATCAACCGCACGATTTGTATACGCCAAAAGCAAAATATTACAATCCTGTTTTTCATAAATTTCTTTTACCAATTCTTTGATGATAATCGATGTTTTTCCTGTTCCCGGAGGTCCATTCAACAAAAAATAATCTTTTGCGGAAAGTGCTTTTTTCAGAATTCGATTTTGTTCATCCGAAAGATTTGAATTAAAATAATCATAATCCATTTGACTTTTTGGAATAGACTGTGTTAAAATCAAATCTTTTTTCGCTTTAGAAGAATGAATTAATCCATACAAATTTCGGTACATCGAAACAAAAGAAGAATCCATAAAATCTCGTTCTAATGCCCATTTTCCTGTTGAATCAAACGAATCAAAAAAGCGTGTATTAGGTTGTTGATAACGAAAACGCAACACAATAAATTCTCTCGAAATACTTTTGATCGTACATTTAAAAACCTGATTTGTTAAAACAGAATCTTTTGATTCATTTCTTGGGTACAAAATACAAATATCACCTTCGCGAATCGAAATAAAATCATTCGCAGGATTGGTTCTTTTTAGCTTGATTTCACGTTTTGGGCCAGAAATATGATTTTCTACAATTTCTAAATCATAAATAATCTCGAAATTATTGTTTTTTTCTTCGAAAGTATTCAGCCACAAACTCGCCAAACCATTGTTGGAAGTCGATTGTCCCAAACCAAGTTTCGCCATATATTGCTCTTTCGCAATGAAATTCGTAAAAGAGTAGAAGTAAGCCTTTTCTAATGGCGAACTATTTTTGATCGGATAGATAAATTTATCCAATTGCTCTTCTAAAATTTCTTTGAAACGAGGATTAATTTTTCGCTTGATAAAATTCGCAGGTTTTATCGAATAAATCGTTGATTCAATATCGGTTAATGTATGATTTGCTAAACGATTTTCATTGATAATTATTCGATTTCGTAAATCAAAAATACGTTGAACTCGCGCTAAAGTTGGCACATCAAAACGTAAATTTCCTTGATATACTTTCGAATAGAAAATATAACCTTCGGTGTTTTTTGTGACATCTTTAAACTCTAAATCATACAAAACACCAATAATTTGGTAATATAAAAAGAGCTGCGTCGCATGATTTGGCTTGACACTTTTTCCGTCATCAGGAAAAGGTGCACCACCAGATTTCAGCTCGATAATTTTATTTTTTCCTTCGGGGTTAATATCCAATAAATCCAAACGACCTTGAATTCCGTATTGTTCGCACAAAAATGAAGGTTCAATTAATGCGCGATCCAACGAAATATCATATTGTGGAAAATCCTCGGTCAACACTTTTTGAATACGATTAAAATGACCTTTTGCTTCCAAGTAATAATCTTTCAAATCTTGCGGATTCGTCAAATCGTTGCAAGCCGTATATTCTAATGGGTAATTTTTAAAATCATTCTTAAAAATCTCATTAAAATCAGTATTTTCAATGTTTTCCGTTGAAAAATGATCGACAACTGAATTGGCAAAATTTCCTAATCGAATATGTTTGCTGTTTGGCGCTTCTTCAAATTTTTTCTGAATATAATGTAATTCGGAAGTTCCATAATCTTGAAAACATTCAGCAATTGCCGAAATATCAACCAAATAATCAGGTTCGAGAATGATAAAACGTGGATGATAAATTCCTTCTTCATCAATCGTCGAATTGACTAAATTTAATTGCGCACCAATCCAAAAATCCTCAATAGAAGTAAAGTTTTCGTTTACACCATCTTCATCAATTTGAACTGTAATATTTTCTTCTGTTTCATTGTCTTCATGATCGCAAATCAAACAATCTCGCTTGATTTCAATCACTTGAACACGCAATTTTTTTACTCGATTTCGAGTAAGAATTTTGTTGGTATAAAATTCTTTTTCAGGAAAATAATAAATAATTTCTGCCGGAATCATTACTTCATATATCGAGGAAATAAAATCCGCAACATATTTATAATGTGTAAAATATTCGTGTTCTGTCGGTTCGTATTTCTCGCTCAGAATTCGTTGAGCCGTTTTACGAAACGAATGAATTTTAGTTGAAACTTGATATTGATTACAGATAAAAGATAGTTTCGAGAAAAAGTTAGAAAACTGTAAGGCTTCGTTTTTTGTCAACTCAAACGCAATATTTTCAACCAAACGTTTTAAATCTAAATATTTAGAATTGATTGGTTTATTGGCAAGTTGAATGTTTAAAACTTCATTTAGCAGTTGATTTCCTATTTCTTCTCGATTCACGGCGATTAATTTGGTGTAAAATTAAGATTTATTCTTCATTAAATTTTAACTCAATTTAATATAGACGTTGTAATAAATACTTAAAAACGTTTATTAATGATTATAAATTTTATATTTGATTAAAGCCTAAAAATATTATTATGAAACAAGTTTTATTTTCTTTAATTACAATTGTATCTATAAATGCTATAGCTCAAAATCAGTCGATTGAATGGGTAAAAAAAAATTGATGAATCTATATTTAATCAATTAGAATTTACAAAAATTTATCAATCTCAAACCAATAAATCCTTTTATTTTAATCAGTTTTATAGTGAAAGGTTTGGTCCAGATGGAAATCCTGTACAATATGGTATTTTGACAAAAGTAAGTGCAAATGGAAATTTAGAGTGGACTAAAAAACAAGACAATTTGCGGTATCTAGATTTTGTAATTACCAATAATGAATTATTTACTTTAAGCACTCCATTAAATCAAAATTCATCTCAAAATTTTAATATTTACAGATACAATCTTGATGGTCATTTAATTTCTAGTTTGCCAATAAATGTTACTAATGATATTACTTTAACTAGTGTAGTTTTAACAAATGATAATAGCTATTTATTAGCAGGACAAAAAGTAGATTCGCAATATGAAAAGGTGAAAGTTTATTTGATGAAAGTTAATAAGAAGGGACAAAAAGTATGGGAGAAAGTAATAGGGGATGCTGATGATAATGCGATAACTTCAATATCTTCATCAAAAAATGGTGATATCTTTTTTAGTGGATATATTTATAATAGTTCACAAGTAAATCCTACTAATTTAGAATGGACTGTTAAATTGTCAAATAAAGGAGATATTATTTGGAGTAAAGTCACAGCAGGAATACATCCAGAAATTAATAAAGTTATTGTTACAGAAAGTAAAGATGGTGGTTGTATTACATTAACAACATCTTTAGAAGGTAAAGCAGAAGTAAATAAATATGATAAGAATGGAAATCAACAATGGATAAAATCATTTGACACTGGTTATTCATCTGTTAAATTTAACCCTAGCAATATATTTGAAGATAATAATAAAATTGTATTCGGAGGTATTTTTGAAAGTAATAATGAAAGTAAGATTGAAGCACTTTATTTAGATCAGAATGGTAATTTATTGAATAATTTCACTTTAGGTATAAAAGAACCTTCTTATTATATGAATGCAATTCTTTCAAATACATTTGATGAAGGATTATCTATCTTAGATAAAAATTATAATGGTGACATTAATTTAAGCAAAATAAATTCAAAAAAACAGGATCAAAATATTAAGAATATTACAATCGCTCCTAATCCTGCTACAGATTATATAAATATTCAACCTTTAAGTGGAAAAAATACAATTTTGATAAAAAATTCTATAGGTAAAGAAGTATTAAAAATAGAATCAAATAAAGAAAAAGAAAATATTAATATTTCGAAACTTCAAAAAGGAATTTATTTTATTTCAATTAGTGGAGAAAGTAAATTAGAAAATTATTTATTAATGAAAAAATAAGATGATTTTAAGAACTCGAAATACTTTCGAGTTCTTATTTTTTTACCACGTTTTCCAATCATCACTTGTAAACAACCATTCTGGAGTTTTAATTTTACCTTGTTGCACTTTATACCAAGGATTTAATTTTTTATCCATCGGATTATTAAGAATCTGAATTTCTTGCGCAGGCATATAACTTTGAGCAAGTAAAACAATTTTTTCACCTTGTTTATTCTTTGCTAAATCGACTACCATAATCGCGTGTCCATAAGGATTTCCTTGTTGCAAAAGAATATCTCCAATTTTTATCTGTTCAAAATTCACCGATTTCAATTGACTTTTCAAAGAAGCTGTATTCGCATAACTGAACACATTTTCTAAATATTTCCAATAATTTTCTGGTGAATAATCTCCATTTGCAAAATCAGTAAATTTGCGTGGTTTTCCGTCCGATAAAAAGTTGAAAGAGATTTCATCATAACGCTTTTGTTGGTAGAGATAATCAGCTCTCAAACGCATTGTTGCATCTGCACATTGATGTAAATCTTTGTTTCCAATCGGTAAATCAATCACCGCATTGTACACATTATTTTCAGGTTTTTCTTTTCCATTATAATATTTTACAAGTGTTCCAAAGTCTTTTAATTGCAAATGTTGTAGAAAATAGCCGAATTCATTTTGATTATAATTTTCTCTTTGAAAACCTTTTGGTACGGAATATCGATCAATTATTTTATTCTCTTTTTCGTTGATAAAACTTTCTTTCTCAACAATTTTTTGAATTGAATCTTGATGATTTTTAGAATTCGTTGAATTTTCATCTTTACAACTGAAGATGAAAAATGGAAATATGAAGCAGATATATTTTTTCAATTATTTAATTCTAATAGATGAGACAATGACAACAAATCCATCAGGATCTAAGAATGAAATTCCGTTATCATTCCAATATGGATTTTTAGATTTTATTGGTTTGATATGATGAAGTTCTAAACGCTCAATTATTTCGTCATATTCTTGTTGTGTCGTTGGATAAAATACCAAACAATCATCCTCATCAAAGTGATGATCGATATTTTCGTGAGTTGTTGTAAATTCTAAATGCCAGCTTAAATCTGGTTTTCCAATAAAAATACCATCATAACCATTGTGATTTTGAAATTCTCCAAGGATTTCAAAATTCAAAACTTTAATATAGAAATCTTTTATTTCTTTGAGTTGATTGATATGTCGAGCGACTCTAAATTGCATAAAATTCACTATTATTATTGATTGAAAATTAGTATATTTTATTGAATTTTATGGAAATATTTAATGATGCTCAAACAAAATCGATATACAAAACTTTTTATCTGTTCGCTCTGTGTTTTTATTATAGGAATATTCTCGACTGGATATGGCTATAATTTGGATTATAACAAAAACGATTATGCTGTATATTTTTTACTAGTTGGATTTCTTTTTATCATTATGGGATTTATAATCGGTGTATTTAGTTTAATAAAAGGATTTGTAAAAATATATCGAAAATAAACACTCTAATTTTACTCATATAGTTTATATAAAATATTGATTTAGATGAAAAAAATAATATTCTTTTTCGTACTTGTTACATTTTCTGTGATGACTTCTTTTGCTCAGAAAAATGACAAAGTTAAAAGTGAAGAAATTAAAGTAATCAGAGCAAATTTTAGTCGAATTAATTCGATTAAAAATTGGACAAAAATAAAAGAAGTTGAAACTGATGATTCTACGGAAGGTGGTTTTATAAATTATTATTTTTTGAACGATAAATTAGAAAAAATTGTGGTACGAAAATTTGGAGAATCTGGTCAATATTTGGCTGAGTATTATTTGTTGAATAATAAATTGTCTTTCGTTTTTGAACAAGATACAACTTATAATTTTCCTTTGTATTGGAAAGAATTTAATGATAAAAAATCGAAAATTGAAGAATTTCGTTATTATTTTGAAGATAGAAAATTGATTCTTTTTATAGGAAAATCTAAAAATTATAAGACTGAAAGTGAAAATACTTTAGTTGAATTTGATGAATTAATTAAGATGAAAAATAATTCTAAATAAATGATTTATAATAGTTATATTACAATTTGATTAACTTGTTTTATGTTCAAACTATATCCGTATCATTCTTGTTCTTTAGTGTTATTGTTTCTATTAATTAATACACAACATTTTTGGATTCATGAAACTGGAATTTTCGCGATTGTTTTATATTTAATAGAACTTATTTTATTCATAGGATTAATTATTTCTACAATACTAAAGTTGTATAAATATTTTGATGATGATGAAAGAAATTTCAAAAAAGGAATACCTGTCTTTATTAGCATTATTGTTTTGACTTTAATTTTTCTATATCCATCAGGAATAATTACTGATAATACAATTTATGGTAAGGATAAATTATTTGCTTTTAGTGAAGGAACAGCAAGTTGCGGTATCAGCTATCATTTTAAATCAGATAGTATTTATATTGTAAATTCGTTTTGCTTTTTCCCATCACGAGAAATTGGTAAATACTATCTGAAAAATGACACAATATATTTTGATACTATTACTAATAAACAATATAAATTTGGAACAATAAATAGAAAAGATTCCATTTTAGAATTATATTATTTAGAACCTCGAACATTCAATTTTGACACATTGAAAGTAGATTCCACTATTATTAAAAGGAAAATTGAAAATTCAAAAAGTCATAGTTTTAATATCTCAGAAATAAATAATCTTGAATAAAAAAATCCGTCAATTGACGGATTTTATCTTTTTAATACACTTCTTCTTTTTTGAAGAAAACTGTGTCATTTCCTTTTCTAAATTTCAGTTCCGAATATCGAATCGTGTAATCATCAGACATTCCGTAAGTTTCTAAAATAAAATTATCTTTGAAACGATAATTTCTATTGGTTCTATGTTTTGCATTCGAGCCTAATTCTTCTTTCAAACTCAGTGTTTCTGGAGAAATTTTGAAACGTGGATCAGTTTCTATTCTATTAATAATGGTATTGACATCGGCAGAATCCATAATCAAAACTGTTTCTTGTTTCATGTTTTTAATTCCAGAAATATCTGTCGAAACAATTTTTAGATTTCCTTTAAACCCAATTCCAGCTTGGTGTAAATCGGTTTTCAAATCATCATTAGAATACATTTGACTTCTGTAACCATATTTCACCATCGGAATCATCACAATAAAAAATATCGCAAGTGAAACTATCATTGCAGATTTGTTGTAGCCTGCCATTCGCAATCCATAATAGATAAATGGAATCAAAATCAATAATACAATTCCGAATATAATGACAGCAATTAATCCTGATTCCATTAGCCGTTAATCATATTTAAAAATTCGTCTTCTGTCAACACGACAACTGTTCCAATTTCTTCTGCTTTTTTCAATTTACTTCCAGCTTTATCGCCAGCAACCAAGAAATTTAAGTTTTTAGAAACTGCAGAAATATTTTTCCCGCCATGATCTTCCACCATTTTTTGTGCATCAGTACGATTGAATTTAGTCAAAGTTCCTGTAAACAAAAACGTTTTGCCTTCCAAAGAATCTGACAAAGGTTTTGCTTCTTCGCCAATCTCGAAATTCAATCCATAATCGCGTAAACGTTGAATCAAAATCTGATGTTGTTCTTCTTTAAAATATTCCTTAATCGAAATTGCAATTTTTTCTCCAACATCCGTTACAGAAACCAATTCTTCCATTGTAGCATTCATCAAACGATCAATAGTTTGAAAATGTTTGACTAATTTTTTTGCAACCGTTTCACCAACATGACGAATTCCAATCGCATACAATACCTTTTCGAAAGGTTGCTCTTTAGATTTTTCGACAGAATTAATAATATTTTGAGCAGATTTTTCAGCCATTCTTTCTAAAGGCAAAATATCTTCTTTTTGTAAAGTATAAAAATCAGCAATGTTATTTAACAAATTTGCTTTGTGTAACAAAACCGCTGTTTCGCCACCAATACTCTCAATATCCATTGCTTTTCGAGAAACAAAATGTTCTAATTTTCCAATAATTTGCGGTTCGCAACCATTCTCATTTGGACAATAATGTTGCGCTTCGCCTTCGTTACGAATTAATTCTGTTCCGCAAGAAGGACAATTTTTAATGAATTCGATTTCTTCCGTTCCAGGTTGACGAACATCAGTATTAACACCGACAATTTTCGGAATAATTTCGCCACCTTTTTCCACATAAACCATATCACCAATGCGGATATCCAACTTTTTGATGATATCTTCGTTGTGGACAGAAGCACGTTTTACGATTGTTCCAGCCAAAGAAACAGGCGCAAGATTCGCAACAGGCGTAATCGCTCCAGTACGACCAACTTGATAATCGATGCTCAATAATTCGGTTTCGGCAGCTTCAGCTTTGAATTTATATGCCATTGCCCAACGTGGAGATTTCGCAGTATAACCTAATTCATCTTGTTGCGAAAAAGAATTCACTTTGATCACAATTCCGTCCGTTTCGTAAGGTAAATTTTTGCGTTCGATATCCCAATGATCAACAAAAGCCAAAACTTCTTCCAAAGAAGTACATAATTTTGACGTATGCGGAATCTTAAATCCTAATTCATCAGCGGCTTGTAGCATTTCCCATTGCGTAGAATAAGGCAAATTATTTCCGATAAAATAATACGGAAAACATTGTAAACCACGTTTCGCAACTTCGGTATTATCTTGTAATTTTAATGATCCAGAAGCGGTATTTCGAGGATTTGAATACAATTCTAAACCATTATTAGCGCGTTCTTCATTAATTGAAGCAAATTTATTGAGCGGAATTGTAATTTCGCCACGCATATAAAAACGCTCAGGATAATTTCCTTTCAATTTCAATGGAACAGATTGTATCGTACGAATATTATTCGTGATTTCATCACCTTGTGTTCCATCTCCACGCGTTACAGCCTGCGTCAATTCACCGTTTTCGTACAAAATAGAAATCGAAGCACCATCATATTTCAATTCACAAACAAATTCTACTTTTTCACCTAACGTTTTCTCAATTCGTTTTTCCCAATCTTGCAAATCTTCAACTGAATATGAATTGTCTAACGAATACATTCTAAATTCGTGTGTAATCGTCGGGAAATTTTTTGTAACCATTCCACCAACGCGTTGTGTAGGGGAATTGACATCAAAAAAGATAGGATTTTCGTCTTCTAATCGTTTCAATTCTTTCAGTTTCAAATCAAATTCGAAATCAGAAATTGTCGGATTATCTAAAACGTAATAATTGTAATTATGCTGAGTAAGCTCTTCTCGAAGCGCTAAAATTTTGTCTTGTATTTCCATTCTAAAAATGTTACCGAACAAAGATAAACACTTGAATTAATACGAACAATTTTTAAAATAATTTGGAATGATTTATATTTAGGAATATTTATTGCAACGTTTATTGAAAAAAATAATCAACTATGAATAATTTATTGGAAGTTTTGGACACAAAATCGAAAGGTTTTGAAAATACAGTTTCTATCGTAACAACTGGAGCAGCAGCAGGAATCGCAATTTCGAAGGCAATTAATAAGAACGAAAAAATTGGAGCTGTTGTGGGAGTAGGAGTAGGTTTGCTGGTTTATGCGATGTTTAGCCCTCAAAACAAATTGAAAAAAGCGAATAAAAAATTGGAAAAACAAATAGAAGAATTTGAAGCTAAATTGGAAAAATAATCTGTTTTTATATGTAAGTATTTTAACTTATTTGGTAAGTTTAATTTTGCCTGTTCACTTATTAAGAAGTATTGATTTTATTGAATATTATTCTGGAAATTCTAGAACAGAATATTTAGGAATTGCATATCTAATATTAGGATATATAACGATATCAGAGTTGCCAATTGATTTTATATGTTGGTTAGGGAACTTTACATTATTATTATCTTGGATTTTTTATAAGAAAAAAATAGGATTAATATTAGGTATTATCGCTGTTATTCAAATGTCATTATACGGAATTAATCATTTGTCAAGATTAGATATTTTACAAATACATGAATATGATTTACCACTTTTTGGTTATTGGATTTGGTTATTTTCATCCATTTTTGTTCTAATTTATCATTACAAAAAATATAAACAAAAAAGTCAAACTTTGTAAAGTTTGACTTTTTTGTTTTATGATATTCATAATTTTTTCTCGAAGATGATTAGATAGATTTTATTTTTATGATATTTTAAATGTTTTTATCTTAATAATTATATTGATTTTTGAGATAATTAATAATTTGAACTCTTCAAAAACCTCTATTTAATACCAATTTGGACTGATTTTCTTCTTTTTTATGAATATGATAATTTATTCTCGTAGATGATTTAAGTATAAATAAAATTTGCTTATATAATTTATTGATTCTATATTGCATTAAATCTATAAAATTAATCGAGATTAGTTTTGTTTAGAAAGTTGGAATTTATAATTTTGTTAAAAATAATTACTCTATAAAAACTATAGAGGTTATATATGCAAAATGAATCAACTAAAAGAAATATTAGAGGAAGTAATAGCACAGTCAAGTTTAGAAGAAAAATTATTGTTTTTGAATAATAACGTTAAAGAAAAGATAGTTTTTTCGACAAGTTTTGGTTTCGAAGATCAAGTTATTTCTCATGCTATTTTGAGTCAAAAATTAGATAATATTGAGATATTCACTTTAGATACAGGACGTGTTTTTCAGGAAACGTACAATACGTGGAACAAAACGGAATTGAAATATCAAACCAAGATTAAACCATTTTATCCCCCAACAGAGGAGTTAGAAAAATTTGTTGAAGAAAATGGAATTAATCCTTTTTATGATTCGGTTGATTTGAGAAAACAATGTTGCTATATCAGAAAAGTAATTCCTCTGAATCGTGCATTAAAAGAAGCATCAGTTTGGATTACAGGTTTGCGCGCAGAGCAATCGAATAATCGACATGATATGCTCGAAATAGAGTTTGATGAAGAAAAACAATTATTCAAATTCAATCCATTGATTGATTTTACAACAGAGAATTGTTTTGAGTATTTGAAAGAAAATAGAGTTCCTTATAACCCACTACACGATAAGGGCTTCATAAGTATTGGTTGTGCTCCTTGCACACGTGCTATAAACGAAGGCGATGATTTTCGTGCTGGTAGATGGTGGTGGGAAGATAATAGTAAAAAAGAATGCGGTCTACATGCAAAGTAGATTTCAGGTGTTAATTTAATTTGAATGACTCAGCCTATTTTAGGTTGAGTTTTTTGTTTACTTTTACTAGACAAGTTTCAATAATGGAAATAGAACAAATCTTAGATCAAATTTCACCACTTTCCTCGCAGTCTATTCAATTGATTGCAGATAAAATGCAACTGATTCAATTACCAAAAAACACCACGCTTATTGATGCCGATAAAGTTGAAAAAAAGCTATATTTCATCAAAAAAGGAATTGTTCGCGCGTATATAATTGATGATGGAAAAGAAATTACGTTTTGGTTTGGGAAAGAAGGCGATTTGATTTTATCGATGCGAAGTTATGTCGAAAATAAAATTAGTTACGAAACAATTGAATTGATGGAAGATTGCGAGTTATATGAAATTAAATCTTCTGATTTACAGTTATTTTATGCAACTAATTTAGAGATTGCAAATTGGGGAAGAAAACTTGCTGAAATTGAATTGATAAAAACTGAAGAGCGTTTTATTTCTAGGCAACTGGGAACGGCGATTGATCGTTATAAAAAATTGTTAGAAGAAAATCCAAGTTTGATTAATCGTGTGCAATTAGGTTATATCGCGTCGTATTTAGGGATTTCCCAAGTGACATTAAGTAGAATTCGCGCCGAAATTTAAGCGAATAATTTTTTAACATTTGTAAAAAAATACTATTTTTTTCTAATTCATCTTTGCATCAAAATATTAACAAAATGAATTGGATTTTATTGATTTTAGGAGGATTATTCGAGATCGGATTTACATCGTCTTTAGGAAAAGCCAAAGAAACAACAGGCTCAGAAATGTATATGTGGTACGGCGCTTTCGCAGTGTGTTTGGTCGTAAGTATGGCATTGTTAATCAAAGCAACACAAACTTTACCTTTGGGAACTGCTTATGCTGTTTGGACTGGAATTGGTGCTGTTGGAACAGTTTTAATCGGAATTTTTGTATTCAAAGAACCTGCTAATTTTTGGAGAATATTCTTTATTTTTACATTAATTAGTTCAATTGTAGGATTAAAATTTGTTTCGCATTAATGAACGAAGAAATTACAATAAAAAGAGTTGAAGAAAAACACATTACAGAAGGAAAAGAATATTTCAGCGATTAATTTCTATTTAAAGAATGGTTTCGAAAAATTCGATCAACATATTTTCAGACTTGGTGATGATGAACAAATAGATTATATGATGAGATTGAAATTATAAGATTTATAATATGTCAAAATGTCTTATTAATTCTATATTTTATCAATAATGTGAAGTGGTATTGTTTTTGACATTGTAACAAAAAAATAATAGATATGGACACAAATAGAGATTATACATTCGAAGAAATACCAGATAGCTCTCACAATGAGCAAGATTTTTATGCAAAATTCAAAGAAAGATTAGATGATGTACAAAAATTTCCAACAGATTATTTGTTCAAATTCATTTATCCTTCAAGTGAAGAAACGATGAAAAAAATCAAAGATATTTTTGCAGGAACGAATGCTGAATTTGATTACAAAGCTTCAAAAAATAGAAAATATACATCTATTTCGATTAAACTTTATGTGATTGATGCGGATACAGTAATCAATTATTACAAAGAAGTTTCGAAGATAGAAGGCGTTATTATGTTATAAGAAAAGGTTGCAAATGCAACCTTTTTTTATGTTTTTAAAAAGAGTAGGGGAGGAATCAATTTTTCAATTTTGAAATTAATGTTCCCAGAGTAACCCTCTTTATTATGTTAAATACATAATGTGATTATTTTACTTCTTCGATAAAAATCCAATTGAAATCAATTTTTTAAATTATTAATTTTTTTTTCAACTTGTAAAGGTTTATCAGAACTAAATTTCAGTTTAAACTTCATTTTATAAAATTTTGAAAGTTAATTTTCAAAATTTTGCATTCTCAATTCATTTCATAAAATCAACTTATTTAGAATAGAATTTTTGCTTTATTAAATTTTCTTAGAAAAGTGAATTATTAAAGTTGTTATTAATCAATTTTAAATACTTGTAAATAATTGTAAATACTTACAAATATTTGTAAATGGTTATATTACTGAATGTGAATTTATTGTAATTTTTGTAAAAATTATTTTTAAACGATTAATCAGATAAATTTTTAGTAAAAACTATTTTAATAAGTATAATTGAGCACAAACTTTTGCATCAGATAAAGCTTCATGATGGTTGAGTTGAAGATTAAATCGGCGAGCACAATCGGATAATTTTGTAGGAACAATTCCTTTCTGTTTGAAAATTCTGTATGTACATTCCCACTTTTCGGCAAGGTTAAGTTGAGAGTAATTGAGGCTATAAAACTCCATTGTATTCTTCAAAACAGAACGATCAAACGATTCGTTATGTGCAACAACAAGCTGATTTTGTAAACGATGTTTGATTTCAAAATAGACGTCTTCAAAACTTGGTGCATCAATTGTGTCTTCGGGACGAATTCCATGAACCAAAATATTATGATAATTATATTGATTTTGTGGTGGTTGAATTAACGTGTAATACTCGTCTGTAATCACATTATCTGTCACAGTTACAATTCCAACCGCGCAAGCAGAATTACGATAATTGTTTGCAGTTTCGAAATCGATGGCAACAAAATTTTCCATAATTTATATTTTGTTCGATATAAAATTAATGATATTTTCTTGTTCGAAAGGAGAAAACCAATTGACAGTTTCATCTTTTTTGAACCATGTCATTTGACGTTTTGCAAAACGTCTTGTATTCTTTTTGATTTCTTCTATTGCAAAATCCAATGTAATTTTCTCTTCAAAAAAGTCGAACAATTCTCGATAACCAACAGTTTGCAAAGCATTCAAATCTTTTAAAGGAAATAAATTTTTTGCTTCATTTAATAAACCTTCGTTCATCATAATATCAACTCGACGATTGATTCGGTCGTACATTTCTTCGCGAGGAAGTTCTAAACCGATTTTAATTATGTTAAATGGACGTTTGTTCAAATCTTGATTTCTGAAGTTAGAGAAAGGTAAACCCGAAGATCTAAAAATTTCTAAAGCACGTGTTACACGCTGTTTATTGAAAATATCAACTTCTTCAAAATACTTTGGATCGACTTCTTGCAATTCTTTTTGCAATTTTTCAATTCCAAATTCAGCAAGCTCATTATTCAAATCTTCTCTAATTTTAGGATTAACATCAGGAAATTCGTCAAAGCCAACTGTGATCGCTTTTTCATATAAACCAGATCCACCAACCATGACGCAAATGTCATTTGTTTTGAAATAATTATTCAAAAAAGCTAAGCCATCACGCTCAAAATCACCAACCGAATATTTTTCGTGAATAGAAATATTTTGAATAAAATGATGCTTCACTTCAGTCAATTCTTCCTCAGAAGGAACAGCAGTTCCTATCTTCATTTCTTTGAAAAATTGACGACTATCACAAGAAATAATTTCGGATTGAAAATGTTTTGCAACTTCTATTGCCAAATTGGTTTTACCAATTGCAGTTGGTCCAACAATAGAAATTAAGGTTTTAATATTTTGAATTTTTTGCATGTTATATGAAATCGAGCGCAAGATACTTCGATATTTTATGAAAAGAAAAAGCTTCTATAAAAAATAGAAGCTTTGTAAATTATATTGATCTTTAATTAATCATTAAAGTGGTAAAGGAAAACCACATCAGCCGTATAAGCAGGTTTCGGATTATCTTTAATTTCTAAATTTGCTTCGATGACAACTTTTGCAATTCCTCTCAAATTAGTAATAGATTTCAATTTTGCAGTTAATCTTACCTCACTATCAACCAAAACAGCTTGTCCAAATCTCAAATTTTCAATTCCATAATTGATTAACATTTTGATGTTGCGCACTTCCGCAATTTGATCCCACAAATGTGGAATTAAAGATAGCGTTAAATAACCATGCGCTATTGTTTTTTTGAAAGGTCCTTCGTTAGCTGCTTTTTCAGGATCTGTATGAATCCATTGATGATCTAAAGTTGCATCAGCAAAGCGATTGATTTGTTCTTGATTTATTATATGCCAGTCAGATTTACCGATTTCTTTACCTTCGAAAGCTTTGTATTCATCGAAATTATTAATAATTACCATTATTCAGGTGTTTTAGTTTTTAGTATTGTATTGCTCAAATCTAATGAATAATCGTCAGATAATAAATTTTATTTATGAGAAAGAGAGCATTTTTTGAATAATCTAAAAATAAAAAATCCGACTGAAAATTCAATCGGATTTTTTATAGCTATTTAATTTATTGCTACTCAATAATTTTTGCATCTTCAACATTTGCATAGGCTCTTTGCGTATCTCTCCATGCAAGATATTTAATAATTTCTTTGTTGAAATATTTCATTCCAAAAAGTAAAATCCCAAAATCATCTATCAAACCAAAAGGTCCAAATAGCGCTTCTGGAATAATATCAATAGGAGAAATAATGTATAAAGTTGCTACAAATCCAAGAAATAAATTCATGTTGTCAGGTTTATAACTTCCTTTTTTGTAATCACCTAACATATTGAAAAAAGCCTTTACTTTTTCAAAAAAAGATTTGTCTTTTTGAGCTGCCATTGCTGCTTCTCCAGCGACTTTAAAGAATTTTGATTTTTTCATTTCACAAAATATGTTTTAAAAACGTATTATGTATTACAAAGTACATGCCAAAACATTTAAATTGATTTTTGTGTCATGTTAAAACTTTATGTTACATTGTTTTACTTGTTTTTCTTTTTCAGTTTAATGATTTTTGCATTCAATATTCTGTCAAGCTTTGGATATCTTTCGCGCATTAATTTTGTGCTGTTAAAAATTTCTTCATCTTCCATTGTTTGTCCAGCGTAACCATCATACAAACTTTCTACAACATTCATTCCGTTCACCACTTTTCCAAAACTTGGAAAACCTACTACATCATTGGAATTGATTGTATCCAAACGATGATTATCTTTCAGATTAATAAACAAATCCAAATCTCTTGAGTTTTTTCCTGCGCGCGCAAAACTCAAAGCTCCTTTACTATTTCCAGCAATAACAGGTTCATCTTCTACAATAAACTTTTTCCATTGATTTGAAACAATTGTGTCAGTATTTCCAAATTGTGCAACAAAATTCGGAACAACGCGATAAAAAGTACCATCTTCGAAAAAATTGTACTTAACCAATTGATAAAAACGATCAACAGCTTTTGGCGATAATTTTCTTTCAACTTCGATATCAATATTTCCTTTTGTTGTTTCAAATCGAGCAACAAAATTTTCTGGTGCTTGTTTCTTTGTCCATTTTTTACGAAAAACCGTCTTGCTAGAAGTACAAGCCGAAAGCGTAATAAGTGTAAATAATGCTAGAGTAATTTGTTTCATGTTTTAATTTTGTGGATTAAACTTAAACAAAAAACGACACTTAGCGTAAGTGTCGTTTCATTATTTTTGCAATTCTTGTTCAATTTTAAAAAACCATTCTGTTTTCTGGTTATAAACTTCCGCTTCGGCAAGCATATAATGGGCTTCTTTGGTTTCCTCATACTTCACGCGATCCATAGTTTCTGGATTGAAAGGTGGTAAAGGTTGCACTTCTGCGCTAAAAGTTTTGGTGTGGCCTTTATATGTAAATGTTTTGGTGATAATTTCTTTTTCCATTGTCTTTTAATCTTTGGTAAAAATACAACTTTTGTAAAGGAGAATTTGCATTCGGAATAATTTAATTTTTAGGCTGAATTATTTTTCGATAAATAGTAATTTTGCGGTTATATGATTGCTCAAAATAATTCTAATCAACAACAAGTTTTAGTTGTTTCTTCGTTTGATGAACTTGTATATACAGCTTTTTCTGGGAAAAATAATGCGATAAATTGGCAACGAAATTTGGAAGGTGATTTTGAGGAAATTGTGAATCAATTGATTTTAAAAGATGATATTACTGTTGTTTCTATTGATGATTTGAATGATTTAGATTTATCTAAAGAAGGAATTAAAGCGAGAAATATTTTGATTAATGATTTACAACAATTAACTGTTTTTGGCGCTTCGCCAACTTTAAACTTACTAAAATGCTACGAACGTGATACTGAATTTGATTTTATTTCAACAGATGTTTATTCATTTCATGTTGATCGTTCACCAATTCCTACGGATACTTTTTTGTGTACTTACTATGGCGCTTCCAGTGATATTGTTGCGAATGAAGATGTTGAACAAAAAATTTTGATTCCTGAAATTAGAGAAAATTTATTCAAATTATATGATGGACATATTGATGGATTTGAAGATTTTCTGAAAGAATATTTCTTTGATTTGCATTATCAAATTCGTCCAGGTGTAGAACCAATTAATTTAGGATTAGGAAATCTTTGGCGATTGGCAGTTGATCATCCAGAACAAAAAGTTTTGCCTTGCGTACATCGCGCACCGAAAGAAAATAAAGATGAATATCGATTATTGTTAATCTGTTAGTGTTTGAATTGATTTAACTAATATTTTGTAATTTTGAAATGTAATAAATGAAGTTAAAAAATGGATTTACAAGATCAATTAAAAAATCTTTTTCCCGATCATATACCTGAGCTAGAAGAAGTATCAAATGAAGAACAACATGAGTTATGGATTCAGAAAGAACCTCTAATTTGTAAGTTTGAGAAACGAAAAGGGAAAGTAAATACAATTATAGAAGGTTACGAAGGAGAAACAGAAGATTTCAAACTTTTAGCAAAAGAAATTAAGCAATTTTTGGGTGTTGGAGGGAGTTTTAAAGACGAACAAATCATCATTCAAGGAGATTATCGCGACAAGATTATGGCTTTCCTGAAAGATAAAGGATTTAAAGTGAAAAGAGTAGGAGGTTAACATTTTCTTTGCAATTTTTACTGATAAAAATCGTATATTGTTCTCTTATTTTTAATTTTAAATCATGAGTAAAGCAGCATCAGAATTAGTTTTAAATGCAGACGGAAGTGTTTACCATTGTAATATAAGACCAGAGCATTTAGCAGATACTATTATAACTGTTGGTGATCCGAATCGTGTCGAAAAAGTTTCAAGACATTTTGATACAATCGAGCACACAGCAAGCAAAAGAGAAATTGTAACGCATACAGGAACGTTGAATGGTAAACGTTTAACAGTTATTTCGACTGGTATGGGTACGGATAATATTGATATCGTTTTATCTGAGTTAGACGCTTTGGCTAACATCGATTTAGAAACTGGTGAGATCAAAAAAGATTTCAGAAAATTATCATTTGTTCGTATGGGAACTTCTGGAGCTTTACAGGCAGATATTCCTGTAGATAGTTTCGTTATTGGTTCTCACGGTTTAGGTTTAGATGGACTTTTACATTATTATGTTGGGAGCGAAGCGGTGATGAATAAAGAGGTAGAAGATGCTTTTATCAAACATGTAGATTGGTCGTCGAATAAAGCTCGTCCATATTTAGTAAAAGGATCTGATTTATTGTTAGATAAATTGGCTTCTGAAAAAACGATTCAAGGAGTAACGGCTACAGCTTGTGGTTTTTATGGACCTCAAGGGCGTTATTTGAGATTGCAACCAAATCCAGCTGATATTAATGAGCGTTTAACAACTTTTAATTACGAAGGTTTAAGAATCTCTAATTTCGAGATGGAAACTTCTGCAATCTATGGATTATCAGCGATGATGGGACACGAAGCGTTATCAATAAATGCAATTGTTGCGAATAGAATTTTAGGTGAATTTAGTGCCGATTCTTACAAAGCAGTTGATGCAATGATTGAATATTCGCTGGAAAAGTTAACGAAATAATTTCAGATTTATACAAAACAAAAGCTCGAGAATTTTCTCGAGCTTTTTTGATATTATATGATCTAGAATTTTAATTTTAATTCAAATTCATTAATTCTTTTGCTTGATTGATTGCTGCATCTGTTAATTCTGAACCAGAAATCATTTGAGCAATTTCTTCTAAACGTTGTTGTTGAGAAAGTTCTATCACATTTGTTTGTGTCGTTTCGTCAACAACTTCTTTGTAAACTTTTAGCTGATAATTTCCTTTTGAAGCAACTTGTGGCAAATGCGTAATTACTAAAAGTTGCATATTTTCAGCCATTGTTTGCATTACTTTTCCTGTTTCATTCGCAACTTTTCCAGAAATTCCTGTATCAATTTCATCTAAAATCAACGTTGGTAAATGTTGATGAGTTGCCAATAATTTTTTAATCGCTAACATCAATCGAGACCGTTCTCCACCAGAAACAGATTTCTCAAAAATACGAGGTTCCATTCCTTTATTTGCTGAGAATAGAAACAAAACTTCATCTTTTCCAGTTGCTGTAAAATCTGTTGTTTCGTTTAATTGAATGGTTAATTGAGAATTTTCCATTCCCAATTGTGACAACGTATTCAAGATATTTTTTCGGATAATTTCGATAGAAGAAATTCTATTTTTTCTAATTTTAATTACTTGTTTTTCAAGTTTTTCTGAAATTGAATTCAATTCTTTATTTAAGTGAATAATTAAATCACTCAAATTATCAAAACCAGAAGTTTGACTTTCTAATTCGTCACGTTTTGCAATTAATTCTTCAACAGAAATCACATTATGTTTACGCAATAATTTATGAATCAAATCGTAACGATCTGTAATTTCTTGTAATCTTTCAGGATTAATTTCAGTCGAATCTATCAAACTACTCATTTCACCAGAAATATCTTGCAATTCTATTTTAGAAGAAATTAATCGTTCGTAAATAGAATTGTATTGCGAATTATAATCCGAAATTTTATTCAATTTATTGCTTGCTTCATTCAATTGAGAAATGATTCCCATCTCTGGATGTTCCAAAAATTGGTAAGTTTCATTCAAAGTCGAAATAATTTCTTCTACGTTTGACAAAGATTTTATTTCGATTTCCAATTCCTCTAATTCTTCATTTTTTAGCGAAGCATTGTTCAATTCTTCCCACAAATGCAATTTATACTCTAAATCTTGTGATTGATTTTCTAATGAATTTTGAGCGTCTTTTATCTTTTTCTTTGTTGAAATATAATGGTTAAAATCCTTCTTATATTCTTTCAACAAGTCTTTATTTTCTCCATAAATATCCAACATCGAAAGTTGAAAATCAGCTTCAAAAATTTTAGGTGTATTAAATTGAGAATGAATATCAATCAATAATTCTGATAATTCTTGTAAAATAGAGACTTTAACAGGCGTATCATTGATAAAAGCACGCGATTTCCCAGAAGGTAATAATTCTCTTCTCAAAATAGATTCGTCTTCATAATCTAAATCATTCTCTTCGAAAAAATCATTTAATTCAAGATTTTTAATCTCAAAAACAGCTTCGATAATACATTTTTCATCAACATTTTTCAAGGCTTTTAAATCGGCACGTTCGCCTAAAACTAATTTTAAAGCACCTAACAAAATCGATTTTCCAGCACCAGTTTCACCGGTAATTGTGGTCATACCTTGATGAAAATCAATCTCCAATTGATCGATAATGGCGAAATTATTAACGCGAAGAGTTTTTAACATTTACTTTTTCAATTTATTCCAATAATTGTCGTTGTATTTTGGCGCGATTGAATTTAAAATTCCTTTCAGTTTCTCGATATTCACCGTCGAAACCTGTCCGCCTGAAAATACTTGACTAATTTCGCTATTTTTTGCTGTTAAGAAAAGTTCTAAAGGATAAAATTGAGAATAATTTCCTCTTTGGTAAAATTCTAACTGCAATAGAGTATTTCCAATAGCATTTTTACCACGAACTTCGTTCTCAGACATAATGTCTAAGCCGTTTCTATGATATTGATAGATGATATTTCGAAGTGTTGAATTATCCGATTTTAAAATATTGTTAATTAAGGCTGTACGCGATTTTATTCCATCTAATTCGCTCCAACCAGAGAAATTATTGTTCGCTTGACCGAAATCTGCAATTTTCTTCGCCATTTTGAAATACTCTGTTCCGCCTTCTTTCGCAAATGTATCTGTATCATATCCCAAAACTAAATAAATGTAATACGTCAATACATCTGTCAAATTTTTTCCACTGAATTTTCGATCATTGAAAATTAACTCTTCAGATTCTTGGTATTGAAACGTAAAATTATCGTCAGATAAATTAAGAACAGGCGTATAGTACGTTGAGTTAAAAACAGGACGACGAGATTGTACTAAAATCGTACCTTTCATTCTGTTTCCCTCTCGTTCAATTATATTAATGACGAAACTAGCTTCAATTCTTTCGTATGTTTTTAAACGATCATTTGTCCATTTTGTTGAATTAATAAACGTTTTTAATGATCTTTCTAAAGTTTGATAAACCTGTGTATTAGATCCTTGAACTTGAGAATAATCGACTTTTACATCTGCAATAATATTTTGTGAGAAAGCCGAAATAGCTAAACACGACGAAAAGAAAATTGAGGCTAATTTCTTCATAATAAATTTTATAACTTATTTAAAATGACATTCAAAATATCTTTTGCGACATCTGTTTTTGATTTAGCATCAAATTGTTGCATTGATAAATCTTTGTCAATAATTGTAATTTTGTTTGTATTCTTCTGAAAACCAGCTTCTTTATCTTGCATCGAATTAAGAACAATAAAATCAAGACTCTTTTTGGCTAATTTTTTCTTTGCATATTCTTCTTCGTTATTCGTTTCTAATGCAAAACCAACCAATAATTGATGTGTTTTGATTTCGCCTAACGATTTTAGAATATCAGGATTTTTCACCAATTCGATAATTAAATTATCATCGTTTTCTTTCTTAATTTTTTGCTCAGCCATTTCTTTTGGACGATAATCTGCAACAGCCGCCGACATTACCACAACATCAGCATCAGCAAAATTAGCGTGCATCGCTTCGTACATATCACGAGCAGAAACAACATTTATTCGATCTATAGGAAAACCTGCAACAGATTCGTGACTTGGACCACTAACCAAGGTAACTTTTGCACCCAAATTAGCAGCAGCTTTCGCAATTTCGAATCCCATTTTTCCCGAAGAATAATTACCTATAAAACGAACAGGATCTAAGTTTTCGTATGTAGGACCAGCAGAAACTACTACTTTTTTTCCGTGAAGTGGGAGAGTAGCTTCGATTGTACTTTCCAGAAACGCAATAATGTTTTCAGGTTCAGCCATTCTGCCTTCTCCAACCAATCCACTTGCTAATTCACCAGCTTCAGCAGGAATACAAATATTTCCGAAAGATTCTAATTTAACAATATTTTCTAAAGTTGATGGATGTTTGTACATATCCAAATCCATTGCTGGAGCAAAATATACAGGACATTTAGCTGAAAGATAAGTTGCTAAAACCAAATTATCACATGTTCCATCTGCCATGTGTGACAACGTATTTGCTGTGCAAGGTGCAATAATCATATAATCTGCCCAAAGTGCATATTCTACATGATTATTCCAATCACCTTTATCACCAAAAAATTCCCATTCGACTGGATGTTTGGAAAGTGTGGAAAGTGTAAGTGGAGTAACGAAATTTTGAGCTTCTGGTGTCATAATAACTTTGACATCAGCTCCTTTTTTGATAAGCGCTCTAACAAGAAAAGCGGCTTTGTAGGCCGCTATTCCGGCAGCAACTGCCAAAAGAATTTTTTTACTATGTAAAACAGACATTATTTATCCTCATTTGGATTTCTGTAATATATGTCATTGTCTAACCATTCCTTAATCGCAATAGAAGTCGGTTTAGGTAATCTTTCGTAGAATTTTGAAACTTCTATTTGCTCTCTGTTTTCAAAAACTTCTTCTAAAGAATCTGTATGTGCAGCAAACTCATCCAATTTCTGAATTAATTCAGTTTTCATTTCTTGGTTGATTTGTTCTGCTCTTTTACCCATAATTACAATCGATTCGTATAAGTTTCCTGTTTTCTCATCGATTTTATTACGATCATAAGTTTGTGTTGTTGGTGCTGCACCGATATCCTTGAAATTCATAATGAAAGAATTTTATATATTTTACTATTATTTATTATTTTGCTCTTTGCTTAATTCAGCTTGATCAGCTTCAAATTTCTTTTTAGCTAATTCTATATCAGCTAATTGTTTTTTAGTATCCACCATATCTTTGTCGATTTTCTCCATCAATTTATCAGCTTCTGCTTTAAATTTTGTTTGTGGATAATATCTTGTTAACAATAGATATTGCGTTCTGGCATCTTGTAAACGTAAATCTTTGTTCTCGATACGAGAGAAATTTAACGCCAATTCTGTTTTAGAACGTAATGAATACATCATTGCTTCTTCACGAAATTTAGAATCTGGATATTCATCAACCATATTGTCAAAAGAAACTCCAGCAGCCTTATATTTCATTGTTTTGTAATAAACTTTAGAAATTTCGAAAGACTTTAATTCTAATTTTTGTCTAAGTTCTGTAATATAATTATTCGCTTCTGCAACGTGTGCTGATTCTGGATACGAATTGATAAATCCTTGTAACTCACTGATTGCTGTGTACGTACTTGTTTGATCCAAGTCATATTTTGGCGAATCTTTGTAATAAGAAAATGCCGATTTGAATAAAGCTTCTTCTGCACGGCTATCCATAGGATAAGCTCCTGCAAAGCTTTTGAATTGATGTCCTGCTAAACGGAAACTTTTTTCGTTAAAGTTACCTTGTGCCATATTATAGGCAATGTCCGCAGATTTTTCTGTTCCTACAAATGATGTAGAAATTTTTTCATACAATTCGTTTGCCAAATCATATTTACCATCTTGATACAATTGTGTAGCCAATGTAAAGATTTCGTCTTTATCCGTACTTTTCATCGCTTTGTTATAGGTCTTGTTACAAGACACTAAAGAAGCGCCAATTAAAACTACTAAGCTTAGTTTTTTAAACATTCTGCAAATTTAATAAAATTTGAGGACTAAAGTATAAAATATTTTTTTCTTATCCTCTTAATAAAATCTCAAAGTTTTGATTTATTCCGCTGTTGTGTCTGTACTTAATGTAACTATATCACGATCAAATAGATATAAACCTCCTTTGTCAGATCCAATCATTTCTAGCTTATCTAAGATATTTCTTGCTAATTTTTCTTCTTCAATTTGCTCAGAAACATACCATTGCAAGAAATTGTGAGTTGAATAATCTCTTTCTTCTAATGTTAAGCCTACAATTTCGTTAATTGATTCAGAAACAAAGCATTCGTGGTTTAAAATTGCAGTAAAAACTTCTTTCAATGTTGTGAAATCTTGTTTTGGTTCTTCAATTTGTGGAACAAACGCTTTTCCGCCTCTTTCGTTAATAAATTTAATTAATTTTAACATATGCATACGTTCTTCGTCTGCATGCGAGTACAAGAAATTTGCAGTTCCTTCTAAACCTTTCACTTCAGCCCAAGAAGCCATAGCTAAATATAATTGAGAAGAATCTCCTTCTAATTTGATTTGTTTGTTTAATGCGTCTAATATTGTATCTTTTATCATAGCTTTATTTTTTTAGATGTTTGATAATAATTGGTTAATTTTTGTTGTCAAATTAGCTGATGCTGGAACTAAAGGTAATCTTGTAAATGGTTTACAAACTCCTTTTTTATCTAAAACAGCTTTTATTCCGCAAGGATTTCCTTCCTCGAAGATAGCACGTGTAATTTCTACAACTTTGTAATGACCTTCGTAAGCAGCAACAACTTCTTTGTTGATTGCTTTACGAATCATATCTGTAAAAACAGTTGGAACACCTTGTCCGATAACAGAAATAACACCAGAACCTCCAGCTAAAGTCATTGGTACAGCGAATTCATCATCACCAGAAATAATATTGAAATCTTCGCGTGTATTTTTACGAATAATATCTGTTGATTGTAAGAAATCTGGTGAAGCTTCTTTAATTGCAACAATATTTTTGAATTCATTTGCTAAACGAATTGTTGTATCTGCTGAGATATTAGAACCCGTTCTACCAGGAACATTATACAAAATAATGTTGGCATCTGTACTTTCTGCAATCGCTTTATAATGTTGGTAAATTCCTTCTTGATTAGGTTTATTATAATATGGAGAAACCGTAAGAACTGCGATATAATCACTCAAATCTGTTTCTTTATATTCATTAATAACTTCTGCCGTATTGTTACCTCCAATACCCAAAACCATCGGAACACGATTAGCATTCGCTTTCTTTATTGTTTCGATTACCTGTTTCTTTTCATCCTTTGTAAGTGTTGCTGCTTCTGCAGTAGTTCCTAAAATAACTAAATATTCAACACCGCCATCGATACTATAGTTTACTAAATTTTCTAATGCAGCATAATCTACGGTACCATCTTGTTGAAAAGGCGTAACCAAAGCAACTCCTGTCCCAATTAATTGTTTCATCTTCTATAAATGTTATTAAATCTAATACTAAGTTAAAATTCGGAATTATATCTTGAATAATCAAATAATAGTGTTAATCTATAATTGGTCTTAGATAAAATCCAAAATTATTCAAAAATAACGATTAATTCAGAGGAATAAAATTAATTTGTGTATAGATTATATGATTTTACTTATAAAAAAAGCCACTCAAGTGAGTGGCTTACTATATTTTTAACGTTTGATTAGTTAAATGTGTATTTAAATCCTAAAGAAAAACGACCAGCTTCGAAGTTAGAATCGTTTGTTAAATTCCACCAAGGTTTCCAATCAAAATGTAAAGCCAAAGGAGCAGAAGGGATTTTGTATTCTAAACCAGCTTGCGGACGAATTGCAAAATAAGTTTTGTCCTCAAATTTACCTCCATCTACAAAAGATAATTGAGGTCCTACACCTACATACCATCCTAATCCATTTGCACCAGAAAACGGTTGATTATACGTATAATCTGCACCTAAAACAGTAATGTTATCTCCAAACATAACTTGTAAGTTACCCGCATTTTTTCCATCAAAAGAGTGTTTGAATTGTGGACCTACTAATGTTTCACCGTCTCCTAAATCTACAACAACACCTAAAGCATTTTTATAGTTTTGAGCATTTACTTGAGAAATTCCTAATGCCATTACAGCTACTAATAATACTTTTTTCATTTTTATTAAATTTTCAGTTTTTAACTTTGTTATGCCAAGAATTTTACAAAAAGCGTGCAAATGTTATCTTAATGTTAAGTTTTAACATAAGTATTGTTGTTTGGTTTCGGATACAATCCTTTATATCAGTAATATAATCGATTAATTTAAAATCATTCTAAAGTTTAAACTTTTACATCATTCTCTTAAAAAAGTTAATTTTGTAGAAACAAAACAATAATGATTAAAACTGTAATTTTCGATATGGACGGCGTAATCGTCGATACAGAACCAGTACATAAATATGCTTATTTCGAACATTATATAGAACTGAATATTCCGGTTACTGAAGAATTATTTGCCACATTTACAGGACAATCTACAAAAAATGTTTATCAAATCTTAAAAGATAAATTCAATTTGAAAGATGAAGTGAACGATTTAGTTCTTAGAAAACGTACTATTTTTAATGAAGCTTTTGATACAAAACCAGATTTGTATTTGATTGATGGTGTTGAGAGGTTGATTAGAGATTTATACAATAATGGAATTGAATTGATTTTGGCTTCATCGGCTTCAAAATCGACAATCGATCGTGTTTTTAATCGTTTTGAGTTGAATCAATATTTTACGCATAAAGTTTCTGGCGAAAACTTTCCGAAATCAAAACCAGATCCAGCCATTTTTCTGCATGCCGCTGATTTAGCAAAGTCCGAACATAGCGAATGTATTGTTATCGAAGATAGTAAAAATGGAGTAGAAGCGGCTTTACGAGCAAGTTTGTATTGTTTGGGTTACAAAAGTGTAAATTCGAAACAACAAGATATTTCAAAAGCAAATTGTATTGTTGATGATTTTAATGCGATTGATGCGAATTTTATCAAAGAATTAAATTAACAATTTAAGATTAATCAATAATTCTAAATTGTTTCATTAAGAAAATGGCATTCATCATTTTGGTTGTGCCTTTTCTTAATTTATAATCCGAATAATAATTGTTGTCCACGTTTTTTAATTCGAAACAATAATTAATAATATGATCCGGATTTTCACTTTCCATTTTCGTTAATTCCAAATCATGTGTCGCAATAAAACCAATCAATTTTGTGGGAGATTTGATTAATTTTTCTAAAAATTTCTGCGAACCAATTAATTTATCTTCCGAATTTGTTCCTTTTAAAATTTCATCTAAAATGATGATTTGTGGTTGATTATTTTCTAAACGTTCAATTAATATTTTCAATTTATTGATTTCATTTTTGAAATAAGAATCGCCAGAAGACAGATTATCAACCGTTCTGATGCTTGTAAATAAATCCATTGGGTAAAATGACATTTTTTCTGCACTCACTTTTGAGCCATTCATTGCCAAAACCAAATTAGTTCCAACTGTTCTCAAAAAAGTACTTTTCCCGGCCATATTTGCACCTGTAATAATCGCAATATTGTTTGGACGATTGGTTTCAAAATCATTTTTTACAACTGTTTTTTCATCTAATAAAGGATGAAAACCATTCGTAATTTTTAACGCAAAAGGCTCGTCTACAATTTCTGGAAAAGTAAACGATTTGTATTTATCATTAAACAAAGCAAACGATACAAAAGCCTCTAATTTCGCCAATTCATCTAACCAAGATTTGATTTGATGAACCGTTTTTTGAACTTCATTTTCAAATTTTATCGAATAATGTAATCGCCATAAGAAAAACGTATTCAACACAAAGCCTACAATCGGGAAATTTGCAGCATCTAAAGTTTCTTTTGTTGACGAAATTGTCTTGATTAAATCCGATGATTTGAAAGGATGTACAAACTTATTTTTAATTTCAGTGTTTAGTTTTGATTCAAAATTTTCATTTTCAATATGTCGAAAAACTTCATATAAATTATCCAATTCATCTGCTTTCATCGTTGTATAAGCTGCTATTCGTCGAAGTTGTTGTTTATAAAACATGGAAATTGCATTCGAAATAATAACTGCTCCCAAAATCCAGTAAAAAACAATTTCTTTCGGAAAACCAATAATTGCTAAAGCGATAAAGCACAAAATATTCAAAACAGAAATGATGATAGGAAATAATTTTATTGAATCAGTATTAAATACCCGATTTTCGAACACAAAAATTGAAGATTGATTCATGTTTAATCGCTTTGTAAACGTCAAAAATGTCACAATCCAATTTCTTTTTTCAGCCAATTCTTCAAAAGCATTTTGTCTATCAATAATTTCAGATTTGTTTAAAATCAAATTCGATAAAAAATGTTTGAGCTGTAAATTACCAATACGAGTTTGCGTTTTATTGATTCGATTGAAGATCGAATTTCCTTCCAGAATATCTAAATCTTTGTTGTAAACATTATTGAACTGAGAATTATCTTCAACAAATTGATCGATAGAATTATCAGTTTTTATTTGATTAATAATTTCTAATGCTTGGATGGAATAATTAAGTTGCGAAGAAATTTTAGAAGTTTTAACTACTAAAATGATAAAAACAATAAATAAAATAGAAGAAATAATCAAATATAAATTGTTGCTCGACGTAACATAAAGCAAGAAAAATACAACTGAAATAATAAATGCAATAAGCCTGATATTGCTAATTCTATTCTTTTTCGATTTCAATAAATCAAAATCATTTTGTAGTTTTTCTTCAATTTTTATATAGTCTTCCATTTTTAATTTTATTTCTGATTAAAGGTAGTGGTATAAACAATAAAAGAGCGAAATTTCGCTCTTTTATTATTTTTTAACTTCTTGAAATTGTTTTTCTGTAATTATTCCTTTTTCAACCATTTTAGAAAGCCAATCAATAATTTCCTGCTTTTCTTTAGATTTTAATTGTGAAAGATTAATTGTTGAATAATTTCCAATATCATTTTCTATTCCATATTTCTCAGTTATAGCATCCAAATAATCTATATAAGCTTTTTCAAAGTGATATTTTTCTGCCATTATTTTTGAATAAACCATTAAAGAATCTGTTCTACCTTCAAAATTTGAATCTTTTAAATGATAAAATAATTCTGAATAAGCTTCTTCATCACCAAGTTTCTTCACTTTTGTAGTAATCGAATCGTAATTATCAGAAATTGAATTCATTGTTGTTACATTCTCGTGAATTATAGGTGTAACAATATTGTTTTCTTTTTTACAAGAAAACAATAAAAATATAATAATAAATGAAAATATGTTTTTCATTTTTAATGATTACAACACTTTTATTTCGAATACTTTTTCATCATTCAAATAACCTTCTAAGGTATCTTTTGAATTGATTTTAGAAACTCCAGCTGGCGTTCCTGTAAAAATTAAATCGCCTTTTTTCAAGGTAAAATATTTGGAACATTCCGCAATCAACGTATTGATATGAAAAATCATATCTTTTGAATTTCCTGTTTGTACGTTTTCTCCATTTCGATCTAATTTGAACGCTAAATTCTCTAAATCAAAATTTTCTTTTGGATAGAAATCCGAAGCAAATGCAGAACCATCAAAAGCTTTCGCAATTTCCCAAGGAAAACGTTTTTCTTTCAATTCTTGTTGTACATCTCTCGCAGTGAAATCAATTCCTAAACCGATTTCAGAGAAATAACGATCTGCAAATTGAGGTTGAATCATTTTTCCAACTCGATCAATTTTAATCACAATTTCCGTTTCGAAATGAACTTCTTTTGTGAAACTTGGAATTACAAAAGGAAAACCTTTTCGCAAAATTGCAGAATCAGGTTTCATGAAAAACATGGGAGATTCTGGAATTGGATTATTTAATTCTTTTGCATGTTCGACGTAATTTCGTCCGACACAAATAATTTTCATCGCTTAAAAACCGTTTTGTAATTTGATTCGAGTAAAAACTTTCTTTGTATATAAAGGGAAATCAGCATTCTGAATCCACGAATAATAACCTGGATCTTTCGCAAAAATATCCGTCACAACTTGTCCTTTATATTTACCAAACGAAATAATTTCTTGGTCTTTATCATTGTACTGAATAAATCCAGCTAAATCAGCCGTTTTACGCTGAGATGAAAATTCGCTCAAAAATTTATTGTCATTTTCAAGTTCGTCATATTTCTCGATTTGCGCCATCAAAACTTCGTAAGTCGCAATTGTGTCAGCTTCCGCAGAATGTGCATCAATCAAATCTTTATCACAATAATACTTATAAGCAGCGCTCAAATTACGAGGTTCCATTTTATGATAAATCACTTGCACATCAATTGGACGATGTTTTGATAAATCAAAATCAAAACCATTACGCAATAATTCTTCTGCCAAAAGCGGAATATCAAAGCGATTTGAATTGTATCCAGCCAAATCAGAATCTTTGATCATTTCCATAATCGCGGGCGCAAGTTCTTTGAAAGATGGCGCATCGGCAACATCTTCGTCAGAAATTCCGTGGATTAAAGTTGTTTCTGGTGGAATTGGAATTCCAGGATTAACTTTCCAAGTTTTTACTTCTTTTGAACCATCTGTCAAAGCTTTCACGATAGAGATTTCGACAATACGGTCTTTTGAAACATTAGTTCCTGTTGTTTCTAAATCAAAGAAACAGATATTTTTAGTTAATTTCATTTTGTAATTTCTTTTCTGAAAATGATTGAGATGATGATGTACAATAAGATGATTAGCGGAATTGCTGCAACTTGCAACCAAGCCACTAAACCTAATGTAATGATTAAGAAAATGTATTTATAATAATTTTCTGCCCAACTCAATCCTTTAAATTTTAAGGCAAATAATGGTAAATCGACAATTAATAAAACACTAAATACAATAGAAACGACAATTAATAAATACGGATCAACAGAAGGATTTATAATTTGTCCATTATTGTAATAGATAGAAAATAATGAGAAAATAAATAAGGTATTCGACGGCGTTGCTAAACCTTTGAAATACGTTGCTTGATCTTCATCTAAATTAAATTTTGCTAAACGTAACGCCGAAAAAGCTGGAACTAAAAAAGCAAATAAAGAAATTGCAGCAATTTTTAAATTCTCATTTTCATAAATAAAATCGGTTGAAAAATGATTAAACATCGAAAATAACATCAATCCTGGCACAACTCCAAACGAAATACAATCTGCCAAAGAATCCAATTCTTTTCCAATCGGGCTACCAATATTCATTAATCGTGCAACCATTCCGTCCAAAAAATCGGCAACCAACGAAATCAACATCAAAACCATCACGATTGTAACTGTGGTAGTTGTGATTTGAGCATTACTCGAAATCATGAAAATGGCTGATAATACACCACACGAAAGATTAAGTAGTGTTAGAAAATTTGGAATTGTAAATAATTTCATAAATGAATTTTTCATCACAAAAGTACAAACAAAAATTAATCTGAATCCTTTTTAAACACAATAAAACCACTATTTTTGAGTTTTTATATTCGTAATTCATCAATTTTGAAAAAGACATTCCTTATATTATCTGTTCTGGCAAGTCAATTTGCTTTTTCTCAAACCACACGCAAATATTCGAACGAGTTTTTGAATATTGGTGCAGATGCGCGCTCGTTTGCAATGGGTAATGCGGTTGTGGCGAATATTGGAAATGCAAATGCGGCTTATTGGAATCCTGCTGGATTAACAGAAATTACCTACGATTGGGAAGCTGCGGCGATGCATGCTGAATATTTTCAGTCAATTGCGAAATTTGATTATGCAGCGGTTGCAATTCCGTTGAGAGAAAGTAATTCTACGATTGCATTTTCGTTTACTCGTTTTGGTGTTGATGATATTCTGAATACGACAGAATTAATTGATAATCAAGGAAATATTAATTACGATAAAATCTCAAAATTTTCTACAGCAGATTACGCTTTGACGATGTCTTATGCAGGAAATGTATTTAATAATAAAGATATTCAGTTTGGTGCAAATGCTAAAATTGTTTATCGACATATAGGGAAATTTGCGCAAGGATTTGGTTTCGGGATTGATCTTGGTTTGCAATATCGTACTGATAATAAAATGTATTTTGGTTTGATGGCGCGTGATATTACGACAACTTTCAATGCGTGGAGTATCAACAAAGAAAAAGTAAAAGAAATTACAGTTGATGAGCCAAGTAATGGAGGTGAGCCAACAATTTTGAATGATTTGCCAGGAGAAAATATCGAATTAACAATGCCGAAACTGCAATTTGGAGTTGGAAAACGTTTTGATTTTAATGAACGAGTTTCGTTGTTGGGAGAAGTTGATATGAATATCGAATTTCAACAAACTAATGCCGCAATTTCTGGAAAAGGATTTTCTATTTCGCCACAAGTTGGTCTTGAATTAGGTTATGATGACATGGTTTTTGTACGTGGAGGATTGAATAATTTACAGAAAATTTCGCAATTTGATGGAAAAGATAAAACTCAAATTCAGCCAAATGTTGGGGTAGGTTTCAAATACAAAGGAATTTCGATTGATTATGCTTTGACTAACTTTGGAGACAGCGGTTTGGGATTATATTCTAACATTTTTTCTGTTCGTTTCGAGATGGATAAGTGGAGATAAATTTATATAATTTGATTTTTTAATAAACAAAAAAGACTGCAATTTGCAGTCTTTTTTCATGTCATTTATTTTTTATAATCTTGATTTTATTGTACTATTTGCTTCATCAATTTGTCTTGATTTTTTCAGTTTTTGATTTCCAAATTTGTATGATAAACTAACTGAAAATTCTCTGTTGTATTGGTTTTGCCAAACATTATTGAAACTTCCATTTTCTTGTTTACCATTTATTGTTGTGACATTTGTATTCAATAAATCATAAGCTTCGAACATCAAAGTCCAATTATTCCATATTTTTTTGATATTTACATCAAAACTATGTTGTTTTCCAAGTTTCCCTAGTTCGATTTCTAAAGGTGATAGATACCAATAATTAACACCTAAAAACCAATCTTTTTTCGAAGAAAGTCGTATTGTATTATCTAATTTAAAATAAATATTCGATGCTTGACGATCAACAACATAAGTCGAAAGTTTTTCTTCAAAACCAGGTTTTTGAATATAGGTAGGATCACTATCGACAATCCCTCTATATGCTTGATACATATAAATAAACATATAATTCGCAGACCAAATTCCGTTATAAAAACTCTTATTCATTCCAACCGAAAGGTTTAATGATTTTTTGTTTCCATAATTCATTCTAATGTAACGCAAAAACTCTGTTGTTTCACCTGTTTCAAGATTTTTTACTGTTCCTTGCAAAGGCAATTGACTTGTCGCATCGTCAATATATTCAAATTCTGCATTGAAAAAATAAGCGCTTTTATACAAATAATTTAACTCTTGTTTATAAAATTTAGAACTCATCATAAATGGATTGTTCTGAATATAATTTGTCTGAGTAAGGTAAACTCTTGATGGATTTAACTCCCAAAAAGCAGGTCTACGAACGCGACTCGAAAAAGAATAACTCACATTATGATCTTGATGAATCGCATAATTTAGAGATAAATAAGGTAAAATATTGTTGTAATCATTTTTAAATGAATTATTCTTCTCAAGAATATCACCAATCGTTTTTGTAATTTCTAATCGTGTTCCAATTTTCCCTGATAACTTTTCAGAAACTTGTTTTTCAAAAGTTAAATACAATCCAGCAATGTTTTCTTTGTATAAAAAATGATTACTCAAAATTTCATCTTTGATAAAATTATCGTTCACAAAACTCTCTTGTTTAGTATCATTATCCGTTTTTGTGAATGTATAACTTCCTCCAAATAACCATGTATTTTCTTTGTTAGTTTTTAGGGTATAATCTGCATTTGCACTAAAATTATTGATAATTTGAGGTACATTTTGTCTGAAGATTTCAACATTTTCATTATCTACAGGGATTGTTGTATTTGTACTTCTCATCTCTCGTTTATAATTAAGAAAAGAAGCATTTGTAACTAATTTACTTCCCAAACTATCCGTTCTTATTTCGTGATTTAAGTTGAACGAATGATTTCTTGTTTGAGCATTTTCGAGATTAATTGTTTGATTTTTAAATTCATGATTATAAAAATTATCTAACTTAAATTTTGAATCAAAACTCTTATTGTATCTAAAATTATAGGTTAAACCAATATTCTGATTTTTAGCTAATTCATAATCAAATCCTACATTTCCGCCAACATTCTTATTTGGATCATCTACAATTCCTCTCGATTCATTGATAAAATGAGCATTTCCATTCGATAAAATATTTTTCTCTCGAGATTTGTTATTTCCAATATAAATCCCAGAATTAATTGCCAATTTATCTTTTCTATAGTTTAAACCAGCATTCAATCTTTGACTATTAAAATAAGCCTGTTGATCTACAATTCTCACATTTCCATTCAAACCGTTTGTTGTCGTCGTTTTCATCACAATATTAATGACTCCAGTATTTGCTTCAACAGAAAATTCACTTCCAGGCGTTGTAATGACTTCAATTTTCTGAATATTTTCTGATGGTGTATTTTTCAACATTTCTATCACAGCTTCATTATCCATATTAGATTTTCGTCCGTTGATGTAAATAATAACGTCAGATTTATTCAGAATTTTAAGATTTTTCCCATCTGTAGAAGAAACTAAAGGCGTTTGTTTAAGCAGATTAAACGCGTCATTTCCTTTTGCAACAGGAGAATTTGAAACATCGAAAACAAATCGATCAGCTTTTTTCTGAAAAACTTTTTTAGCAATTACAACTTCTTTCAAATCAATATTTGGCATATTAATTTTGAATGATTTTGTTAATTCAGCATTAATTTCTATTTTTTCTTTATAAATCGTATCAAAATTTACCAAAATCGCAAAATCATACTTTCCAGCTTCAACTTGTTCAAAAACAAAATTTCCTTGTTCGTCTGTAACATTTGATAGTTCAGATTTTTCATTCAATAAAACAATTTCAGCTAAAGAAATAGGATTATTATCTTTTTCATTCAATACTTTACCTGAAAATTTTGTTTGCGCCATAACGGTGCAACTCAAGCATAATGCAGATATATAAAATAGATGTTTCATAGTGTTAATTTTATTATAGACGTTAATTCTTTTAAATAGTTACATGACAAAAACTATATTTTTATCAAAATTGTAATTTTATTCATCAAATAACTTTTACAAATCTATATAAAATATACTACTATGCAAAACAAAGTACTAAAATAAATTAAGATATTTAATAATCACTAATATTAATAATTATTGGAAGTCAAAATTTTTATAATTTTATAAATCAACAACCTAAATCTACTATTTTGAGTCAACCAGAACTTATAGAACAACATAGTTTTACGAAAAGTCTTATTTTTAAATTAAAATCTTCTGTTTTAATTGGTCTTCGTGGGCTGAAAAATATTCAAGATAATCCTACAAAATTTCAATTTGATTCAAAATTAATTGATCAACCGATTATTGCATTTTCTGAAAGTGAACTTTGGAATCCAAATGACACAAAAGAAAATTGGATTTTAACAGCTGGTAAAATTCAGAATCTTCGAATTGCTTCTCAAAAAATTAATGGTTTAGAAATTAAAGCCAACGAAACATTTAGCTTTTGGAAACATATTGGTAATCCAAATTATGGTCAAGGTTATGTGGTTGGTCGAGAAATAAAGGAAGGTTGCATTGTACCAACGATTGCTGGAGGTTTGTGCCAATTATCTAATGCGTTGTATGATGCGGCTTTGAACGCAAATTTCGAAATTATTGAGCGTCATAAACATACCAAAATCATACAAGGTTCGTTGGCGGAAAAGGATCGCGATGCGACTGTAAAATGGAATTATATTGATTTACGTTTTCGTTCGGCTTATGATTTTAGAATCGAAACTGAATTAACTTCTACTCATTTAATTGTTCGCTATAAAAGTCAAAATAAAGATTTAAAATTATCAGAAAATATTGATAGTAAATTGGCTTTCAATTTTTTAAATGATTGTTATTCGTGTGGAAACGATAGTTGTCATCAACATGAAGATCAATCACATAAAAATCAACATATTAAAACGACGACTTATATTTTGGATGAAAAATGGCCAGAATATGATGCATATATTTCGAAAAATATAAATGAGAATGATCGTTTTATATTTTCGATGAAAAAGAATTTTTTCGTCAAAACGAATCGCTATAATTGGAGTTTTTCTTCTCATAAAGATAGCAAGACAACTTTATTTTCTGGAATTTATAGAGCTTTGAAATTACGATTTTCCAAAAATAAAAATCCATTCGAACTATCATTACAACTAGATGAAAAAATAGCAAATTCTGCTTCAAAATTAATTCCAATCGAAAGTACTCATTTAGTTATTAGTCAAAATTTATTGCCCTTTATTTATAAAAAAGGAATGTTAGGAGGAAGAACTTTTGATGTTTTAATGACAAGATTACCTATTGAAACCTTGCACGAAAGATTGGATTATTCACATTTCATTTATCCAGAAAGTAAGACTTTGAAAGATTTTAGAGCAAATAAAAATTTAATTGATTTAGAAAATAATGCGTTAAACATAGCGCAAAGAATTATAAGTCCACATACAGATATTCAGAAAATGTTTCAACATAAAATTGTGAAACTTGATTGGAATATTGAACAAAATTTGAATCAAAAAACTGGGAATAAAATTCTTTTTCCTGCTTCTGCAGTTGGTAGAAAAGGAGCATATGAAATGCAAAAATTAGCGAAAGAACTCAATCTACAACTTGTAATTCTTGGGCGAAATCTCGAAATGAATAATTTTTGGCAAAATATACAAATTGAAAAATTTAGTGGAAATTATGATGAAATTGGCTTAATCATTTATCCAACAATTATCGAAAATCAACCACGTCAACCTATAAAAGCTGTTTCTTATGGAATTCCAATTATTACAACAACCGCTTGTGGTTTACAAGATAGTGAAAATGTAAAAGTTGTAAAATTAAATGATTATAATTCGTTGAAAAAAGAAGTCGAAAATTATCTTTCAATCGGTAAGTTTTCGTCAGCGCCCCATTCAGACCAAGAACCATCATAAACTTTTACCTCATCAAAACCGGCAATTGTTGAAGCTAAGGCTAGGATAGAAGCTGTAATTCCAGAACCGCATGAAAAAATATTTTCTTTAGATGAATCTGTAAATTTTTCGAAAATTGCTTTCAGTTCTTCTTTTGATTTATATGTTGTGTCAGTCAAAACATTTTCAAAAAATAAATTCTTAGAAGTTGGAATATGTCCGCTTCGTAAACCTTGTCTTGGCTCCGGAGAAGTGCCCTTGAAACGCCCTTCTGATCGAGCATCTATAATCATTTTCGAATCATCATTTATTGCATTTAACATAACTTGTGTGTCAGCAAACCAATTCGATTGAAAATCAGCAATAAAGTTACCTTTTACAGTAGGTTGAAAATAAGTAGAAGTTGTGTCAAAATTATTTTCTTGCCAAAGAGGCGATCCGCCATCTAAAACATATACTTCTTTGTGACCCATTGCTTTGAACATCCACCAAACTCTCGGACTCGAATAAACACCCCAACGATCATAACAAACAATGATAGAATCTTGATTAATGGCTAAATTTTGAGCTTCTTTTGTGAAAATTTCTTCATCAACAAGTGTATGAGGAAATTGCGAAGAATGATCAGAAAATTTCCCTTCCAAATCAAAGAAAAGAGAATTCGGAATTAATTTTAATTCTTGATCTTTTATTGATTGTCCAACTTTATCAATCGTGCAATCTAAAATAATTAAATTTTTAAGATGCAAATTATCTTGTAATTCTTGTGCTGATATGATTGGTGTATTGAAAGTCATTTCTAATTTATTTTTATAAAAGTAAAAAAACGCAACCATATTTGGCTACGTTTTCTTATTTATCTTACTTATTTTTTCTTTAACTGATAATTTTGTGCTAAAGCTCCAGTAATTTCATTTCCTTCTAAATCTAATTGGAATAAAATATTTTCTCCAACTTTATATCGTTTATATTCATCGTCTTTCGTTTTTAAAGAAATTGAATTACCATCATCAGTCCAAGTAATGTTACCTTGATTCTCAACCTTCAGATTTTTATCGATATATTCTTCTGTTAAGGTATATGTATTATCTTGATTTAAGGTTAATTCTGTTTTAATACCTTCACAATCAGCGCAAGGAATCACGCCTTCATAAGTTCCGTCCCAATCTAAAGCAGATTGAGAAGTTGAATCATCGATTTTTTGTGATGACTTATTTTCAGTAGCAGGAGTACTTTCAGTCTTTTTTTCGCAAGCTGTGAATAATATGCCAGTAAAAGCACATAATACAAATAATTTTTTCATAATATATTTATTTTAAGGTTATTATTTTAAGTTAAAGCCAACTTTTATCATTGGTCCAAACATATCCATATCATAAACAAAATTGGAATTATTACTTCCTTTTTCGTAGTCCATACTTATGATTTGATACCCCGCCATTGCGTAAAATAAATTAGAGAATTGATAACCAGCCAATCCTTCTAATTGCCAAGCTAATTTTGATCCAATTCCAAATCCTCCAATTTCTCCAGAAACATTATACAAAAACTTTTTGTTTGGTAAATTTCTTGTTCTTGCAACCAACATAGGATCTACCCACGTTTTAGAAATACTGCGATCTAGATGCATTGTTTGACCTGTTTTAGGATTGATCATATTTACATCAAATCCAGATTTAATATTTACAAGGTTCATACTAATTCCAGCTTCTAACCAAGGAGTTATTTTTCTCAATAAACCAACTTCAAAAGAGAATTGTTTTGCTGTTAATTTACCATCCAAAACTAAAGGATCTTTTTTAACATTTGCAGCTAAAGAAGCATAAATAATATCGGATGTAATTACCCAATCTTTGTTCTCAGCTTCGAAAGTTAACATTCCGGCAAATTTCAAATGCTCAAAAAAGTCTGACGGAGATTGACTTACATGTACATTCGGAAGTCGAGAAACACTCGCTTTTCCTTTCATATGAGGCAACATCATATTTGGCTCTACTTTGAAATGCCAAGAATTATCTGGTTGAATTGAGTCTTGAGCAAAAGTTTGAGTACTTGATGCTAATAGAATTAAAAATGTGCTTTTTTGAAAAAAGTTAAACATAATTTTTTAAGTTTCGTTTTATAAATTATTTCAAATAATAGAGAGAAAAGTTAAGTTAGTTATGGTTTATTATAGGTTAAGTTTCTTGTTAAATTGTCTAGATAAATCTAGTTTCATTCCCAATGTAAAAACACTTTGTTCTTTTTTACCAGCATAATTTTTACCAAAAGAGATGCGCTGTTCTGTATACAATTGTACATATTTCATCGGATAATATTCTAACCCGGTAATCAAATCACTTCGTCTGAATTTTTTATCAATACTAATATTTTCAACAGATTTTTTTGTTTCAAGAACATATAAATTATAACCTCCTAAAATTGAAAATTTATTTAGTTTATATTTCATAGCAGTTTCAAAACCTTTTGCATCAAAAACATAAGAAGGATTAATTGTATTTTCAGATTGATATGAAATAGGCGTAAAATCTCCATTTTGTTGTAAGATTCCAAGTAGACTAACATCAAATTGTTTACTCGTATATTTTGAACCAATTGAATAAAAAGTTGGATGTCCAGATAAACCTAAAATATGATTATCATCAATTAAGTTTTGAGCTATAAAAGCACGGTTAAATGCAGCTCCAATACTAATATTTTGATTTAATTCTAATTGAGCAGAAAAACCAAAACCATCAATAATTTTATCATCATTTCCACCTTTTGTTTGGATTTGAGCACCAAATTGAAAAGCTTTAATTTTATTTCTGTAAATTATTGATTGATCTGCTCGTCCTGTTCCTAGCAAACCTCCATCTGTTCCACCTGTAAAAGTTGCAGAAGCGCGTCCTCCAAATACATTAAAACGATCTGTATAAGCTGTAACATCTCGGTAAACACTCCATTGTTTACCAAATGTTATTTTACCATATTTAGACAAATCAATTCCTAAGTAACCTAAGCGATTACCAAAAACTTGTTGTTTTTGTTCTGAAACAATTGCCAAAAGATCACTATCTAGATTTCCATCAACATTAAACGACGAGTTTCCTTTGAACATATTTATTTGCAATTCAACACCAGCTACAAATGCAATATTTCCTTTTTTTAGATTAATTTCAATTCCAGCACGAGAGGCATTCTCTTGTAGCTCCATTACTTTATCATGCACAGCAAGATGACCTCTCAAACTAGTGTAAGGTCTTATCGAAATATCAATTGTATCATTCGATTGTTGAGCATTAACAATAAATCCAAATAATAGAAAGGCAGGTATAAAATGTTTGTTATTGGCAATCATATTGAATGTTGATTTAAAGCAATTTGGCAAAAAAAATATTGATTAATTTTTCGATCTAAATTCCAACAAATGTAAATGGTTTTGCATCACTAAAAAGTTGAGAAGTTTCGCCAGCATATGCTTCATTTTTACTTACGCTTAATCGTTTTGTTTTTGCATTTTTACTAAAATCAATTTTCTTTAAATCAACCCAAAATGTATTTGGAGTTTTTGTAGTTTCAAAGTAATAAACAAGATTTTTATGATCAGAAACTGATCTCCATCTTGTAGATGATATGTTAGGTTCTGCTTCTGAAGAAATTCCTAACGGAACCGATACATTTCTAATAACACTAAAAACACTTGCAATAGAAGTACGAGTATCAGCGGTTTGTGGAATCGCATTTATGTAATATGATGCTCTTACGTAACGATCAGCAGCTCTGTTAGTTCCTGGTAACATGATTGTTCCTGGAATTCCTTTCCAATATTGATTAATTGCTAATTGCTCATCAAAAACTGGAGAATTTGTCATTACTGTATAAGATGGATCGTGGTGTATTTTTAATTTACCATTTACATATTCGAAAATTGCATTGTCTCCATTTGCATCAGAAATTGAAAGATGTAAAGTTGTAAATTTTTGAGTACCTGGAATATAATCAGAAACAATTACAAATTTTTCTTTTCTCAAATCATCCACAGCTTCTTTTACTGTAGCATAATTATCTAAAACATATTGTGCCCAAGCTGCAATGGTAACACCTGGTTTTGTTCCTTTTGGATTAAATTGCGGATACTGACTTTCTACTAACCACAAAACATTTGCAACAAGTCCTTTTTCGTTCATGCCATCTGTTGTCGCAATATCCCAAGCACTTGCAATTACACTTCCGTATTTTGAAGTCCATTTTTCCGAAGCATTTCCGACATTACCAGATCGATCTAGACCTCTAGGAAAAACCCAAATATTTGCATCAATTTCATCTTTCCAATCCATAGAACGAGCTGTGATTACAGTATTTTCTGGACCTTTATAGACAACTCTTGTGCATGCATCTACTTGTGGAGATAATAAAAAAAATAGGTTGGTAGAGAATAATGTCAAAGTTAATTTACTTAAAAAAGTCTTTTTCATTATGATGTATTTAGATTGTTAAAATTATTAATTTAATTGGAGAAAATTATACTCTTTTACTAATATTGTGCAGAATATTAGAATTAATTGTATTTAATTATCCATTTATACAATGTTGTTTTTGGAATATTATAACGTTCTATAATTTCTCTCTTACTCATTTTTTCATTTTTAATCTGATCTAAAATAAAATCAATAACCTCTTTCGTGTAAATATTCTTTCTGAATTTTGGCAACGAATTATCATTTGTTTTTTTATTGGTTTTATTCGTTATAACAGGACTATACAACATGAGATGTTGAGAATATAATCTAAACAAATCATATTCTAATAACTTCGACCATCGAAGAAGTAAATCGGAATCTAAACTTGATTTGTTATACATTTCCTCAATTTGATCTTCTTGACATTTAAAGAAATTTAAGATTCTTCCAGTATCTATTTCTTTTACTTGAACAACATTCTTAATAAAACTACCAATATGTATTTCTCTAAAATTTTTCATGATCTTGTAATAATTACGTTCTATTACAAATCAACGAAAAATGTTGATTTATCCTTTAAAACAAATCCCTCATTAATCCCTCTTATTTATATTTTTTTCATTATCAATGATATAAATTCCTGATTTACTAAAATTACGTAATAGATGTTAATCGTTAATTTCTTTAATTCTAAAAAGTAAATAATTGAAATAGAATAAATAATAATTATAGTAACAAAAAAAACGCAACTAATTAAGTTGCGTTTTTAGAATTATCTTTTATAAGATTATTTTGGATTTGTAACCTCAGAAACTGGCTGACCAATATTTCCGTTTGGCTCTTCGATATGTAGCAAAGCTGCAACTGTAGGAGCGATGTCTGTCATAAATACACGGTTGTTGTTTTTACCATGTTTTATTCCCCAACCCATCAAAACAAATGGAATGTGAGCATCGTAAGAACCCCAAGTTCCGTGCGTTGTTCCACCAGAATTTTGTTTTCCTCCGTACCATTGTGGCTCTAAAATATAAGTGATAGCGCCGCTACGTTTACGATTATAACCATTGATCATGCGTTCTTTGATAATCGTAGGAATAGAAGCTTCTCCAATTTTGTCCATATCAGCAACAAAAGAAACAGCATCTACTTTTTGCATAAATTTTACGATTTCTTCTTTGATATCTTCTTCGTCTAATTTATTTTGTTCGATTGTTTGATAATTCAAATGAACCTGATAATTTGTCAATGAACGTACAATATCAGCAGCTTTGAATTTCTCTTGTAATTTAGCGTTCAATGCTTTTTTTACTTCTCCAGTTGGGAAATATCCAGCATTTCCTTTTTTATCTTGGAAATATTTTGGATTATGAGCTCCACCATGATCTGCAGTTAAGAAAACTAAATATTGTCCTTTTCCAACTTTTTGGTCTAAGTGATTAAATAATTGTTCCAAATCTTTATCTAAACGCAAATACGTATCCTCAGCTTCGATTGTATTTGGAGAAAATTGATGTCCAACATAATCAGTAGAAGAAAAACTAACTGCTAAGAAATCTGTAATTCCTTTCTCATTTTGACCTAATTTTTCGTTATCAATAATTTCAATCGCGATATCTTTTGTCAACGAATTTCCGAAAGGAGTAGAGCGAATCAAACCTAAACCATTGTCTTTTTTCAACGCTTTCAAATCATAAGGAAATTGCATTTTATCTAATCCTTTATAATTTTCGCGGTATGGATTTCCATCTTTTTCACTTTGTACATATGTATTAATCGGATAAAGTGTATTCCATTTGTCTAAATATTTTTCAGCAACTTTTTTATCATTGAATTTTTGTAACCATTTTGGTAATTCTTTCATATAAAATGTACTCGAAATCCAATTTCCAGATTCTCCATCAAACCAAAAAGCAGCATCAGCAAAATGTCCTGCAGGTAAAATTCCTCCACGATCTTTTAACGAAACTCCATATACTTTTGAACGAAAATTAGTTGCTAATTTTAATTGATCAGTAACTGTAGATGTCAACAAGTTTTTTGGAGACATTTTTCCAGCTTTTGAAGAAGTACCAACCCCATTTACAGCGTCATCTTGCGTACAATACATTTCTTGTCCTGTTGCTTGAATGATAAAATCGTTCCCAGCAATTCCATGAATAGCAGGTACAGAACCTGTATAAATAGAACTATGACCAATAGCTGTATAAGTAGGTATATAAGGAATATAGGTATTTTCGTTGCTAAAACCTTCGTTTAACATACGATTGAAACCTCCTGTAGAATATCTATCTTGGTAACGATATAAATAATCCCATCGCATTTGATCGACAACGATACCAACTACTAGTTTTGGACGGCTAACCTCTTGTTGCGCATATAGCGAAAGACCAGCAAATAATCCTAAAACACTTAAAAAAGTCTTATTAAATTTCATTTTAAAAATTTTACAATAGCAAATGTAACAATTAAATTTTGGGCTAAATTTAAATAATAATTAAAAAATTAGTAAATTAAACAAAATCATAAAAAAATAGAGTATGAGTGCAAAGCCTGTAGAAATAGTAGAAATTTTTGATGTTTCAATTGACAAAGTGTGGAATGCCTTAACAACAAAAGCTGCTTTTGATAAATGGTATTTTGATATTGAGAAGTTTGTTCCAGAAGTTGGATTTGAGTTTGAATTTTATGGCGGATCGTATTTACATCACTGTAAAATAGTAGAAGTAGAGCCGACTAAATTGTTAGCTTATACATGGAAATATCCTGTCTACGAAGGAAATTCTGTTGTTACATTTATTTTGGATGAATTAACAGATGAAATTGTTCCGCAAACAAAATTAACGTTGATTCATGAAGGAATTGAAACTTTTCCGCCTGATGATAAAAATTTCTCGCGCGAAAGTTTTGAAGCTGGTTGGACAGAAATTATCCGAATTAGTTTGAAAAATTATTTGGAAGGAAATTATGAAGAAGATTCGAAAGTCGAATAAATAAAAAAAGGAACTTCGTCAAGTTCCTTTTAATTTTTTTTTACAGCTTATTATTTTTTGAATAATACTGTGATTCCTTCTTGATTTGGTAAAATCGGACGAGGATCTTCTGCTGTTACTATTCCAGCTTTTTCTTTTCTTAAATTCGCAACCCAAAATGGAATCCAAGAAATAGCCATCGTTGCAAAAAAGATGATACCCCAGAATCCGCATAAAGCGATTGTTAAGAATAATAAGAAACCTAAAAATTGAATCATGATTTTATTTTTATGTGATACAAACTTAGTAAATAAAATTTATAGAAATACTAACATTAATCACTTTTCTTTCATCAAACGATTTCTTAAATTTGTGAGATAAGTAAACAATATATAAATAATAAAAAATACCAAAATGGAATACAGAATTGAGAAAGACACCATGGGGGAAGTAAAAGTTCCTGCAGATAAATACTGGGGTGCTCAAACAGAACGTTCTCGTAACAACTTTAAAATTGGTCCTGCGGCTTCTATGCCTCACGAAATTGTAGAAGGTTTCGCTTATCTTAAGAAAGCTGCTGCTTATGCAAATGCTGAATTAGGTGTTTTACCTGTTGAAAAACGTGATGCTATTGCTGCTGTATGTGACGAAATTTTAGCAGGAAAATTAGATGATCAATTTCCTTTAGTAATTTGGCAAACAGGTTCAGGAACTCAATCTAATATGAATGTGAATGAAGTTGTTGCTAATCGTGCGCAAGTTTTAGCTGGATTCAAAATTGGAGAAGGTGAACCAGTTCTTAAAGCGAATGACGACGTTAACAAATCTCAATCTTCTAATGATACTTTCCCAACAGGTATGCACATTGCTGCTTACAAAGCTGTTGTTGAAGTAACAATTCCAGGTGTTGAGCAATTACGTGACACATTAGCTAAGAAAGCAGAAGAGTTTAAATCTGTTGTAAAAATTGGTCGTACACACTTAATGGATGCAACTCCATTAACTTTAGGTCAAGAGATTTCTGGATATGTAGCGCAATTAAACCACGGTTTAAAAGCTTTAAGAAATACATTAGAGCATTTATCTGAAGTTGCTTTAGGTGGAACTGCTGTAGGTACAGGTCTTAACACGCCAGAAGGATACGATGTTTTAGTTGCTAAATACATTGCTGAATTTACAGGTCATCCATTTGTAACAGCAGAAAATAAGTTCGAAGCATTAGCTGCTCACGATGCAATCGTAGAAACTCACGGAGCTTTGAAACAATTAGCTGTTTCATTAAACAAAATTGCAAATGACGTTCGTATGTTAGCTTCTGGACCTCGTTCAGGTATTGGAGAAATTATCATTCCAGAAAACGAACCAGGATCTTCTATCATGCCAGGTAAAGTAAATCCAACTCAATGTGAGGCATTAACAATGGTTGCAGCTCAAGTTATGGGTAACGATGTTGCAATTACAATTGGAGGAACTCAAGGTCATTACGAATTGAATGTTTTCAAACCAGTTATGGCTGCAAACTTCTTGCAATCTGCACGTTTATTAGGAGATGCTTGTGTATCTTTTGACGAGCATTGTGCGCAAGGTATCGAGCCAAATTATGCTCGTATTAAAGAATTAGTTGATAATTCATTAATGTTAGTTACAGCGCTTAATACAAAAATTGGTTACTACAAAGCTGCAGAAATTGCTCAAACAGCTCATAAAAATAACTCTACGTTAAAAGAAACTGCAATCGCATTAGGATATGTAACTGCCGAAGAATTTGACGAATGGGTAAAACCTGAAGATATGGTTGGTTCTTTGAAATAAGAAATTTTAAATCATTATATCACAGAGAGGTTGCTTAGGTAACCTCTTTTTTTGTTAAATTTATTTAAATTTGAGAAAAAGTTCCTTTCTTAAGAGGAAAAATTGTAACTTTAGTAAAAGTTTAGAATTATGGCAACTGTTAAACTAAAAAAATACGAACAAATCATAAATGAAATCCCTGAAGTAAGAGATTTTACGAGTGTTTATTTTTACGTAAATCGTTATAATATTGATCAAAAATACATTCAATATCTTGATGAATTATCAACGCTAAAAGACGAAATAATCTCAAGTTGGTTAAATATCACAACGCGTACCTACAGAAATTACAAAACAAAAGATGTATCTCTTAAAGACAATACAAAAGAGCATATTGTTTTATTGATTTCTTTATACAAGCACGGTTTGGAGGTTTTCAATACAAAAGATGATTTTGAGAAATGGTTAACAACGCCTAATGTTTTGTTAGATAAAAAATCGCCAGCAGATTTTCTTGATACAGTTTCAGGTCTCAAATTTATCGATAATCGTTTGACTGCGATAGAATACGGAGAAAACGTCTAACAATGTTAGTTTACAATATTCGTAAAGCGAAATATTCAAAATCATTACAAGCTTCTGGAGTTGCCAACAGATGGAATAAAAATGATGAATTTGTTATTTATGCAGGAAGTTCTCGCGCGCTTTCAACCTTAGAATTGGTGGTGCATAGAAGTTCTATTAGCATTGATAACTCGTACAAATTATTAGTGATAGAAATTGATTGCGAAGAAGATGAAATTTATGAAATTAAAAAGTCTAAATTACCTAGGAATTGGCAATCTGTAGAGGCTTATCCCGAGTTACAAGAGATTGGTTCTGCTTGGTATCAGGATTTTAAATATTTGGTTATCAAAGTTCCATCGTCAATCATTCCAAAAGAATATAATTATTTAATCAATACAAAACATCCTGATTTTTCTTCAAAGGTTAAAATCAAAGAATTAGAAGATTATAATTGGGATGATCGTTTGTTATAAAACACAAAAAAATCGACTAAATATTTAGCCGATTTTTTTATGAATATTTTAAAGTTTTTTAAATCTTTTTATACTTTAACAATAAACTATTTGTTACAACACTTACACTACTCAAAGCCATTGCAGCACCAGCAATCATAGGATCTAACAAAAATCCATTAATTGGATAAAGTACTCCAGCAGCGATTGGAATTCCGATTACATTGTAAATAAATGCCCAGAATAAATTTTGATGAATTGTTTTGACCGTTTGCGTAGATAAATTAATTGCATGATCTATTTTTGTCAAATCTCCTCCAATCAACGTAACTTCTGCCACATCAATCGCAATATCAGAACCATTACCCATTGCAATCGAAACATCTGCCTGAGCCAACGCTGCACTATCATTAATTCCATCACCAACCATTGCAACAACTTTTCCTTTTTGTTGCAAATCTTTGATAATATTCATTTTATCATTTGGTAAAGCATTTGCGACCACTTGATCAATTCCGACTTGTTTTGCAATTGCATTTGCCGAAAACTCGTTGTCACCAGTTACCATCCAAACTTCAATTCCTTTTTCATGAAAAGCTTTAATAGCTTCAACAGAAGTTGCTTTTATTTCATCAGAAATTCCAATTAATCCCAAAACTTTTTCATCATTTCCAAAGAAAGAAGTGGTATAATTTTTAGTCGAAAAATCTTGAATAGCTTGTTCAACCTTTTCATCAATCTGAATATTTAATTCATTTATCCAACTTGTTTTTCCAACATAATAAACTTTATCTAAAATATTAGCTTTCAAACCTTTTCCAGATACATCTTCAATTTTTAGTTCAGGTAAAATATCTTGCTCTCCAATATGTTCTGTAATCGCTTTTGCTAAAGGATGTTGCGAATTATTTTCGATTGTATAAAGTACATTTTTAGCAGAATCATCAAACCAAATCAATTCTTGTACTTTCGGTTTTCCTTCGGTAATTGTTCCTGTTTTATCTAAAATAATTGTATCAATTTTCTTCGCTAATTCTAAACTTTCGGCATTTTTGATCAAAATTCCTTGTTCAGCACCTTTTCCCATTCCAACCATAATTGCAGTTGGGGTTGCTAAACCAAGCGCACAAGGACAAGCAATAACCAAAACGGTAATCATCGATAAAAGCGCCATTGTAAAAGCATTTTCTTGACCTACAACTAACCAAGTAATGAACGTTAGAATTGCAATAATAATTACAATCGGGACAAAAACACCTGCAATTTTGTCTACCAATTGTTGAACTGGCGCTTTACTTCCTTGTGCATTTTTAACCGATTGAATAATTTGAGCCAAAAGTGTATCATTCCCTACTTTCAAGGCTTTATATTGAATAGGAGAGTTTTGGTTTAAAGTTCCTGAAAAAACATTCGCATCAATTCCTTTTTCGACTGGAATTGGTTCTCCTGTCAATGAACTTTCATCGATAAAAGATTCTCCCGAAACAATAATTCCATCAACCGCAATTTTATCTCCAGGTTTTGCAACAATCAAATCACCAATTTGTACATCTTCAATTTTCACTTCAACCTGATTTCCATCTATTACAACTAATACAGTATTAGGTTGTAATCCGATTAATTTCTTGATCGCTTCGGAAGTATTTCCTTTCGCACGTTCTTCCATCAATTTACCAATCAAGATAAAAACGATGATTAAACCAGCAGCTTCAAAATAAGGATGCGCGTGCAAACCTTTGCTGTGCCAATATTCTGGAAATAATGTATTGAAAACACTAAAAATATAAGCAACACTAGTGCTTAGCGCGACTAAAGTGTCCATATTAGCCGATTTATTTTTCAATTGTTTCCAAGCACCTACGAAAAATTGTTGTCCAAAAATGAAAAGAATTGGCGTAGAAAATGCCCACATAATGTAATTTCCGTAAGGCATATCCATAAAAAACATTCCAACAATAAATAAAGGAACTCCAAAAATTAAAGCCCAAATTACTCTATTTTTCAGCGTTTTGTATTTTTCTTCGTGAAGTTGTTCTATTTCTTCATCTTGATTTTTAGACTCATCAATCACCAAATCATATCCAACTTCTACTAAAGCATTTTTCAAATTTTCTGGAGAAACAAGAGTAGGAATATACTCGATTTTTCCCATTCCATTTCCATAATTCACTTCTGCATTTACGACACCCAATTGACGATTAAGATTCGCTTGAGAACTACTCGCACACGAAGCACACGTCATATTGAGAACGGGATAAGATTTTTCGACAGAATCTATTTTGAAGTTATTTTGCTTTAAAGTTTCATAGATTTTAGGGGAAACTTTCCATAATTTTTTTGCCGAAACGTTAATCGTTTTAGCATCTAAATTCACAGTATATTCATCAAGATTTTCTATTTCAGAAAGTAATTTATTGATGAGTTCAACATCTTTTTCTGAATTCAAATTGATAATCGGTATAGTAAGTGTTTGTGCATTCATAACAGTAATTTTCTAGGACAAATTTCCAAAGATTATGGCGAGAAAGTATTATATAATTAGAAGTTAAAGTTACACTTTTTACCAATTGTTCAGCTTCTTCAGTTACTTTAAAATTATATTAAAACGTTTTACACCATCATTTTGTTGATAATACAAATAACCTTTGTGCGCTTCTATAATGTTTTTGGAAAGTGTTAAGCCAATTCCTGCACCATCTTTTCGAGTTGTATAAAAAGGTAAAAATATTTTGGAAATGATTTCTTCATCAATCAATTGTCCAGAATCTTGAATAATAATTTGCAATCGATTATCAGTTTGTTTCGATGAAATTTCAATAGATTTAGTTTCTACATTTTCTAATGAATAAATCGCATTTTTGATTAAGTTAATCAAAACTTGTTCAAATAAGATACGATCAATTTCAACTTCAATATTTTGTGGAATTAAATTCTGAAAAACAATATTTTTTTGATGAAATTCAGCCGAAAAAGATTGTTCAATTCCTTGGACAATTTCATATAAATTTTGAGTTGATTTAACAGGGTTTGGTAACATGGTCAATTGGCGATATTGCTCTACAAATGTCTGTAAATGCTGACTTCTATTCATAATTGTGTCTAAACTCAAACGAATATCATCATAATCATTCTTATCTAAATTGTCAGTTTCAAAATAAGTTTTTGTGGTATTTGCTAATGAATAAATCGGCGTCAAAGAATTGATAATTTCATGCGCAATGACTTTCATAATATTCATCCAAGCCTCTTTTTCAGTGGAATCAATCACACGTTGAATCGAATCGATAAAAATAATCGCATATTCATCATGCGCAATCAACGTTTTTGTGTTCTGAATCAGATAAGTTTGTCGCTCTTCATCATTAATTTGTATGTCAATTGTACTTTTAAAATCATCAAATTCTTTATTTTCTAAAGTTTCACAAAACTGTGGAATCAATTTTTTTAGATAATTCCACGAACTTGATTTTGGAACGCTAAATATTAGTTGAAAATGATGATTGATAAATATAATTTTTCGATCATTTTCTTCTTTTTTAAGAATCAAAAAACCAAACGGAACGGCATTCAATAATTGATGATAAATGATTTCTTTAGACGAATTTAAAACGTGTTCTTCTTTAATTTTATGATATAATTTTAATGCAGAATTGTCTTTTTTATATTGATTTTGATTAATATTTAAGCTAAAGTCATTGTACAATAAAGCATCTATAATTTTCTGATTTTTAGAAAGATAATTTTTAGAAAAATGAATTATTTCCGTAATCGAAACAATTGTAATAATACATACAAATGTAAATGAAAACCAATAATTTTTGATTCCAATAAAAGCCAACATAAACAAAACAAATGCTAAAAAAAGTATTCTGAATACTAACTGAAAAATAAGAGAATTGCGTTTCATTATTTATAATTCGTAATGTTATATTTTTCTAATTTTCGATATAAAGCAGCACGAGAAACACCTAAATTTTCGGCTGTTTTACTAATATTTCCTTCAAAAAAATGTAAACGTTCTACAATTTTATTTCGCTCTATTTCGTTCAAATTATTTGAATTATCTGTAATTTTTTGAGGAATAAATGTTGTGAAACCTAAATTTTCAATCGTAATTTCATTTTCTTCAGCCAAAATAACCGCACGTTCAATTCTATTTTGCAATTCTCGAATGTTTCCGTTCCAATCGTAGTTTTCTAATTGATACAAAATTTGTTCATTAATAACTGGTTTTTCGACCTCATATTTATCAGCATAAAGTTCTAAAAAATAATCAATCAAAGGTTTAATATCTTCTTTTCGTTCACTAAGATTCGGCATTGTAACCGAAATTGTATTGATTCGATAATATAAATCTTCTCTAAAATGACCTTCTTTTACTGAATTTTCAAGATTCACATTCGTAGCAACAATTATACGAACATCAACTTTTCTTGGTGAACTTTCTCCCAAACGAATAATTTCTTTATTCTGAATGACTTGCAAAAGTTTTGCTTGCAAATGATTTGGTAAATTTCCAATTTCATCTAAAAAAATCGTTCCATTATTTGCAGCTTCAAATCGACCAATTGTATCTTCTTTCGCATCGGTAAACGCACCTTTTTTATATCCAAACAACTCACTTTCAAATAAATTCTCATTCAAAGAACCTAAATCAACATGAATAAATTTTTCATTATTTCGAGTAGAATTTTCGTGAATTGATTTTGCCAAAATTGATTTACCTGTTCCATTTTCACCTAAAATTAAGATTGTTGCATCAGTTTTTGCAATTTTATTGGTGATTTTATACACTTTTTCGATACTCGGAGAATTTCCATAAAAAAACTTATTTTCTTTCGATTCTTTTATTTGCTTCGATTTTCTACGCTGTTTTATCTCTTCTTTTATAAGATCAACCAACTTATCATTATCCCAAGGTTTTAAAATATAATCAATCGCACCCAATTTTAAACCTTCAACTGCAGTTTCTACACTTCCATAGGAAGTCATCAAAATTACTTTCGTTTTTGGTTGCGCATGTTGAATCTCTTTCAGCCAAAAAATTCCTTCTTTTCCATCTTCATAACCTGTTCTAAAATTCATGTCCATTAAAACAACATCAATTTCATTTTCTACCAAGATTTGTGGAATCTTTTTAGGATCAGAACAAGTGATAATAGTTTCGAATTGACGTTTCAAAAGTAGACGACTTGCAATTAATATTTCTTCTTGATCGTCTAAAATCAGTATAGTGGCTAAAGTTTTCTTCATATTCAGTTTTGTCATGTGTCCGTTTCTGAACAAATAAGTGTTCGCTTTCGGACAGTCTATTTTTTATATAATTTTTTAAAAGAATTGATTTCAACGCTTTAAGAAATTATAAATTTTAGGCACATTTATTACGTATTGATAATTAGTAAAATAACCATAAATAAACGGCTGTTTGGTAAATTTAATAAATAATGGATACGAAAATCAATCAAAAAAATAAAAAATATAAACGCCTCGGAATAATTGCTGCAACGACCATTATTTTAGGTGGTTCGAGTTTTTATTTGATGAATCCACCGCGAACTTTAACTGTAAGTGCAAATGAATTGATGATAAAAGACGTTTCTGAAGATTATTTTGAAGATTTTGTTGTTTTTCAGGCACAAATAGAACCAATTAATTCAATCTTTATCAATGTGATAGAAGGTGGTTCTGTTCAAGAAATATTTGTAGAAAATGGAGAAATGGTCACAAAAGGTTTGCCAATTGCACGATTATACAATCCGAATACGGAACTTAATTTTTTGACACAAGAAACGGCAATTATCGAGCAAATGAATCAATTAAATGTTGCAAAATTATCTATTCGGAATCAAGAATTGGATCTATCAAAGGATTTTGTAGGAATTGAACACGATTTTAATCAATCAAAATTAGATTATGAATTGAACCAAAAACTGTATGATAGGGAAGTGTTAGCGAAAAATGAATGGGAAAATACAAAGGAAAAAATGCGCTACCAGCAAGAACGAAAAGCAATTATTCAGAAAAGTTTGGTTAAGGAACGTGAATCAAATTCGATTCAATTAAAACAAATTAATGAAGCTTTATCTATCATGCAAAAAAGTTTGGTAACACTTCGAAAAAACAAACAAAATTTTTTGGTTCTAGCGCCTGAAACTGGTCGTTTAAGCTCTTTTGAAGCGACATTAGGACAATCAATAGAAGCAGGAAAAAGTATTGGAAAAGTGGATATTCTAAGCGGATATAAATTAGTTGCAATGGTAGATGAATATTATTTGGATCGAATACAGGAAAATCAATATGGACAAATCGAAATTAAAGGAAAAATCATAAAAGTAAAAGTGACTAAGATTTCTCCAGAAATAAAAAGTGGAAAATTTAAAACAGAATTAGAATTTATTGATAAAATTCCTGAAAATTTACAAGAAGGTTTATCCGTAGGAGTAAAGTTGATTTTATCCGAAAAAGAAAAGAAATTAGTTATTCCGAAAGGATCCTTTTATACAACGACACAAGGGAAGTGGATTTTTGTTATCAATAACGATAAAGCAATACGTAGAAAAATTGAATTAGGTAGAGAAAATCCGAGTGTTTACGAAGTGATTTCAGGATTAAAAACAAATGAAAAAGTAATTATTTCGAATTACGAAGATTATAAAGAAGTACAAGAATTAACAATAAAAAAATAACATCATGATTAAAATAGAAAACTTATCAAAAATATTTATTACAGAAGATGTTCAAACAAAAGCTTTGAATGGGATTAATTTAACAATCAATTCTGGAGAATTTATTTCCATCATGGGACCTTCGGGTTGTGGAAAATCTACATTATTGAATATTATTGGATTATTGGATTCTTTCAATGGAGGAAGTTATGCGTTGAATAATCTTGAAATGTCTAATGCAAACGAATCGAAACGTTCTCAAGTTAGAAAAGAAAATATAGGATTTATTTTCCAAAATTTCAACTTAATTGATGAATTATCAGTTTATGATAACATCGAATTGCCTTTGATTTATTCTAAAGTTTCGAGCTCAGAACGAAAAAAACGAGTACAAGAAATTGCAGAAAAATTAAATATTGTTCATCGTTTACAACATTATCCACAGCAACTTTCTGGTGGTCAACAACAACGTGTTGCAGTTGCAAGAGCCTTGGTGATTAATCCTAAAATAATTTTGGCTGATGAACCAACAGGAAATTTGGATAGTATCAATGGAAATGAAGTGATGGAGCTTTTGACCGATTTACATGCGCAAGGTTCTACAATTTTGATGGTAACGCATTCAGCTCATGACGCGGCTTATTCTGATAAAATTATTACCATGAAAGATGGTGAAATTCTTTCTGAAAAAATGAATCAGAAAAATGTAAATGTTTTTGAGAAAACTAAAATTTAAATTGACAAACCATGAAAAATTATATTCTTCTATTGTTCAATTTGACAACAATCTTATTGAATGCTCAAGTTACAGAATCAAGAAATATTGAAAATTTTAACGAAATTATAGGTAAATCAGGCGTAAATATCAATTATTATAACTCAGATTCTCCAAAAGTAATTGTCGAGACAGATAAAAAAGAAAATTTAAATTACATTATTACAAGTACAAAAAATAATGTTTTAGAAGTTTATATAGATACTAAAAACCAACCAAATGTTACAATTTCAAAGATTGATATAAGTGTTTATGGTATAGCTTTAGAAAAGATTTCGATGACTTCTGGCTCAAAAATTTCGTTTGAAGATAATTTTAAATCAAATGTATTGAGAATTAAAGAAACTTCAGGAGCACAAATCGTTTTTAAATCTCTAAAAACCGATCATTTAGAGATTGATTTGTCGTCTGGTGCTCAATTGAATGGAAATATCACCTCTAAAACTATAACTTCTAAAATGAGTTCTGGATCTATTTGGGAATCAAAAATCAATTCAGAAAATACAACGATTAATATCTCAAATGGAGCAATAGTTTCTTTAAAAGGAGAAACTAAACAATTAGATATAAAGGCGACAAGTGGATCCATTTCAGACTTGAAAAAACTGAATGCAACAAGAGCAAATTTGATAGCAAATAATGCTTCTTCAATTACAAGTTGGGTTTCAGAAAAACTTTTAGTAGATGCAAATACGGCTAGTAAAATTACGATAAAAGGTTTACCAACTGATATAACAATTCAGCGTGATAAGCTTTCTAAAGTTTTGAATGAAAATGGTGATTCTTATTAATTCGAAAAAAATAATATAATCGATGCTAAAAAATTGGTTTAAAATATATTTAAGAAATACGATCAAGAACAAAGGGTTTACATTTCTTACAATTCTTGGTTTAGCTATCGGAATTGCTGGTGTTATTTTTTCGACTTTATATTGGAAAGATGAAACGAGTTACGATAAATGGAATCCAAATATTGATCGCGTATTTGAAACATTAACTGTATTTCAAAAAGGTGGTGAAACTTGGCCTACAAGTGTTGAACCTTTGCCTCGTTACTTAAAAGAAAAATCAGATAAGATAGAAAGTTATTGCTGGTTTGAAGGTTGGTATGGACAAGAAACTTTTTACGTAGATAATAAAAAAGTTTATGTTACTGGAATTACTAGTACAGATCAGAATTTTTTTGATTTTATTCCATTCAAGTTTGTAAAAGGAAGTGTAGATGATTTTCGAAAAAATAGATATGGTGTTGCATTAGAAGAAAAAGAAGCAGCTAAAATTTTTGGTACTGAAAATCCTGTTGGAAAAACTTTGACAACTTTTGATGGTAGAAAAATGCCTATTTATGGAGTTTTTAAAACAAACAAGTATACTAGTTTTCAACCTAAAATGGTTATTTCAAATATCTATACGCGTTTAGAAGACACAAAAGATCAATGGGGTAATTATGGTTCTGGATTATTTATCAAATTAAAAAATACTGCTGATAAAGAAGAAGTTGAAAAATTAGGAACACAACTTTTTTATGAAAATAATACTTTAAAAAATGCAAAAAACGAAGGGATACCTGTAAAAGAATTTGTAAAGATTTATGAACCAGTAACAGTAAAGTTTCAATCATTAAACGACTCAAGATTAAATGCAAAATTTTCTCGATTACCAGAAGGAATGGGAAACAAACTATTCTTACAAATCAATTTAGGGTTATCTTATTTAATCTTAATCTTATCGATTATCAATTATATAAATCTTTCGACTGCACAAGCAATTAGAAGAGCGAAAGAAGTTGGAATAAGAAAAGTTGTTGGTGCTACAAAAAGAAATATTGTTTTACAATTTATCATAGAAACTACAATAACTACAGTTTTGTCATTTATTGTTGCATTAGCTTTTGTTGAAGTTTTTTTGCCTACATATAATCAATTAATTGATAAAAATTTAGAATTGTATATTACTTCGTTTATTCCATATTTGATTGTAATTTTTGTAATCGTAGTTGTTATTGCTGGAATTTTTCCTGCTATTTATGTTTCAAATTTTAAAGAACTGAACGTTTTAAAAGGTAATTTTTCAAGAAGTAAAAATGGAATTTGGTTACGAAATGGAATGTTGATTTTACAATTTTCAATTGCTACATTCTTTATTGTAGCAGGAACTCTTGTTATTCAACAAATGAATTACATTTCAAAAAAAGATTTAGGTTTCTCAGGTAATCAAGTAATCAGTATTCCATTTAAAAGACAAGATTTAGCTGATAAAAAGTTTGATTTTTATAACAGTTTCAAACAAGATTTACTAAAAATTAAAGGTGTACAAGCTGTAAATGCTACTGCATTCAAGTTTGGTTCTCTTGGAGCTATGTCTAATACAAGTTTTCGAGTAAAAGAAAAACAATTGGTGACAGATAATATGGGAATTGATTTTGGTTTTTTGGATATGATGAAAATTCAATTGAAAGAAGGAAGAGATTTAAATCCAATGATTTCGTCCGATACAATTTCGAATGTATTAATAAATGAAACCGCGAAAAAATATTTTGGAGAAACGTTGAAACTGAATGATGAATTTGAATGGAATGGACAAAAATTGAAGCTTATTGGTGTAACAAAAGATTTCAATTTAGGAGAACCGCAAAATAAAATACGACCAATGATGTTTTTCCATTTTAAAGTTGTTGATTGGTTATCGTACAATTTACAAGATGTTTTGGTTAAGGTAGATACTGATAATACAAAACAGACCATAGATAATATCGAGAAGTTTTGGAAAGCTAAAGTTGATCAAGATTATCCTTTCGAATATGAATTTGTAGACAAACAGTTTGCGCGTTCGTATGAAAATTACACAAAACAAGAAAAGATGTTCAAGATCTTAAATGTTATTGTGATAACAATCGCATTATTTGGATTGTTTGCGCTTTCGTCATACACAATCGAACGTAAATACAAAGAAATAGCCATTCGTAAAGTTTTAGGCGCAGAAACGTCTTCTTTACTACGAATTTTATCCAAACAATATATCTATTTCGCATTCATAGGTTTTGCTCTTGCGATTTTACCAAGTTATTTTCTGATGCAAAAATGGTTAGAAAACTTTGCTTATCGCATTGATATTTCAATCTGGATTTATGTATTTGCTTTCATTTTATTATTGAGTTTAACCTTAATTGTTGTTTTAATAAAAGCTTATTCTGCTACTCGAATCAATAGTTTAAATTATCTGAAATACGAATAAATATGCTTAATAATTGGCTTAAAATATATTTTAGAAATACAATCAAGAACAAAGGATTTACATTTCTTACGATTCTTGGCTTGGCAATCGGAATTGCTGGTGTCATTTTTTCGACCTTGTATTGGAAAGATGAAACGAGTTACGATCAATGGAATCCTGAAAAAGATAGAATTTTTGAATTAATCACATTTTTAAAACCTGACTTACAAATAGCTTCTACAACTGGTCCAATGGCGGAGTTGGTAAAAGAAAAATCGGATAAAATTGAAGAAACTTTGTTCTATCAACCTGGTTATTCATCAGAACTTTATATCATTAATCAGAAGAAAGAATTATTAAATAAAATTGCAATCACAGGGAATAATTTCTTCGATTTTTTTCCATTTGATTTTGTCCAAGGAAATAAAGAACAATTCAAGAATAATAGAAATGCAGTTGCGATTGAAGAGCAAGAAGCAAAACGAATTTTTGGAAATGAAAATCCTATCAATAAACAAATCAAAAATCTTAATGGAGAAATTTTAACCATTTATGGTGTTTATCAATTGAAAAATAATTCAGGGTTTTTACCTAAATATGTAATTTCTTCACCAAATCTCAATATTGATGATTGGAATAATTTTACCTATGCTTTATTGATTAAATTAAAAAATCCTAATGATAAAGAAGTTGTAGAAAAATCTATTAATAAGATTTATTATGAAAATATTGTACAGAGATATGCTAAATTAAGAGGAATTTCTGTCGATGAATACATTAAAACATCGGGGTTAACGAAAGGATATTTACAACCAATAACAGATAGTCGTTTGAAAGCAGAAGTGACAGGATTTCCAGAAGACAAAGGAAATCTTAATTTCCTGAAAATTAATCTGGGTTTGTCAATTCTAATTTTATTGCTTTCAATTATCAATTACATCAATCTTTCGACAGCACAAACTATTCGTCGCGCGAAAGAGGTTGGAATCCGAAAAGTTTTAGGAGCTTCAAAGCAAAATGTCATTTGGCAATTTTTGTTCGAAACTGCGATTACAACGTTTTTTTCTGTTCTTTTAGCACTTACATTGGTAGAAATAGGATTGTCAAGTTATAATATATTGATTAATAAAAATTTATCAATTAATCTCATTGAATTTGTTCCTTATCTAGTTTTAATTTTTTTAATCGTTATTCTTTTTGCCGGTATTTTTCCTGCGATTTATGTTTCAAATTTTAAAGAATTGAATGTTTTGAAAGGGAATTTCTCAAGAAGCAAAAATGGAATTTGGATTAGAAATTTGATGTTAATTATTCAGTTTACAATTGCTACTTTCTTTATTGTTGCTGGAAGTTTAGTGACAGAACAAGTAAATTATATGAGTAAAAAAGATCTTGGTTTTTCTGGTGATCAAATTATAAATCTTACGTTGAGAAGATATGATTTAGGAGAAAAACGTTTAGATTTTTATAAAGTAATCAAACAAGATTTATTGAAGATAAAAGGAGTGAAAAATGTAAATGCTACAGCATTTAAGTTTGGAAATAATGCAATGAATTCTTCTACAATGAGATTTCAGGATAAAAGTATTCAAATTCAAAATGTTCCAGTTGATTACAATTTCTTATCAATGATGAAAGTTAAGCTGAAAAACGGAAGAGATTTCAATTCAAAAATCACTTCAGATATGGTTAATAACATCATTTTGAACGAAACAGCGATGAATGAATTAGGAAATTTATCAATTGGAGATCAAGTTGATTGGAACGAATATAAGTTTAATATTATTGGAGTTGTAAAAGATTTCAATATTGGTAGTCCAGAAAATAAAATTCCTCCAATGATGCTTATCAACGTAAATACAGTCGATTGGTTGCAAAATAATCTTAGTCAAATTTATATCAAAGTTGATGCAGAAAATACAAGCGAAACAATTGCTGCAATCGAGAAGTTTTGGAAAGCCAAAGTTGATCAAGATTATCCGTTCGAATATGAATTTATCGACAAACAGTTTGCACGTTCGTATGAAAATTACACAAAACAAGAAAAAATGTTCAAGATATTGAATGTTATTGTGATAACAATCGCATTATTTGGATTGTTTGCACTTTCTTCATACACAATCGAACGTAAATACAAAGAAATCGCCATTCGAAAAGTTTTAGGCGCAGAAACATCTTCTTTACTACGAATTTTATCAAAACAATACATCTATTTCGCATTTATAGGTTTTGCACTTGCAATTTTACCAAGTTATTTTTTGATGCAAAAATGGTTAGAAAACTTTGCTTATCGCATTGATATCTCAATCTGGATTTATGTGTTTGCTTTTGTTTTATTATTGAGTTTAACCTTAATTGTTGTTTTAATAAAAGCTTATTCTGCTACTCGAATCAATAGTTTAAATTACCTGAAATACGAATAATTCTCTGTTTATGAATGCTAAATATTTTTTATTAATGGTTGTGCTTTTCTCATTTTTGGGAAAAGCGCAAAACCTAACGTTAGAAGATTGTTTGAATTTAGGGAGAGAAAATCAACCTGATTTTAAAATTCAGTCGATAAAAATTGATCAAAAAGTGAAAACAAAACGTTCTTTTGCTTCGCAATTTTTACCAACTATTGATGCTTCAGTTTCTCATGCATATAATTTTGGTTCATCAATTGACCCTTCAACTAACACAAGAGAACCTTCTAATATTCAATCAGATAATTTATCAATTAATGCTCAAATTAATTTGTTTGATTTTTCTAAATTAAATCAAACAACAATTCAAAACTATGATATCGAATTAGAAAAACTTGAATTGAAAACAATTCAAAATCAATATGATTTGTTGGTTTTAGAAAAATATATGGCGGTTTTGGCTTTGCAAGAATGGCAAAATGTTTTGAAATCTCAAATGGAAAATTCTCAGATACAATTTGTTCGAATTTCGAAAGAAGTAAAAGAAGGGAAGCGTCCGAAAAGTGATTTTTATGATATTCAAGTTATCGTTCTTCAAGAACAAAATGATTTAGAAAAATCTAAACATGATGAAATTATAAGTAAAACTGAATTGATTCAATTACTGAATATTACAAGTGTTTCACCAGAAAATATGGTGTTACAACAACCTTTATTAGATGAAATAAATCTGAATGAATTCAATTTTTCAACTTATCCATCTATTGAAAAATTTGAGTTGAATACAAAGAAAATCAATGAAGAATATAAGCAGTTATTTGGGAAATATGTACCAAGTTTATTTTTAAATTATTCATACGGAACTTTTTATGCGCAGAAAATTAAGAGTTTAGCAGATACAAATTTTCAATTTGGAAATCAATTAAAAGACAACAAAAGCCAATATATTGGATTGAATCTTTCTATTCCGATTTATTCGAGAGGAAATACAGCGCAACAACGTGAATTGAAAAAAATTGAATTGCAATTGAATGAAGCGCAAAAAAATAAAGAAGAAAAACGTTTAAATGATTTGGTCAATCTTGAATTAAAAAAACTGAATTTATTGGAAGATTTGACGAAATCTTTAATTGAAATTGTAAAAGCTTCTGAACAATCTTTTCAAACTACAGAAACAAAATATAAGTTTGATAAAGTTGATGCTTCGGTTTACAAATCGTCTAAAAATCAAGTATTGCAATCAAAATACAATGAACTCAATAATAATTTGAGTCAAGTATTTATTCAAAATCAATTAAAAATTTTAGTTGATAATTAAACTATCCAGAACAAAAAACGACTCAATAAATTGAGTCGTTTTGCTATTTATAAGTTGTTATTTATTTGGTAATTGCGGTGGACGCATTTTGTATTGATTCTGTTTCAAACTCATCAAAAAAGCTTCTAACGCATCCATTTCCGAAGCAGTTAAATTCAATTTCTGAACTAACTCTGTTGTTTTTGGAAATAATGAATCATTTTTCTGTTTTTCATTTGGTTGAAAATGAAACATTCCGGCATTGTACATATTGATTACGCCACGAATTGTAGGGAAAAGTCCGTTGTGCATATAAGGTGCATTTTGAGGAACTTCTCGTAATGAAGGTGTTTTGAATTCACCAACATTTTTAGCCAATTTAGTTGTATTGTATAAACCTAAATCTTCGTATTCTCGACCATAATATGTCAAACCAATATTATGAAATTTATTATCCGAAAAATACGCTGTATTATGACAATTGATGCAACGCGCTTTTGTGCGGAAAAGATGTAAACCTTCAATTTCTTGATCAGTTAATTCATCCGATTTTCCTGCAATAAATTTATCAAATCTATTTTTTGGAGATAAAATTGTACGTTCAAAGGTTGCAATCGCTTTTGTAATACGGTCATTCGTTACTTTTTCGTCTCCAAAAGCGGCTTTAAATAATTCTTTGTAACCATTAATTTCAGCAATTCTTTTTGTTGCAAAATCAATGTGATGATTCATTTCTTTTTTATCACGTATCGGAAATTCAGCTTGTTCTTCCAATGTTTTTGCACGACCATCCCAAAACATTACTTTTGAGTAAGCAACATTCATCAAACTCGGCGAATTACGCGCTCCCAATTGACGATCTTCACCATAAGGCACACGACGACCATCGCCCCAATTCAACTCAGGATCGTGGCAATTTGCACAAGAAATTTGATTTGAATTTGATAAACGAGGATCAAAAAATAAGGATTTTCCTAACTCAGCTTTCTCTTTAGAATATGGATTATCTTTAGGAAAAGGAACTTCGCCTAATGTACCAATATCTTCAAAACCATCTTTCAAAACACTTTCGTCCACAGTTGGTTTTGGCCATTTTGACTGATCTCCGCTACTATACAATGTACGTAATTCGGTAACTGTATAACCTTGATCGATTATTTTGTTACTGTTAAACGCATAAAATAGAGTAGTCGCACCAAATGCAACGATTGGAAGCATTTTTTTCATCTTCATTCTAATAATTTAATTGAATTCCGAAATTCATTAAATACGTATTATCTGTATTGATTTCGGAAAAATTGCTCTTATTTGTTGCAAATATACCTTTTAACTGCGTATATAGTTCGATAGTTTTGTAGTTTTTTACCGGTAAAATATAACGAATGGACGTTGAAGCATCAAAATGATTGGTTGTATTGTACGCATAATCATAAGCCGCAACATTGTTGTAAAAAGTATCTTCGTTGATTCCAGTCATTTTTGTATAATCAAAATAAGAATCCAACAATGCATAATAATTAAAAGCTAAACCGACATTTAATTTCGAATTATTCTTCAACATCAAATCTTTATTTCCATAAATACCAACATCCAACGATTTAATTTTCATGTCGTAAATCGCTAAAGCATCATAATATTTGTTCTGATTATAGCTTGTTTTGAAACCAAGAAAATAATTCATTTTTGTAAGATCACGATTTGCTAAATTAACATCTAAAATTAGATTTTGTAAGCGATTTTGATAATTCATTCCGCCAATAGAAACATCGTAATTTTCGCCATCTTTTCTCGAAAAATCTAAACGTGCATTGATTGTATTGTTATCAAATTTTGTCATAAAATTCGCATAAGCAAAATGCTCGTTGGTATCCCAAACATAGATAAAGAACTTATCTTCTTTGGTTTTGCTATCATACATTCGCTGTTGATTTTCTTGGTAATTGTAACCTAAAATCAACCTTGTATTGTCTGAACTAAATTGATATCCACCACCGATTTTTGAAATGATATTTCGTGTAAAATATTCGTAGATTGTTTTTTCGTTATTAATTGAATTTCTCAATGGGTTATTAATTTCGCGACCATAACCTGCCATGTAACGCAAATAGGTACTCGAATTTTCTTCTACATCTTGATTTCTACCTTTATACTTTAGACTATAATCTTTATCTTTTCGACCATATGCACCCAAAACAAAAATCTGATGTCCATCAAAAATTTGATAACCAACTTGAATTTCTCCAACCAATTGATTGTTTTTAATCTCTGGACGAGGATCTAATTTACGCGCCATTTTGTTGACATTCAATTCGGCTTTAGCAGCTAATGTTAAGTTTCCAAAATTTTTCGAAACTCCACCACGAATCAAATATTGTTGATTATCCCAATCTGCTGCACGCGGAACGTAGAAATATTGAGGAGAAAGCACTTGTTGTTCATCTGTACGCTCGTCAGAAAGATTCCATGATAAATTTTTTTCATTGAATTTCTGTAGGTCAATCATTCCAAAAATTCTAAAACCATTTTCTGTTGTGTACAAACCTTCGCTCAAAAAACCATAACGATTTGTTTCTTCGGCTGTTTGTTTACGCGCAAATTGATTGTTTTTATGACTGAAATAAATTCCAGTATGCGTATAATCTTTAATCGGTAAAGAATGTGTCGCAACAGGTAATTGCCAATTTAAATCCTTTATAACTTGTTCAGCTTCGTTAGAAGTTACTTTTATCGAATCATTTTCTTGTGCAAATGATGTACTTCCGAAAAGTAAACACGCAAAAGAAACAATTTTCAACAATTTGTTATCGTATGTTGTTAAATCAATTGATTTCATGTTTTTTTAATTTCTATTGCGCAAAAATCTTTGGTTCAGCTTTGATGTTTACAAAATCGTTTGTAGAATTGTTTGTATCCTTCAAAATTATACGACCATTAATTGTTTTTTGAGTTTTACGAATAATGGATGTTGATGTATAAGAACCCGCTGTTAAATAAGCATAACCAGCATCTTGTTTATTTTGTAGTTTTTTAGGAACCAATTTAGTTCCCATATCTTGAGTTGTTTCTACAGCATCTAAAATAAAATCATTCGGCAATTGTAAATATTGATACGTTGTTTTATTTGACGGATTTTTTACCTTACCAAAACCATTTATTTCATTTTCATCAGCTCTAAAAAGAATATAAGCTTGACGACCTAAATTGTCTAATAATAAATCTTTATTTCCATTTGCCCACCACACAATATCTAAATCGGGAACAGCAGGATTTTGAATATCATACGAATATTGAGAACCTAAATAACTCGTCATATTTACCTCAAAATCGGCGTTTGATAAGTCGACCGTTAACTCTGGTTTTAGAATTTCGATCACTTTACCATTTGCATCGGTATAATTTCCTTTATGATTTATCGCCGTTTGCGCAATTGTTATACTTTGACCTGGTTGAACTGGATAAGTCGTTCCATTTCCTGGAATACGAACCGCATTCGAAACATAAACATAGCCCGTATTCGCTTCAGCACCTTTTGTATTTCCTTCACCTTTGGACCAATCTAATTGCCCATTTGCTTGAGAATATGATTGAGATTCGACTGTATTAGCACCAAATAATTGCGCAAAAATTAAACCATCTGCATAAATTACTTCATTCGAATTGTTGTAAATCTCAATAAATTGATCTCTAAACAAAGCGCCTTCTTTGATATCAGAACCTCCGTAATAGATTTGTTTTAAAATTAAACCACCAATTATTTTAGCCGAATTCAACTCGATAGCAATTGAAATATTTGAAGAATTTACACTCACATTTTGCGCAGATCCATTAAATTCAATATTATCTTCTGTTCCAGCATCATATCCAAATAAAGTTTCAAACTCTGTTGGAGTCAAGGAAAAACTAACATTCACTGAATATGTTCCTGGAATTAATTGAGGAAAAACCGCTTCACCATTACTGTTGGTAACTGCTTCATACGTCATTCCTGTTTGTGTATTTTTAAGAATTGTTTTCGCATTTACAGGTAATTTTGAAGCATCAAAATCACTATCAAAAGTAACCTTTGTTGTAAATGTAACGGGTTGAACCGCTGAATTTCCAAAATCATCATCAGAACAAGAATTAAATAATAAACTTGCTAAAATAGGAGTGAGAAGTATATATTTTTTTAACATAATAATCTTTTTTGAAATTGTTTAGAATTAGAAAGTATATTCAATTTTACCTCCCAATGAAAATTTTGCTATTTTTGAAACAATTCTTTCACCAGAATCGTTGATATAAGTAGGTTTTAAGCCTAAAACATTTGTTGTATAAACAGATACTTTGAATCCATTTAAGAAATCTTTGGAAATACGTAAATGGAAATTATGCAATGAATTTTGTAATTCTGCTAATGTTTTTTGTGGCGCTTTAATCAAATGTCCGTACAAATCTGTATTTCCTTGATCTTCGACAGGAATTGCATGATAAACAGAATTTTCATCCAAATATCCTATTGGATTTCTATTGTTGTATTTATCATGATTTTGAATAAAAATGTGTTCTGTACGAAGAGATAAAATCAATCCAACTTTTTTCAAATGATAATTAAAATTTGTTCCAAACATTAAAGCTTCATCATTCGATTTTGGATTATAATAGACAGCATATTTTTCTTTTGCTAAAACATTTGTAGAAGCTTCATATTCATAAACAGGCTTATTATTTGTTGTTTTTGTGTACGAACCATTCACCGAAATATCTAAATTTAAAGGTTTGATTCGGTTAAAATTCATAAACATTTCGATACCTTTATCCTTCGATTCTAAGTTATTTTCTAAAGTATTATAAATAATTTGATAAGCTTCTTTTCCAGTTACAGAATAGGTTGGAGTAGAAGTAGACGTGTCCACACTAATTGTAGAACCTTCTAAAGTTGCTGCATGATAAACTTTTGAAATACCATCTTTCAATTGATTATAATATCCTGTTACATTTAATGATCCGAAAGGCAAATTAACATCAAAACCTATTTCTGAATTGTAAGATCTACTTGGTTTCAAATTTAAATTATTTCCTTCCAAAAGAAACGTTTCAATCCAGCCATATTGTTTATTATTGACATAATAAATTCCGTCTCCCAACAAACGATCATAAATTCGATCACCTGTAAATAACTGATTTAACGAAGGTGCTTTAGAAGCAATTCCGTATCCACCACGAATTCTAAACACTTTATTGAACGCGTAAGATGTATTTATACGCGGTTGAAATGTGTTATTTCCATATTGATTATCAAATCTAAAACCTAAATCTAATTTGAAAACATTATCATTTTCGCCAAACTTCACAATTCTATCTTCTGCGTAAACAGACAATTGCCATTGAGTTTTGGTGTTTTTGAAATTATAATCACGATAACCCAAACCTCCTTTTGCACCGCTTAATGTATAATAGTTAGGCGTTGTATTTTCGTCTGTATATGTTCCACGACCTTTATTAGAACTTGATCGAGAAGATAAACCAACAGAAAAGGTATGGTTCCAATTGTTTTTAGATTCGTAATTTTTTACACCTTCTATATTCAAGAAAGTAGACATGGGAATTCCTTCTACATTTTTGACAAACCTATATTGATTTGGTAAAAATATCGCATCAGAAATTCCATTTTCCGTAGAAGTTGTAACTGCAGCAGTTGCTACATTATTCCAACGTTCTTCTTTCGAATTTTGCTTTTCATAACTTATGTTTGCATCAACATTTAAAGCGTCAATCCAATCTTTTTTCAAGTTCCATTTCAGATTATTAGATAATCGAATTGAGAACTTATCATTCTTTATTTTAGGATCCGAAATATCATCTGGATCATATTTTATTTTATCATTATTGATTGCAAAACTTCCTTCTAAAGTATTAACCAACGTATTGATTTTGTTCGATGATTTCCACGCTGCATTTGTCGTAATACGATTATAGGATTTCAAATTATCTCGAACATCTTCATTAGAAGCCAAATAATTACCCGACAAACTCAAGAAATTTCTATCATTAAGCTTGAAACCTTTTGATACATTATATTCTGTCGTCGCATCTAACATCGAAATAGAAGCGCGTAGGGGAGTTGCACCAACTTTAGAATTGATGATGATTAATCCTGAAGTTAAATCTCCATATTTTGCAGGAGCAATTCCTTGAATAATCTTTACTTCATCGATATTAGCTGTTGTAATTTGACGCAAATCGACACCATAACTTGGATTGTTAAAATCATTGAAACCACCACCAGATAAAGAAGTAAACGCTTGCATATTTTCGTTGTTCGAAATTGGAATATCATTGACTACAATCGACGTCCCAAATGCTTTATTCTGAAAATAATCTTTACGATCATTATTTGTATTACTCGACAAACTTCCTGATAATCCCAAATTATTTGAAGAAATCGCAGTTCTAAAAACAACATTTTTGAATTCGTTGTTGTTAAAATCCATTGTAACTTGTCCTGGTAATTGTTGCAAAACTTCGTTTAACGAAAACGCTTGCACATTTTCTATCGCTTCTTTACCAAGCGTAATTTCTGAATATTCTTTTTTCTTTTTCGGGAAAATATTAACCTGTTCTAATCGTAAAGTTTGATTATAAAGAATAATCGAAACGTTATTCTCTGAAGAATCTACAACAATTTCTTGTGTTTCTTTTCCTTTTTGAGAAAAAGACAAATTAGTATTCTCGTTCGTTAATTCGATTGTAAAAATTCCGTCAGAATTAGTTTGTGTCCATCTTTTACTTTGTGGATCTTGAACCTGTACGTTAGATAATTTTTTACCATTTTCGTCGGTTACAGTTCCGGTAATAATTCGTTGTGCATTTACAAAACCAAATGTACCCAATAGTGAGAGCGCTAATAAACCTTTTTTCATCAATAAGAAAATTGTGGTGCAAATTTATTTTAAATTAATCTAAATAGCAATAGAATAAAAATCATATTTTAATAAAACATTAAATATTAATCAAAAGAAGTAATGTTATCGGATCTAAGATTATGTTAAATAGAAAATGATTAAATTTATACAAAGATGAAAAGAAGTGTATAAAGAATATTTAGTTCCAATTTCCATAAAAGGAATAATTAGAATAAATGGTAAATATTTATTGGTTAAGAATAATCGAAATGAATGGGAATTACCTGGAGGAAGATTAGAACCAAATGAATTGCCAGAAGAAACTCTTGAACGTGAAATTTATGAAGAATTAAATATAAAGTTTAAAGTTTCAAAAATTGTTGATTCTTGGGTTTTTGAGGTTGTTCCAAATAAAACTGTATTTATTGTAGCATATTTAATTGATGCAAATAGTATTGAACATTCAAATTTTGGATTATTTAATCTAGAAGAATTAGAACATATGGATATTCCGAAAGGATATCTAAATTCTATAAAAAATATATATATAGGAGATTGTTTACTTTCCTACTTAACATAATAAAGATTATTAACATTAATATTTCATAGAAATAATAATGTTATAATATATATTATGTTAAATTGAATAATAAAGTCTACCTATTTATGATAATCAATAAGCTTTTGGTGAAACTGGTTTTTATAATTTGCAAACATTAAAAAATAATAATAATCTAGCTTATCATATATTGTTCATATTATATTGAATCTATATTTAGTTTGAAATAAAAAAACCTCCAATAATTTGGAGGTTTTTAGTTATATATAATTGTTATTACATTTTTGGCATTCCTGGGAATCCACCTGCTGGCATATTTTTAGACATTGTTTCCATCATCTTTTTACCATTTGCAGAATTCATAAATTTCATCATTTTACCCATTTCAGAGAATTGTTTCAATAATTGATTCACTTCTTGTAAAGATGTTCCTGAACCAGCTGCAATTCTTTTCTTACGAGAATTATCGATAATATTTGGATTTTGACGCTCTTTTTTTGTCATTGAGTGAATAATCGCTTCAACACCTTTAAAAGCATTGTCGTCAATATCTACATCTTTCAACGCTTTTCCTGCACCAGGAATCATTCCAACCAAATCTTTCATATTACCCATACGTTTGATTTGTTGAATTTGTTTTAAGAAATCATCAAAATCGAAGCTATTTTTTGCAATTTTCTTTTGTAAACGTTTTGCTTCTTCTTCGTCAAATTGTTCTTGAGCACGCTCTACTAACGAAACAACGTCACCCATTCCCAAAATACGATCTGCCATACGTTCTGGATAGAAAACATCTAAAGCTTCCATTTTCTCACCAGTTGAAATAAATTTGATTGGCTTGTCAACAACAGTTCTAATCGTTAATGCAGCTCCACCACGTGTATCACCGTCTAATTTTGTTAAAACAACTCCATTATAATTCAATACTTCATTGAAGGCTTTTGCAGTATTCACCGCATCTTGCCCTGTCATAGAATCTACAACAAATAAAGTTTCGGTAGGATTAACTGTTTGGTGAACGCGACGAATTTCATCCATCATTTGTTCGTCAATCGCTAAACGACCAGCTGTATCGACGATAATTACATTATTTCCGTTTTGTTTTGCTTGTGCAATTGCTGATTGAGCTATTTCTACAGGATTTTTGTTTTCTAAATCAGCATAAACATCCACACCAATTTGCTCTCCTAAAACTTGCAACTGATTGATGGCAGCTGGACGATAAACGTCACCAGCAACTAATAATACTTTTTTGTTTTTCTTAGTTTTTAGGAAATTAGCTAATTTACCAGAAAAAGTTGTTTTACCAGAACCTTGTAAACCAGCAATTAAAATAATTGTAGGATTATCGTCTACTTTCAGTTCAGTAACCTCACCTCCCATTAATTTTGCTAATTCATCATGAACAATTTTTACCATTAATTGTCCAGGATTAAGCGATGTAATTACGTTTTCACCTAAAGCTTTTTCTTTTACTGTATTTGTAAAATCTTTTGCAACTTTATAACTAACATCGGCATCAACAAGGGCTCTACGCACTTCTTTTACGGTTTCTGCAACGTTAATTTCTGTAATTTGTCCTTTTCCTTTTAAGGTATGTAATGCTTTATCTAATTTATCCTGAAGATTTTGAAACATTTTGAGTCAATTTTAGGACACAAATATAAAAAAATTATACCGAATAATATAAAATCACACAACAAGGGTTTTAATTAAGTTATAATGATTAACTTGTGTGCTCAAATTTTGGTTGAATGAAAAAAGGTTTAGTACTATTTTTATTCTTTGTTACTGGGGTGGTTTTCAGTCAAACAAAGAATAATAAAACTTATTATTTTTTTTCCATCGCTTATGGACAAGATAATGAAGTTTATGTAACAGATGTTTATGAAGCAAGCATCGATAACAAAGATATCTATGGCAAACTGGCAGATAGATATACAAAGTTTCAGAATTATTTATTAAAAAATGGAACGATTAGTTCTTTAAAAGAAATTCAAACGGGTTACGAAAAGAATTATCAGAAAAAAGAACAAGCAGAAGCTGAACAAAAATACTTTCTATCTACATTAGAAAAACAACAATTTACAGCGAAAATGATTAATTATTCGCTTTAAAACACAAAAAACCACTTCAAATGAAGTGGTTTTTTATTTCTATTTTGAACTAATTTATTGATCATTTAATAATCGCGCAGCTTCTTTTGCAAAGTAAGTTGAAATCAGGTCTGCTCCAGCTCTTTTGAAACAAGTTAAAGACTCTAAAATAACTTTATCATTATCTAACCAACCTTTTTCTACAGCAGCTTTTATCATCGCATATTCACCTGAAACCTGATAAACAGAAACTGGAACTTGTAAATTATCTTTCACTAGTTTCACAATATCTAAATAAGCCATTCCTGGTTTTACCATCAAAATATCTGCACCTTCTTCTACATCTGCAATTGCTTCGCGCAACGCTTCTTGTGAATTATGGTAATCCATTTGATAGGTTTTTTTATCTTTCGGAATTTCTTGAGAATCAACTGGTGCAGAATCTAAAGCAGTACGGAAAGGTCCATAAAAAGACGATGCATATTTCGCAGCATACGTCATAATTCCTACATTATGAAAACCGTTTTCCTCCAACGCAGCACGCATCGCTCCTATTCGACCGTCCATCATATCAGAAGGAGCAACAAAATCGGCACCTGCTTCTGCATGAGATAACGTCATTTTTACCAAAGCATCAACAGTTTCATCATTAATAACTTCTCCATTTTTGATGATTCCATCGTGACCATAAATTGAATATGGATCTAAGGCAACATCAGGCATTACAATCATTTCTGGAACAGCATCTTTAATCGCTTTGATTGTATTTTGCATCAATCCGTTTGGATTCCAAGCCTCTTTACCTGTGTTATCTTTTAAATTATCACTAACTTTACAATATATGTTAACTGATTTTATACCTAAATCCCAAATTTCTTTTACTTCTTTTACAGTATTGTCAAGAGATTGGCGATAAATACCTGGCATTGCAGCAATTTCTTCCTTCACACCTTCTCCTTCAGCCATAAAAATTGGTAAAATAAAATCGTTTGGTGACAAATGATTTTCGCGAATCATACTACGAATTGATTCATTTTTGCGTAGTCGTCTATGTCTGTTATATAAAAACATTTGATTAAAATTTTAGACAAATTTACTCGATTTCATTTGAATAAGGCTAATGAATAATATCAATTATATTTATTAATTTTAAAAGAAAATCAATCATTTGAATAATCACTTAAAATATTTATCATTCATTATATTATTTGGATTAATTTCTTGCAAAATCACAAGAAGAATTTATTAATTCTGTTAAAACAATCAAATTCAAAAAATAGATTTAAACTTGCGCAAACGTAGCTAAACAAATATCTTTGTAGCATGCGAATAGATATTATCACTGTTTTACCCGAATTATTAGTTAGTCCATTTTCTGCCTCGATTATGAAACGTGCGCAAGACAAAGGTTTAGCTGAAATTCATGTTCACGATTTGAGAGATTTTGGAAAAGGACGTTATCGTCATGTAGATGATTATCCGTACGGAGGAACTTCTGGAATGGTGATTATGTGCGAGCCTTTGGACAAAATGATTTCGAAATTGAAAGATGAACGTACGTATGATGAAATTATTTATTTGACGCCAGATGGTGAAACGTTGAATCAAACAATTGCGAATGATTTATCGTTGAAAGGAAATCTTATGATGATTTGTGGACATTACAAAGGTATCGATCAACGTATTCGAGATATGTATGTTACAAGAGAAATTTCGATTGGTGATTATGTACTTTCGGGTGGTGAATTTGGTGCAATTATTTTGGCTGATTCTATTATTCGATTGTTACCTGGAGTAATTGGTGATGAGACTTCTGCCCTTTCAGATTCGTTTCAAGATGATTTGTTGGCGCCACCAATTTACACACGTCCAGCCGAATATAAAGGTCTTAAAGTTCCTGATGTTTTACTTTCTGGTAACTTTCCTAAAATAGAGGAATGGCTACATGAACAAGCAATTGAACGTACAAAAGAGCGTCGCCCAGATTTGTTGGAAAAAAGATCAAAATAAACTAAAAAAGCTTCTAATTAGGAAGCTTTTTTTCATAAATAATTTATTGTATCTTAATTCAATATATTATTTATGAAATACATCTATTTTTTTATACTTATATTATCTTTTAATTCTTGTAAAAATAATTCCGAAGCTGACAATAAATTATTAGAACAAATACAAGGTGTCTGGTCAACTAAAATGGTAGTTTTAGATCCAGTTATTTATAAATTCGATCAGGATTCAATATATAATAATAAAGGATATTATGATGGTATCTATGAAACTTATGGAATTCGAGAGCATAAAAAATTTATACCTACTAAATTTTTAGGTAATTCAATCAAATTCTATGTAAGAGATTCAACAGTTCATTATTTTGATTCTATCAATAGACCAAAACCATTTTTTAAAATTTTATCAATAAATAAAGAAGAAATGGTTATCAAATATAATAATGATTCTAGTCTTGATACACTTGGAAGAAGAGATAATAATACCAAAACTCCATTAGATTATGATCAAATTATCTATACGACAAGTGGTTGTTATGGAAGTTGTAGTATAATAAATATCGCTATTCAAAAAAATGGAACTATTATTAGTGCTAATGAAGCTTTTAATGGAAAAAAGGGCGTTTTTGAAGGTAAATTAGATAAAAAATTTCATCAATTTTTAGAGCAGAAAATTAATGACGCAGAATTACTTTCATTAAAAGATAATTATGAAGAACAAATTACAGATCAATCAGAAGATTTGTTACTTGTCATAAAGAAGGATAAAATTATAAAATCGATACGTGTTTATGCTTATCCTATAAATTCTTCTTATTCGAGTTTGGAATTAGCTCTTATTTATTCAGGTTCTATAATGAATGATCAAAAGAAATACCATGAATCTGAATACTTCCCACTACTCAGTTTAATCAATATTAATGGAAAACAATTAAGCAAAGCACAAACTTTCTTATTTTGGACAGAATTAATGAAGCATCCTTCAAATAAAATATCAATAAAAAATCAACAAACTTATAAAACAGAATTTTATTACTATTATTTTGGTGAAGAATTAGGAGAAATTAATCCTTGTAAATTACTTACTATAAAAGGAAATGGTCAACAATTTGAATTAACTTTTGAAAATAATCAAAAACATTATTACGATTTAGGATATAATTTTATACAACGATATATAGACTAAAAAAAGCTTCCTAATTGGAAGCTTTTTTAATATTTTTTATTTAATTCGATGAATATATTCAATTACTTTATCGTTAAAAATTTGTGGTTGATCGACATTCACGACATGTCCACAATCTTCGATAACAATCAATTCTGAATGTTTAGTATGTGCTTTTGTTAATTCCTGAATCGAAGGCAAAAACATATGATCTTCTGCTCCCATCACATATAAAGTCGGAATATTCAATTCAACTTTTCGAAACCATTTTAGCAATGGATTTACATCCGCAGTAAGTTTAAACCATTTCAAAAATTCTTTTTGATACAATTTTTTCGCTTCATTGATAAATAATAACCTTGATTCCTTGTGCGTATTTTTTGGCATTATAGCGAAAGCAAAAATTCGATACAAGATCAAATAAGGCAACATATGTTTGAAAGTATTTCCAACATTAATCAAAAATTGACATTGAAAATTAATTTTCATAATTGCACCTCCCATCACCATTGATTTGAATCGCTCCGAATAATCTTCTGCCAATTGTCGAATTACAATCGTTCCCAAAGACATCCCAACAAAATGCGTTTTATCAATATTTAAATGATCTAAAACATCAATGACATCTTTTGAAACCGATTTGAAAGTATAACGTTTTTCGAAAAGCGCTTTCAAGTTTTTCTTAGAACGTCCGTGTCCTCTCAAATCCATTAACAAAACATTAAAATGTTTGCGAAATTCACGCAATTGTTTGAACCAAATCGTAGAACTTCCTCCTGCTCCATGAACAAAAGTAACCCATTCTGTACTCGTTGGATGATTATATGTAGTGTATGCTAACAATTTTCTAAATAAGTTTTTCGCAAAATTAAACTAAAAACTATGCCAAACATAATAATTACTAGGTTTTAAGAAATTTTTAATCTTCATCATCGTCGTCATCTATAAAAGAACCAGTCTTTTTCAAGTAAAAAACATCGTTCATTACTTCTGCTTTCACATAATTTAGCTCTTCTTGCTCTTTCATTCGATCCGTAAATAACGTTCCTGTTAAATGATCGTATTCGTGCTGAAAAATAACCGCTGTAAAACCTTCTACCGTTTCATCATGAAAATTTCCATCCAAATCATAATACTCCAATCGAAGAACCAAGCTTCTAAACACTTTTCCGAAAATATCAGGAATCGACAAACAACCTTCGCGACCGTGACGAACAATGTCCGAATACCAAGTAATTTTTGGATTGATAATAAACTCAAAAGGTTCACCTTCTTTATCAAAACGTTGTACCCAAACCGCGTTGCGATTAATCCCAATTTGTGGAGCTGCAATTCCAACACCTTTACTTGCTTCGTCTTGTACAGTCGCATACATACGATCGGCCAATAATTTGATTAACGGATCTTTTGGATCAATATCAATAGAAGTTGATTTTAAGATTTTTGTATCTGCATCCGAAGTCGTTAATAAAACACGAAAAGGATCATAGGAATTCTTTTCTTTTATTAATGTCGTTTCTGTCTTTGTTAATGGCGTATAAACAATGTTTTTCATATTTTTTGATTGAGCAAATAATGCAGAAGAACAAATCAATAAGCTATAGGTTAATGTTTTTATCATTTTTTAAGGATCAATTTGTCTAAAGAATATTTTCCTGCGCCTGATAAAAATATAACTAAATAATTGATTAAATAGAATAATCCCAATTCTTTTTTACCAAAATCATGATCTGCATGCACGATAAATACAGCAACTAACATCGTAATGATAAGTGGAATAACGGCTAAACGAGTAAATAATCCGACCAAAACTAAAAAAGCACAAAGAATTTCTGCAAAAACCGTTAAACCCAAAGATATTTCTGGTCCAAGTCCAATTGGATCACCAAATTCAAAATTACCATTGATTAATTTTTGCAATTTTCCGAATCCATGTGTAAACATAAATCCACCAGCAGCTAAACGTACTAATAACAATGACAAATCGATAAATGCAGGTTGATTACCTAAAAGTTTAAATTTTGTGCTCATTTTTTTATTTTTTTTCAAATATAAGTTCTAGTTTTTACGTTCACCTTTAAATAGATCAAGAAATTTACATTTTTGGATTAATTTTGGTTAATCTTTCTATTCAAGAATAAAAAATACAACATATGTTAAAAAACATTGCCTTAATTACCATATTATTTTCAGGTTTTGCATTTGCTCAAAAATCTGAATTACAACAAAATGATGTTTTAGGAAATCCAACTTTTATCGAAGAATCGATGCAAAAAGCACGTATTCGCATGAAGTTTATCGAAGGTTATGAAACCGAATATTACACAAAATCAACGTATAATAAAGATGGAAATCCAACAAAACGTGATTATTTTGATGAAGCTGGAAATAAAACTTTTGCTGAAACATTTAATTACAATGAATCAAATAAATTGATTTCGAGAGAAATGAAAAACAATGACGAAAGTTTAGTTTTCAATTTTGATTACGAATATACAACAGATGGTTATATCGTGACGAAAAGCGAAAATGATGTCAATGTTTCTAAAACGGAATATAAATTAGATCAAAATCAGAATGTAACTTACGAAAGAGAAACTAATTTATTGGAAGATTCGGATGTTTTTATAGAGAAAACGTTTCAATATCAAAATGGATTTTTAGTCAAAACATTGGTGAAATATAATCAAGGAACTTATACGTTGAATTATAAAAATGACGCAAAAGGCAATCCAATAGAGGAAACTTATGTAGACAAAGACAATAAACAAGTCAATAAATATGTTCGAAAATTTGATGAAAACAATAATATTATCGAAGAAACAGTGCTTGATGAAACAGGAAAAGTAAAGAATATTTCCACGATTAAATATCAATACGATAATCACAAAAATTGGATCAAACGAACACAATTCGTCAAAGATATTGATCAACCAATTTCAAATACAACAAGAACAATACGTTATTAGAAATACAAGAGCCAAGTTAATTTGGCTCTTTTTTATTTGATTATTTAACTAAATGTTTTTAAATTTATTCAAATCAATTATTTAACTTCATCTATTATGATCAATAATGTGCAAGAATTTAATCGACTTTTTCAGTTATATCAAAAAGATAATCGTTTCAATTTGTACATAAATGATTATCCTAAAAATGAATTTTTGATTCAATTTTATTCAGATGAAATTGAAGATTTAAATTTGGAATATGTTGATATTAATTCAAATTCTATCAAAAAAATACATGATTATCGTGCAAAATTAAGTGATTTTTTTCAACCCGAAGAACTTCCAACATTAGAGATTAAATCAATTTCAGGTTATTTTAGTCATTTTGATTTCTATTTTATGACCAATGAAAAAACCTTTTTATTTAACTATATTCACCGCGATTTTTTGTCTCAATTAATTGATATTCTTCTTGCTGAATTAGATTGTAATTTTATCAGCCGATTAAAGACTGAACTTTTAATCAATTTAGAATATGATTAATTTTTTTGTTAAACTTTTTTCAGCGACATTGTTTGACTTTTAAAAGAATTCTTTTTGCATAAAGCAAAGTAAAATGAATTTTGATCGAATTAATGAAAAGTTGAGCATCTTAGCAGATGCAGCGAAGTATGATGTTTCGTGTTCATCGAGCGGAAGTAAAAGACAAAACCAAAACAAAGGCTTAGGAAATGCATCTATGTCGGGGATTTGCCATTCGTTTACAGAAGATGGTCGATGCGTTTCTTTACTCAAAATTCTATTAACGAATCATTGTATTTATGATTGTGCTTTTTGCGTTTCTCGAAAAAGTAATGATGTAAAACGTGCTGCTTTTACAGTGCAAGAAGTGGTTGATTTAACGATTAATTTTTATCGTCGAAATTATATTGAAGGTTTATTCTTAAGTTCTGGAATTTTCAAAAATACTGATTTCACGATGGAACGCTTGCTTTTGATTGCGAAAAAGTTACGTCTTGAAGAGAATTTTAATGGATATATTCATCTCAAAACGATTCCTGGAGCGAGTGATGAATTATTGAAAGAAGCTGGTTTATATGCTGATCGAATGTCCATAAATCTCGAAATGCCAACAGAAGAAGGACTTAAATTAGTTGCACCAGAAAAATCACACGAAGATGTAAAAAAACCTTTAGGATTTATTCATCAACAACGAGTTGAGTTTAATGCTGAACGAAAATTAATCAAATCTACTCCAACCTTTGTTCCTGCTGGGCAATCTACACAAATGGTAATTGGTGCAACGCCCGAAAATGATATGCAAATTATGTATACAGCAAATCAATATTACAATGATTTCCAGTTGAAACGTGTATATTATTCAGGTTTTATTCCAATCAATCACAATGATAATATGTTTCCGTCTATCGGAACTCAACCACCTTTGTTACGAGAGAATAGACTGTATCAAACAGATTGGTTAATGCGTTTTTATCAATTTGATGTTACGGAGATTCTTAATCAACAAAATCCTCATTTGGATACTGATATCGATCCAAAATTGAGCTATGCTTTACGAAATTTACATCTTTATCCGATTGATATTAATACAGCCGATTATCATTTAATTCTACGAATTCCGGGAATTGGTGTTCAATCTGCGAAGAAAATTGTTACAGCTCGAAAATTTGGAAAAATCTATTCTTATCAATTAAAACATCTTGGAATTGCTTACAATAGAGCAAAATTTTTCATGACGTGTGCAGATGATCAATTTCAACAAAAAGATTTGCTTGGTTCGCAAATTAAAAATAGAATTTTGAGTTTTAGTAAAAGTAAATATCTTAAAAATCAGCCAAATCAATTAAATCTTTTTGACTAGTGGAAATTTATGTTTTTGATAATAGTTTTGAAGGTTTTTTAACGCTGATTTTTGATTATTATGTTAGAAAACCGAAGCAAATAAAAGTAGTTTCTGAAAGAGATTTTTTACCGTCGATGTTTGATGAAGTTTATACTGTGATTACAGATGAAGCAAAAGCAAAAAGAGTACATAAAAAACTAAAAGACAAACTAAATAAAACCAGTTACAAAGCTGTACAAGCTGTTTTCTTGTCAGAAGAACCTAAAGCTTATGAAAAGCTGTTTTATTATTGTTGTTTAATTATAAATGAAACAGCTGCAGTTCAATTAAATTATGGAAATGATTATGTTTTTTATGTCATGAAAATGTATCGATCAGTTCATAGAGAAAAGCATCATCATGAAGCATTTATCCGTTTTGAAAAGATTAATCAAGATTTATTTTTTGCGAAAACTGATCCAAAATATAATGTTTTACCTTTAATTATTAATCATTTCAGAAAAAGATATGCTGACCAGAATTGGATTATTTACGATACGATTCGAAAATATGGAATTTATTATGAAAAATCTTTTGGAAATATTCAACAAATACAATTAAATTTTACACCAAAATCTTCAACTACTCCAACTGAATACATTGATGTAAATGAGAATTTGTACCAAGAATTATGGAAATCTTATTTTAATTCGACAACAATCGAAGCAAGAAAAAATTCGAAGTTACAAATCCAAATGATGCCTAAACGTTTTTGGAAACACTTAACAGAATATAACTAAAAAAGGCTACGAAATTCGTAACCTTTTGCATATTATTACTTTTTTGGTAAGAAAACTTCCGCCATCATACAACGAGCACTTCCTCCTCCTAATTTTTCAATCAAATCTATCTTAACAGGTAAGATTGGATTATAAGCCTCAATTTTAGAAATTTGTTCTTGATTAAGTGAATTATAAGCCGTTTGCGACATTACCAAATATGATTGTCCTAAACCGCCAACTTGCAACATATTCCCAGCAAATTGATGCATTTGTGCTTCTGTAATTGCAATTATTTCTTTTCCAGCTTCTAACAAATACTCACAAACCGCTTTCTTTTCTTTTTTATCATCTATAGAATCCAAACAAATAATCGCATATTTATCTGCAATACACATCATTACATTGGTATGATAAATAGGTTTGCGTTCTCCATTTACAGTTTGATTCGCATGAAAAATAACTGGTGTATATTCTAATTCCTCACAAAATTCAATCAATAAATCTTCGTCAGTTCGTTGAGAAATACATGCATAAGCCAATTCATGTTCACGATCAAGAATAATACTTCCTGTTCCTTCCAAGAAAATTTCGTCTTCTTCTGCCGATGTAAAATCAATCACATCATCTATATGAAAACCTTTTTCTTCCAACAAACTCAACACATCTTCCTCACGACGCTCTTCTCTTCTATTTTTTGCAAACATAGGATATAACACAACATTTCCGTTATCGTGAAAAGAAATCCAATTGTTTGGGAAGATTGAATCTGGCGTATGTGGCGAAGCAGTATCTTTGATCGTGATAACATTTACACCTTTTGAACGCAAAGCAGAAACCATTCCTTGAAATTCTTCTAATGCTTCTTTCTGAATATCTTCTTGAGAGTCTGTTGTTTCCGTTTGGAAATAATTGTTAACAGCCGTTTCTGGATTGTAATAAAAAGCTGTTGGCTCAACCATTAAAATAGTTGAAGTATATTGTTTTTGTTTCATGTTATTTTCTAATTAATGGCATTGTAGAACATCTTAATAAACCTCCCATTTTAGAGACTTCGCGATAATTAATTCGTTCCACTTTTATGTTCCATACATTTTCTAAATGATCATTTAAACGCGTAAAATTTTTCTCAGAAACAACAACTTCAGGAGAAATTGAAAACACATTAGGATTCATCCAATACATTTCTTCTTTTGTCACTTCGAATAAATTTTCTTTCCCAAAAATATCGACAATTTGCTGATATTCATTCCCAAATAAAAAGCCGTCTTTATAAATAATTGCTTTGTCTTTCCCAACAGGATTGAATGTACAATCTAAATGTAAAATTCCTTCATATGGATTTTCATCATTCTTTTTTAATTCAAAATCCAAGACTTTTTTATTGGGAAATTTGGCTTTGATATACTCTACAAATTCAACATTTGTACGTCCTGTTTTATAATTTTTGAAATCAGCTTGTTTGTACGTTCCAACAAAAATATAATCGTTATACAAAATCACATCACCACCTTCTACATAAACTTCTTCTGGTAAAGCATTGATTTTATTTCCTTTGAATTGACGTTTTATTTCGCGATAGGCTTGTAATTCTTCTAAACGATCTGGAATAATATTAGAGATAAAGAATTCATCATCAATTACAAAACCGACATCACGAGAAAAAACTTGATTACAATCTTCGATCAATGTTGGACGTAAAACTTCAACATTATATTTCTTCAAAACTTGTTCAAATTCTGACATTTCCGCAATCAAATCTTCTTCTTTTGGATAATCGTTATTCTTTACGGTTTCATAAGATTTGGCATCGAACGTCTGATCAAGTGTAGGATTAGCTCCGTTAGATTCTGCTCGACCCAAGACTACAGTTTGCAGTTGAGCCGTTTCATTCTGTACATTTAATCGCATAATTTATTGTGGTTTTTAATTTTGTGTTCCAAAAAAAATCCCGCAATTGCGAGATTTAATTTTGTATAAATATACATTTTATTTTTGAATTCCTAAAGCTTTCAAGCCATTTACTGTTGCAATATTCGAAAGTTGTTCCACATCATAAAAGTGGCAAGACTCTAGCATTACACGCAGTTCTGTTAATAAATGACCATCAGAAAAAGGTTTATAAATATCATTAATATTATCTGTTCCGAAAGCAACATTAATTCCTCTTGGAATCATTTCATCTACTGGCGTTACTGAATTGTGCGAAGGCGCCAAACGCTCTGTACGATTATGATCAATCCATGCAGTTGGACAAGAAACAATGTGCATATCTGCTTTTTTGATTAAATCATATAATTCGTAACGATATTTTCTTGGATGAGCTGCTACAGAAATTGAGTGAACCGCAGAAACTTTTCCTTGCATTCCGTGTTCGATCGTTTTCAATGCTAATTGCTCCGTTTCTTTTTCTTCGTCTGTATTAAATTGATCAACATGAACGTGAACCAATTTATTTTTTGATTTTGCAGTTGATAATAAAATATCTAAATGCTCATCTTCTCTACCGAAATCTTTTGCAGGTAAACCTCCGATAATATCCACAAAGTCAGAAGACATATCAAACCATTCGCGCGCTTTAGGATCAATAACTCCTTTCAACACTTGGTTTGCAAAACGCATTTCGATGTCTTTTCCATAATTATCTTTTAAGCGTTGAGCCGCTTGTATACTACGATCTTCAATTACTTCGTCTGCATCAATAAAAGAACCAATTGCTTGACAACCTTGCTCTAACATGAAATTAATTGCTTTTTCCATGCGGAAATAAATATCATCAACAGATGAATTGCGTTTCATATCATCAACTAAATGCCATTTTTCTTTTAGGTAAGAATTAGATAATGCGAAAGTGTCCGAAGTCAATGAATAAGCTCTGTCTAAGTGTGAATGCGTATTAACCCAACCTCCTTTTTCGTTGATTTTTTCAAGTACTTCTTCAATTGGATTATAGTTTTGTTTGTTCATCGTGAGTTTGTTTGTTTTCGGGATGTAAAATTAACAAGATTATTCAAGAGAAATGAAGCGATATTATCAAAAAGATTTCTGTAACTTTGTGCCTTTGTTAGTAACTTCAGCGAATAAAAAAGTCCAACTAAATGTTGGACTTTTTTGTTTGTTTATTTTTTTTAAGAAAAAGTTCTATTTTACCATCTGGATATTTTGAATTAGGCTTTGTAAACTTTACATGATCTACTAAATCCATATTTATTGCAATAAAACTTGCATAATCAACATCTTTTCCGTCAATTGAATAACCTATTTTTAAATCTTTTTTTGGTTTACAAATGATTAATTTAGAATTTTTAATTCCAGGAATTGTGTCATTCAAAGTTTTAGATTGTGCAAAACTCAACATTGGGAGAAATACAAAAGCTAATAATAGTTTTTTCATATCATTAATATTTGTTCCATGATTTCTCAAACTTTTATGTTATGATTCTTTCTCTTTTTTGGAAACAATATCAATTTTCCCGTTTGGATATTTTTTGTCTGTTTTGATAACAGTAATATATTTAATATCATCTGAATTCATTTTAGTAAAAATACTTTTATCTACTCTTTCTCCATCTAGAAAAACTGCGGGATCATTTGATTCTTTAATAACCGAACTATCAAAAATTCCTTTACGTGGAGATTCATTTACATCTTGTGCAAAACTCAACATTGGAAGAAATACAAAAGCTAATAATAGTTTTTTCATAAATAGTTAATTTATATAAAGTTAAACAAATATTTTATATAAACTAATTTTTATATGTTCGTTTTACAGATTGAATTCCTTCAATATTCTTCAATTCCATCATGATTTTTTCTAATTCGGCTTTATTTTTAACAGAAACCGTAATCTTTCCATCAAAAATACCAGCATCCTCAGATAAATTAATACTATGCATGTTTAACGAGTTATTTTTTGAAATAACTAACGTAATATCACTCACCATTCCAGCGCGATCCAATCCTTGCAGCTCAATCAACGCTTTGAACTCTTGTTGAGAAGAATCAATCCATTTTGCTTTTATAATTCTGTACGCATAATTTGCTTGCAAAGAAACTGAATTTGGACAATCTACTTTATGTACTTTTATTCCTTTTGAAACTGTGATAAAACCATATACTTTGTCACCCGGAATTGGATTACAACAACTCGCTAATTCGTAATCTAAACGTTCTTCATCATTCCCAAAAACAAGACTATCTAATTTAGTTTTGTCGACAGAAATATCATCTTTTTTAGTCGTATTGAATGTTGATTTTCTGAAACGGTTAATCAATCCAGTAAAGCCTGTATTTCGTTCTGCAAATTTTCGTAAATCATTATTGTCAATAATTCCCATTGCAACATTATAAAATACATCTTGACTCGAACTTAACTTAAAGTATTGCTGTAACTGATTAATCGTATTTTCACTAAAATCAACCTTTAAATGTCTTAATTTACGTTGAATAATTTCTTTTCCATCTTCTGCAACTTTACGTTTATCTGAGTTTAAAGAAGCTTTAATTTTACTTCTCGCTTTACTCGTCACAACATATTCTAACCACTCTAATTTTGGTTTTTGTTGCGTTGAAGTAATGATTTCTACTTGATCTCCACTTTGTAATTGATGCGACAATGGATACAATTTTCCATTCACTTTCGCCCCCAAACAATGGTCACCAACATTGGTGTGAATAGAGTAAGCAAAATCCAACGAACTCGCTCCTTTTGGCAACGAATGCAAGTCTCCTTTTGGTGTAAAAACATAAATCTCTTTGGAATACAAATTGAATTTGAAATTATCCATAAATTCAATCGCATCCTTGGTATCTTCTTGCTCCAACATTTCACGAACTTGATGAATCCATTCATCAACTTTCGTTTCATCGTCTGATACATTTTCTTTGTATTTATAATGCGCAGCGATACCCATTTCAGCAACTTCATCCATTCTTTCGGAACGAATTTGTACTTCCACCCAACGCGCTTGTGGTCCCATAACCGTTACATGAAGCGATTCATAACCCGTTGTTTTTGGTTGAGAAATCCAGTCGCGCATACGTTTTGGATTTGGAATAAATAAATCCGTCACCAACGAATAAATTTTCCAAGCTAAGAATTTTTCATTCTTTTTATCCGAACGATAAATTACACGAATCGCAAATAAATCGAACACTTCCTCGAAAGGAATTCCTTGATTAACCGTTTTTCGATAAATTGAATTGATTGATTTTGAACGACCTTTTATCTCAAATTCTAAACCTTCGGCTTCAAGTTTTTCTGAAATAGTCTTACAGAAATCATCAATGTATTTTTTTCTTTCGGCTTCTGTTTCTGTTAGTTTGTGTTCAATATTAAAATACGCATCTGGTTTAGTGTATTTCAAACTCAAATCTTCCAATTCTGATTTGATGTTATACAATCCCATTCTGTGAGCCAAAGGCGCATATATAAAAATGGTTTCGGATGCTATTTTTAACTGTTTATCCTCACGCATACTTTCTAACGTACGCATATTGTGTAAACGATCTGCAATTTTGATCAAAATCACACGAACATCTTCAGATAAAGTCAGTAATAATTTTTTATAATTTTCTGATTGTATCGAAACATCTTGTTTATTTAAGACAGCAATTTTTGTTAATCCATCTATAATTTTTGCAATCTTTTTTCCAAAAAGTTTCTCAATATCTTCTAACGTATATTCTGTATCTTCTACTACATCATGCATTAAAGCCGCAGAAATTGATGTAGCGCCAAGCCCAATTTCGTCAGCAACAATTTTGGCAACAGCAATCGGATGATAAATATATGGTTCGCCTGTTTTTCTGCGCTGATCTTTGTGCGCATCAACAGCCAAATCAAAAGCTTTACGAATCAGCTTTTTATCTTCATCTGATAAAGTGACATATGTATTTTGAAGCATCTCTTTATAACGTCTCGTTATCTCAATGTTCTCTCTCTCTAATTGTTCGTCTGTAATAACATGAGGCGTATCCATCTTTCTTATGTTTTTGTTGATTTAGAAAAAAGCTTTAATTCCCTTTATTTAACTGCTTTCTTCGAAGGATTAAATATACAATATTTTATTTTTTATAGACTATAATATTCAACTGATTTTATCGTGTATTTTAAGTCTTTATTTTTAATCAATCTAATTTGTAACGTACTTTTTACACTATTAATTTAACAATAAAAGTTGATTAATACAATCTGATTTTATCAATTTACAATTAAATACTGCTTTTTATTGTATAGTTGATAAATAATTAACTGTCCTAAAACAAACATTTTAAACTTTATTATTAATTCTAAACATTTTTCTAACTTAACAAAACAAATAAAACACAACACACACATAAATGGATTACAAAACTTTATACTCAAAAAGTATTGAAGAACCTGAACTTTTTTGGAAAGAAGAAGCGCAGAAATTAGCATGGTCAACTTACCCTGAACAAATCTTGAAACAAAATGAAAACGGATATTATTCGTGGTTTATTGACGGAAAAATAAACATGAGCCGTTTGGCTTTGGAGGAAAATATAAAAGCTGGACGTGGAGAACAATTTGCTTTAATTTACGATTCTCCTGTTACAGAAGTTGTTCAAAAAATTACATACAATCAGCTTTTAGAAAAAGTGAGTCGTTTTGCTGGAGGTCTTATATCGTTAGGATTATCAAAAGGTGATACAGCAATTATTTATATGCCAATGATTCCAGAAGCAATTGTTGCGATGCTTGCTTGTGCGAGAATTGGTGTAATACATTCTGTTGTTTTTGGAGGTTTTGCTGCTCCAGAATTAGCTATTCGTATTGATGATGCTCAACCTGATGTAATTATTTCTGCATCTTATGGAGTAGAAATTAATCGTCAAATTAACTATAAACCATTGATTGATGAAGCGATTGAATTAACACTTTACAAGCCAAAAAACATTATCATTTTTGAGCGACCAAATCACACCGATGATTTATCAGCAGATAACGTTCATACCTATGGTGAAATGTATCAACATCAACCTGTAGAACCTATCGAAGTTCCGAGTACGCATCCATTATATATTTTATATACTTCCGGAACAACTTCTACGCCTAAAGGCGTTGTACGCGATACTGGAGGTTATGCAACTGCTCTGAATTCGACAATGAAATATTTTTACGATTTAGAACCAGGTGATACAATTCTTACTGCAAGCGATATTGGTTGGGTTGTTGGGCATTCTTATATCGTTTATGCGCCGTTAATTTATGGTATTACAACGGTTATTTATGAAGGAAAACCGATCAAAACTCCTGATGCAGGTGCTTTTTGGAGAATGGTTGAAGAACATAAAATCAAAAATATTTTTACAGCTCCAACAGCAATTAGAGCAATTCGAAAAGAAGATCCAGAAGGAAAATTATTCCAAAAATATGATACATCAAGTCTGAAACGTTTATTCTTAGCAGGAGAACGTTGTGATACATCTACTTATTATTGGTTAAAAGAAATTTCAAAATTACCAGTTATCGATCATTGGTGGCAAACAGAAAGCGGTTGGCCAATGTTAGGAATTTGTGCTGGAGTCGAAAATATAATGCCTGAACCTGGTGCAGCTGGATTGCCTGTTTTTGGCTATAATATTAAAATTGTTGACGACGAAGGTCAAGAAAATGATAGGCGAGAAGAAGGTTCTATTGTTATTCAACTTCCACTTCCTCCAGGTTGTATGACAAGTTTATGGCGAAATGAACACCGATTTATAAAAGGTTATTTTCAACAATTTCCAAATCATTATTTGACTGGTGATGGAGGTTTTAAAGACGAAAATGGTTTTGTATTTATTACAGGTCGAACGGATGATATTATTAATGTTGCTGGTCATCGATTAAGTACTGCAACAATGTAAGAATTAGTTTCTTCTCATCCTGATATTACTGAATGTGCGGTTGTGGGAATTAAAGATGAATTGAAAGGCCAAATTCCAATAGGGTTGATTGTTACAAAAGAAAATGCATCGAAATCGGAAGAAGAAATCGAAAAAGATTTGATTGCTTTATTACGCAAAGAAATTGGCGGAATTGCTTGTTTCAAAACATCTATAATAGTTAGCCGATTACCAAAAACGCGAAGCGGAAAAATATTACGCAAAACTTTATCTCAAATTGCAGACGGAACACCATTCACAATTCCTTCTACAATTGATGATCCTACAGTTTTAGATGAATTAATTCACGAATTTTCAAGAAGAAATGTTGGCGTAGCTTTTACAACTTCGTCAATATAATCCATTTATTCATTCACTATTTCTAAAGCAGTATTCTTAGGATTACTGCTTTTTTTGTTCATTTTTACATAAATTTGAATTAGAAATATCATTCAATGCCAAATCAATCAAAATCATTAGAAGATGTGCACGAAAGTGTTCAAATCAAAAAAGGAAAGTTTAGAAAAATCCTAAGTTTTTTTGGACCAGCCTACTTAATAAGCGTTGGTTATATGGATCCGGGGAACTGGGCAACCGATTTAGCGGGCGGTAGTCAATTTGGTTATACTTTGATTTGGGTTTTGTTGATGAGTAACATAATGGCTTTGTTATTACAAAGTTTGTGTACACGTTTGGGAATTGTTCGACGAAAAGATTTGGCGCAATGTAACCGAGAAACCTATCCGAAAGGAATGAATCTTGTTCTGTATATTTTAGCCGAAATAGCCATTGCAGCCTGTGATCTAGCAGAGATTTTAGGTATGGCAATTGGTCTAAATTTACTTTTTGGAATTGATTTAATTTATGGTGTTTTAATCAGTTTCTTAGACACTTTCCTTCTACTTTATCTTCAAAAATTAGGTATGCGCAAAATGGAACTTTTCATTGTTGGTTTAATCACGATGATTGGTTTATGTTTTTTGACGGAAATGTTTTTAGCAAAACCAGATTTTGGAGAAGTTGCAAAAGGATTTATTCCATCTATTCCAAATAGCGCTGCATTGTACATCAGTATTGGGATTATTGGAGCAACTGTAATGCCACATAATCTTTATTTACATTCTGCACTCGTCCAAACGCGGCAAATAAAACGCGATGATTTTTCAATCAAAAAAGCACTCAAATATAACTTTTGGGATAGTGCAATTGCTCTAAATTTAGCTTTTTTTGTCAATGCTGCAATCTTAATTTTAGCTTCATCCGTATTCCATAAAAACGGCTATCACGATGTTGCTGAACTTAGCGATGCTTATAGATTATTAGGTACAACTTTAGGAACAGATTTGGCTCCAAAATTATTTGCAGTTGCTCTAATTTTAGCTGGACAAAGTTCAACAGTTACAGGAACTTTAGCAGGACAAATTGTGATGGAAGGATATTTACATTTGCGTATTAATCCTGTTTTGAGAAGAATTTTAACTCGATTATTAGCCGTTGTTCCAGCTGTTGTGGTTATTCTTATTTTTGGCGAAAAAGAAGTTGGATCTTTATTGATTTTCAGTCAAGTTATTCTAAGTATGCAATTGGCTTTTGCAGTAATTCCATTGATTCATTTTGTGAGTGATAAAGCGAAAATGGGGAATTTTGCAATCAATACAACAACCAAATTTTTTGCATGGACAATCGCTTTTATTATTTCATTTCTGAATGCGCAATTAGTGTATGAAGAGGTGAATAAATGGATGGCAAATAGTGAATCTTATACTTTAAACATTTTTCTTGTAGCATTAGAAATCGGACTTTTAGTATTATTGTTGCTGACATTTTTTATTCCAATTATGTTGAAGAAAAATGAAGAAAATCAAAAAGAAATTCATGAACCATTTGAGAAGTTTACGTTAGAAGAAATCTCAAATCAACATTTCAAAAAGATTGTGGTTGCGTTAGATTTTTCGAAAACGGATCGAAAAGTTATCAATTATGCGACGCAATTAGCGACTACTGAATCTACCATTATTTTGGTTCATATTGTTGAAAGTGCTTCTGCAAAATATACGGGAGAGCGTACGAATGATGAAGAATCTTTATCAGATTTGAAACGTTTGGAACAATATGCAGAAATCATTCGTCCTTTGTTTAATGAAACTAAAATCGAACTAGGTTACAATAATCGAATCAATTCGATTGCTGAAATTTGTAAACGAAATCAAGCAGATTTGTTGATTGTTGGTTCGCACGGACACCAAGGTTTTATGGATTTTATTTTTGGCGAAACGATTAATAAATTAAGACATCGCGTTAATATTCCGGTGTTTATTGCGAAATAATAAAAATTATTTGATCGATAATAACTCGATCATTTCTTTATTTTCTTGTAAAATAGCATGATCTAAAGCAGTTTTACCATTATTATCTTTAATGTTTAAATCTGCACCAGCTTCAATTAATTTTTTGGCAATTTCGTTTTGACCAAATGTTACTGCAAAAATCAAAGCAGAAGCTCCATTAAAATTCACTTGATTGACATCAGCTTTATTCGCAATTAGTAAATTTGCCATTTCAAGAAATCCTCTAAAAGCTGCACCCATCAACGCATTATTTCCAGATAAATCTTGCGCATTAGGATTTGCTCCTTTTGATAATAATACTTTCGCAGCGTCTGAACTGTTATTATAAATCGCTAAAATTAAAGGTGTAAATCCACGTTGATTTGCTTCATTTACATGTTTTCCATTCGAAATTAATTCTTCTATTTGCTTCACATTATTTTCTCTCGCCGCACTAAACAAATCTTGTGCATAAATTGAAGAAAAACTGAATAGAAATAAGGCTAAAAATATATACTTTTTCATGATAATATTGATTTTATGAAAGTCATGGAGCCAAACTCAATCGACTCCAATCCAATAGAAATTATTTTGGTAAATATTGCTTTACATCGCTCATAGAAGTATTTGTAGCCTTCATCAAACGTGTTCCATATTCTGTATTTGCTTGGTAAAAATGTGCAATCATTTTATGAACAATTACTTTATTTTTAACCGAATTTAAAGCTCCAGATAAATTTTTGATTAAGTTATCTTGATCTTTTTTAGAGAATGATTTGTACAAATCTCCAGCTTGTACAAAGTTATTTTCTTTATCAATGACATGCTGAGTTGTTATAGCTCCTGCAGGAAAAACAGATTTTGAATACTTGAATTTTGCATTATCTACAACCTCAGGAAGATTAGTTGAAGGTTGATAATTTACATCACCTTTTTGCTCACGGATCGACATATAACCGTCTTGATTATATGTTTTTACACTATTTTTTGGTGCATTAACAGGAATTTGTTGGAAATTACCCGTTAAACGATGACGTTGTGTATCAGAATAGGAAAACAAACGACCTTGTAACAATTTATCTTCAGAAGCTTCAATTCCTGGAACCAACGTAGCTGGAGCAAATGCTGCTTGCTCAACTTGTTGAAAATAATTCGTTGGATTCTCATTCAATGTCATTGTTCCAACTTTAACTAACTTTACAACAGATTCTGGCCAAATTTTCGTTACATCAACAGGATTGAAATCTAATTTATCAAAATCTTCTCGTTTCAATAATTGAACATATAAATCCCATTTCGGAAAGTTTCCTTTGTCGATTTCATTACGTAAATCTAATGTTGCATGTTCTATTTCAGTCGATTGAATTTTATTCGCTTCTTCTTGTGTTAAATTTTTCGTTTCTTGTTGAGGAACCCATTTGTATTTCACATAAGTTACTTCACCTTTTGCATTTACCCATTTGTAAGCATGTACACCATTTCCTTCCATTTGACGAAAATTTGCAGGAATTCCATAATCTGAAAACAACCACGTTAACATATGCGTAGACTCTGGTAAATTAGAGAAAAAATCAAATACACGATTTGGATCAGATGCGCCATTTGTTACAGGAGATGGCCTGAAAGCATGCACCATATCTGGGAATTTGATCGCATCTCGAATAAAGAAAACAGGTAAATTGTTTCCAACTAAATCGTAATTTCCTAGTTCTGTGTAAAATTTAACAGCAAATCCACGTGGATCACGATAAGTTTCTGGCGAACCTTGTTGATGCGTTACAGTTGAAAAACGTACAAATAATGGTGTTTTTTTACCAGCTGTTGACAAGAAATCAGCCATTGTCACATCAGAAAAATCTTTATCAGCTACAAATTCTCCGAAAGCTCCAGCTCCACGCGCATGAACAACACGTTCTGGAATACGTTCGCGATCAAATGCTGCTAATTTTTCAATTAAATGAATGTCCTCCAACAAAACTTGTCCGTTATTTCCGATTGTTTTAGAATTTTGATTATCTCCAACTGGAGCGCCTGTGTTTGTTGTTAATTGTTGGGCAAATCCAATCGTAGAAAGGAATGCTAAACTTAATACTAAACTTCTTTTGATCATAATTATAGTTTTATTCTTTATTTATCATTTTAAGACAGAGCAAAACTAAATCTGTTATAATTATAAATCAAATCTATAAAATCTATTAGATATAATTAATTTTTATAATAATTATAACCCAATCCTTTACAAGGAAGAAAAAGGTGATATATTATTTCGCAATAAATGAATAAATAAAAATGATGAAGAATTTTAGAAATAAAAAAAAACCACTTATTTAGCGGTTTTGAGAGATATTATTTAATTTTTTCTAAATCGTTGAAAAGACATAGAAGGTTTAATTTTTATCGATTCATTAGCTATTAATACCATTAAATTCAAATGCTGATTGAACATCCATAGTGAATTTCCTTCAACCTCTACTCCTTGTGGAGTTCTGATAAGTTCTAAATTTATGTACATCATAATCTATAATTTTTTGGTTGACGCTAATATTGTGTTAAAAATAATTTTTAATGTTAATTTCATTTAACACAACTGATAAAATTAAAAGTTTCTAATAAAATTCAGTATTTTGTATTTGTTTTTTAATAAACATAAATTATACCAAAAAATATACAAATGGTTTCCTTCATGTTAAATTTTAAGAAATTTGACTCCAACCAACTTTATCTTTATGATTTTCAATAAAATATTTTTTTGTTGGCTCATAAATCGAAGAAGAAAGTGTCGGATCTTGTGAAAGAATAGCTTCTACACATTTTCTTGCAGCATACAAAACTTCTTTGTCTTTCGCTAAATCAGCAATTTTAAGATTGAGAACTCCACTTTGTTGCGTTCCCATCATATCACCAGGACCGCGCAATTCCAAGTCAACTTCTGCTACCTGAAAACCATCATTAGTTTCACACATTGTCTGAATTCTACGTTTCGAAACTTCATTCAATTTCCCTCCCGTCATCAAAATACAATACGATTGTTCCGCTCCACGACCTACGCGGCCACGAAGTTGATGCAATTGAGAAAGTCCAAAACGTTCAGAATTTTCAATAATCATCACCGACGCATTTGGGACATTAACACCTACTTCTATCACAGTTGTCGCCACCAAAATTTGAGTTTCATTATTTTTGAAACGATTCATTTCAAATTCTTTATCCGCAGGTTTTTGACGACCATGCACAATACTTATCGCATATTCTGACAACGGAAAAGCACGAGAAATACTCTCGTAACCATCCATCAAATCTTTCAATTCTAACTTTGCTGATTCTTCAATCAGTGGATAAACCACATAAATTTGACGACCTTTCGCAATCTCATCTTTCATAAATTTGAAAACGCTTAAACGATGCGCATCTGTTTTATGAAGTGTTTTGATAGGTTTTCGTCCTTTTGGCAATTCATCAATCACCGAAACATCCAAATCGCCATACATTGTCATCGAAAGTGTACGTGGAATTGGCGTGGCTGTCATCACTAAAATATGTGGTGGAAGTTTAGCTTTTCTCCAAAATTTAGCACGTTGAGCGACTCCAAAACGATGCTGTTCATCAATAATAGCTAATCCCAAATTCTGAAAAATCACATTATCTTCTAACAAAGCATGCGTCCCGATAATTATTTTAAGGTTTCCATTTTCAAGGTTTTCTAAAATTGGTTGACGTTTTTTCTTTGTCACCGAACCAGTCAATAATTCAACTGAAACATCCAAACCATTCAGCAATTCTGTAATGCTTTCGTAATGTTGTTGTGCAAGAATTTCGGTTGGCGCAATTAAAGCCGCCTGAAAACCATTGTCAACTGCAATCAACATCGTTAACAACGCAACCATCGTTTTTCCAGAACCAACATCACCTTGCAACAAACGATTCATTTGCGCAGGTTGACGAAGATCAAAACGAATTTCTTTTATCACTCTTTTTTGTGCATTTGTCAATTCAAAAGGTAAATATTCATTGTAAAATGTATTGAAATAATGACCAATTTCTGGAAAAGGATTACTTCTATTCTTTTGTTTATTGACTGCTTTTTGAGAGAGATTAGCAAGATTTAGAAAGAAAAATTCTTCAAATTTTAGACGTCGAATTGCCGCATTTAATTCTGTTACATCTTTTGGAAAATGAATTGCTTTTAAGGCTTCATTTCTTCCAACTAATTTATAATGATCGAGAACATTTAATGGTAAATTCTCAGGAATATCATTATTTTCAGCAAAAAGATTCATCATCATTTTCTGAAGAACACGATTCGTTATTCCTTTTTTTGTCAACTTTTCGGTACTCGGATAAACTGGAAATAATCCAAGCGGAATATTTTTAGCATCTTCAACTAATTCAATTTCAGGATGTGTGATACTGAAATTATTATTGAATACATTTGGTTTTCCGTAAATGACAACTTCTTTGAAAAGATCATTTCTCAATTTCTCCTTTTGCCAAGAAGAAACTTTGAACCAAACCAATTCTAAAGTTCCTGTCCCATCTTGAAATTTCCCAACCAAACGTTTTACTTTTCCTTGATTAATTTCTTCTAAACTAACAATTTTACCTTTCAATTGAATTTCGGCAGCTGTTGAAGAAATTTCAGAAATTTTATAGAATTTTGATTTATCAACATAACGAAAAGGAAAATGTTGTATCAAATCTTCGTATCTAAAAATTCTGAATTCACTTTGCAATGTTTTAGCACGCTCAGGTCCAGCACCTTTTAAATATTCTATTGTTTTTTTTAATGGATTTTGATACATTTTTCTACTTTCGAAAGTCGCAATTTACCAATTTTTAACGACAAACAATGTCATCATTGTTACAAAATAAGCTCGTAGAATTGCATTATATTTGTAACAAATTAGAATCAAATGAATTTAACAGAATACATCAACAAAGGTTTATCATACGAAGATTATATCACACGCGTTGAAGATGATTTGGAAAACGAAATCGAAAACGATGATCCGAAAGAATATGTACAATATTATGCTTTGGGATTGCAACGCATGAACAGAATTTTTAAAACATTCAAATTAAATCCTGCGCAAGAAACACGCGTTAAATCAACTTCAAATAATTTAAAATTATTAGTCATTACAGAAGGTTGGTGTGGAGATGCATCTCAAATTTTACCTGTTGTAGAGAAATTGGCAAATGCGCTTCAAGTTTCGACGCATTATGTTTTACGTGATGAGAACTTGGAGTTGATGGAAAAATACAAAACAAATGGAGCGGCTTCTATTCCAATTATTATTGGAGTGAATGAAGAAAATGAAGAAGCTTTCCGTTTTGGTCCTCGTCCACAAGCTGGAATGGAAATGTTGGCGCGTTTCAAAAGTAATCCTGATACGTATTCGGCAGATGATTTTCACGAAGATTTACAAAAATATTACAACAACAATAAAGGTGAAGACATTGTAAATGAAATTTTAGATTTGATTGACGAAAACATCGGTAATTAATCATTTTTTTCAATTTGTTCAACTTGTTATTTGTTCGCATCTTTGTGTAAGATTTTATTGAAAAAGAAAAATGAAAGGAAATAAGCAAATTATTTTTGCCATCGTTGTAGTTGTCGCTTTAGTCGCTATTATGTTTACGCCAATTGGGACATTTTTTAAAGGTAAAATGGAAGACAATAGCCACGTTGCAGGCTCTGATATAGAATTAACAGAAAGTGATTATGATATTGATTTAATTGGTCATAACGGCGCTGCGAATACAAACTTGATTGATTTCAAGAAAAGTGGTGAAGTTGTTTTCCTAAATTTTTGGGGAAGCTGGTGTCCTCCTTGTGTTGCAGAAATGCCAACAATTCAGAAATTGTATGAAGCAAAAGGACAAAAAGTAAAATTTGTATTGATTGCAATTCAGGATAAACCAACGGTTTTTAATCCGTTTTTGCAAAAAAATAATTATACAATGCCAGTTTACGAGCCAAATAGTCCAATTTCAAATAATATGTTACCAAAGGTTTTTCCAACAACATATATTTTAAATAAGAAAGGTGAAGTTGTGTTGAAAGAAACAAAAACAAGAGATTGGAATGATAAAGAAATTAATGATTTATTAGATAAATTAATCGCTGAATAATTTTATTCAAAAACATAAAAAAGCCGTTATTAATTGATTAATAACGGTTTTTTTTATATCTGTAAGTTAACTCTCTTTTTAATTTTCTCTCATCAACGCTAATTGCAATAAAGCAGTTGTTGTATTTTGATTACGGGTTGTAGCACTTACATTTAGTAATTTTTCGAAAAAATTATTGGTCAATTTTGTTTTTCCATAACCAGAAGGACAATATAAATAAACAACATCATCAGCAACAAAATATTGTTCATCTTCAGTTTTTGAACTTTCAACTTTTTCAGTATTTATTTCCTCAGGTTTATTTGCCAAAAACGTATAATGCAAAAACTCTTTATCAATGCTCAAATCCTTTAAGAATGGATTATTTTCAATAATGTTTTTTAATTTTTCGATGGTAAGAATCAAAACTGGAACTTCAAAAGATAGACTTTCAACAATTTTATCGTGAATTAAATCTCCAATTTCTTTGATATCAGTCAAATTTGTCGAAAAAACCGCATTACCACTTTGCACATAAGTCGTCACATTTTCCAGTCTAAGTTCCTCCAAAAGTTTGGTCAAAACATCCATTTTGATGATTTTTTTACCACTTACATTTATACCTCTCAGGATTGCAATAAAAGTATTCATAAAACTATCTCTATTTACGAGAAACTTTGTTTAAAATTATGAAAATAAATATAATAGAAATTTTAAAACAAATCCCTAATTGTTACAATAATTTTGATAAATTAGCATCATTCTGAATAATAAAAAACTAATAAAACCTATGACTACAAATAGATTAGAAGCTTTTAGCGACGGCGTTCTTGCTATTATTATTACCATTATGGTTTTGGATTTGAAAGTTCCTCTTGGAGATGATATCATGAGTTTGAAACCTTATATCCCAAAATTTCTGAATTATTTGTTCAGTTTTATTTATGTTGGAATTTATTGGAACAATCATCATCATCTTTTTCAGGCAATTGAAAAAGTAAACGGCGGAATTTTATGGAGTAATTTACATCTACTTTTTTGGTTGTCTTTGCTACCTGTTTCGACTGGTTGGATGGGCGAAAATTACGACTCAACTTTTCCTGTTGCTTTTTATGGATTTGTCCTATTTATGAGTAGTGTAGCATTTATGATTATTGAAAAAATTGCTATAAAACAAGAAGGAAAGGAATCTGTTATTGGAAAATCTCTGAGTAGAAGTTTAAAAGAAAAGACCTCTAGTATTGGTTATTTAGTTGGAATCGGAATTTCATTTATAAAACCCGAAATTGGTATTATTATTTATGCTTTAATCGCTTTATTATGGCTGATTCCAGATAGAAGAATTGAAAAATCGATGCGATAATTATTGATAATCCTCTACAGAATCAATTAATTTTTGAAGAAGATTTGATGTAGAATCTTCTTCAAAATTTTTAAAAGATTGTCCTAACCATAAATTTGTAAACGCTGTATTTTTTTTTGATTTAGAAGCGTTTCTCAACGCATTTGTTAATTTATTTTGATAAGGATAAGGTAAAACAAACTCAGAATTTTCAAACAAACGAATAAATTCATTCTCAATTCCTCGTGCATATCTTCCAGAAAAACTTTTTGTCAAGATAATTTCATTTTCTTTCACATTTTTTAATCGCTCTTTTTCGAACGATTTTAAAGCACTTTCATTGGAACACAAAAACAAACTACCAATCTGAAAAGCGTATGCACCCAGCTGTTTAGCCGCCAAAAGTGTTTTCGCATCATAAATTCCACCAGCAAAAATCAACGGCTTTTTCACAACATCTTTTACTTGCGAAAACAATGAAAAGCCACCAATTTGAGGCAAAATATCTGGATTGAAAGTTCCACGATGTCCACCAGCTTCAATTCCTTGTACACAAATCACATCAATATTTGATTTTTCCAATTGTATCGCTTCATCCAGCGTTGTACAAGTCCCTATTAATGTTACGTTATGTTCTTTAAGACGATTAATAGAATCATCATCCAAATTACCAAAAGTAAAGCTCAAAATTTTACATTTTTCTTGTAAAATTACGTCTATTTGCTCCTTATAACCATTTGGTTTTACAGCTTCAATTTCAGGAAAAACAACTTCAAAGTTTTGTTGATGCGAAAGCTCAATTAACTTATTTTTTATTGCGTTATACCTTTGCTTTAATTCTGGTGTGATTTCAGGAATATCGTTTGCAAAAATATTGACAGCAAAAGGTTTATTCGTTATTTTTTTTGTTTGATAGATTCGCTTCAACGAATTCTCTGCATCCAAATCGGCAATTGGCAAAGAACCTAAACAGTTACAATTACTTGCTGCAGCAACCATTTCTGATGTCGTTACTCCAAACATTGGCGCTTGAATAATCGGATATTTTACGCCAAATAATGCTGTTAATTCATTTTGCCAAACCATCTTTTATTACTTTAAATTTTCTTTCAATTTAGGCATAAAAGCTTTAATCGCAGGAATTAAATCCTCAAAAATTGGATTGTTTTTATTCTTCATTACCACTTCCAAAAATAACTTCAAACCTATTGCAAATTCCACTGATTGATTTTCATTTTCGAACGGATTTTTAGATTTTATCATTTCAATAATCTTAAAAATCTCATCATGATTCATAAAATCTAAAACAATTGGAGCTTGTAATGGCGCATCTTTGTCTAATAATTCGGTCTGTTCTAATGTTAATTTGTAGTGATTTCCTTTCTTTGTCATAAATCTAATTTTTCCAAAAGTAACAGATTAGAATTATCAAAAATTAAAATGATTATTCGTTTAATTGATTGATTAAATCAATAATATTTATTCAAAAAAAGAGCCACATTTCTGCAACTCTTCTATTGTTATTTATCAACTCCTTGATTTACTTGCTTATGACGTTCATTCATTGCTTTCATTTCCGCCATAAATTCTTTGTCTGTCACAACTTTTCCCTTTGTTGGCAAAGTAATCACAACATCTTTATCTAAAATTTCGATTTCTTTCATCGTAAAAACAGCCTTGAATTCATCTGTTGACATTTCTGCTTTCACAATCAAACCTGGTAAATTAGCATAACGATAAGGACCATCTCTATAAGGCAAACTCGTTGTATACCATGCAATCACCTCTTTTCCATCCTCGTCTATTCCAATTGCTTTTGTTGCATTATAACCTGCTATTTCTGTTTTTTCTTTTGTTATTTTCCATTGATAATCAAAGATTTTATCCTTAATCAAAAAGGTTTTCACACCAAAATCTTTCACATTATAAAATTCATTTTTTTCATAATCTTTATATTGTGGATTTGCTTCTGCAGCAATAATCATCTGCGCAATAGAATTATCATTGGATTGATTGTTATCAATTTTAATTTCAGGTTTGAAAGAAGACATTTTTCCATTACTTTCCAATACAAATTTCACCGAAATTCCGCGATCTATTTCACTTTTGAAACTCGCATGATACGCAGCAGGAATACTACTTTTGACTTTATCAAAATCTAAAATAAAATCTGTGTTGTAGATTACTTTTATGTTCTCCTTTTTAGCTTGTGCAAACGAAGCAATACAAGAAATAGTTGTAAAACATACCGAAAATATAAGTTTTTTCATGTTATAATAATTTATGGTTTTGTTAGTTTCAAAAGTAAAGAATCAAATGAGATGAATTTGTTAAATATGACACAATAAATCATATCATATTCATAAAATATAATTAGAAAATTTAACAATTTCCTAAAGTTGAGAATTATATAAATTGAAGGAATAAATATTACATTTAAAATATATTGACGACCAAAATTTATGAAATTACAAAAAGGAATTACAGGTTTTGACACCACTCCTAATTACACAATAGAAGATTTAGAGAAAATTCTGAAAGGAATCAAATATCCATTTACCAAGACAGAAGTTGTTCTGAAAGTGAATGATTCATCTAACTTTTATCAAATTAAAATTAATTATCAAAAGACAAAACAAGATTTTTATTTGATTGTAAATTCTACTTATTTAATTTTTGCTTGTGTTGAAAAAAATAGATGTTTCGATTTGAAATTTATTGACTTTCCTGTTGAATTAATTTCACAATTAAAAGCCGAAGTAAATTCAAGTTTGATCCTTCTAAATCCAAAAGAATTAAACAAAAAAGTAGAAGTTTCTGATTTAGAATTATTAGGAGAATCAGAAATAAAACAAATTAATTATTGGAAAAGTAAAACATTGGGAGAGATAGTTTTCAATTGCTTTGATTAAACTTTACGTTTAATAATTCTATTACGTTTTCTTTTCTTGAAAATAATTCGAATTAGACGATAACCATAGGTCACCTTTTTATTTTTTGTAATAATTGGGAATGCCATTGTACACATCAATGAGATGCAAGCAGTTGTACCTAACGCACCTCCATAACCATTGAAAACTTTGCTTGTATAATGCAATAAAACTGCAAATAAAATTGGAGAAAAAACCAACGAAAAATAACTGATACTTATGGTTGATGATACCATTCCAATGAAAGTTCCACCGATTACATACAACGGAATATTTTTGGTATAAAACTCAGGTAAAATTGTCGGAAAGAAATAAAAAAATCCGCCAACAATCATCGCAATCATTGCAGAAGCACGAACTGGACCTTGTTTGAAACGAATATTTAATTCGTACGTTGTTAATGAAGCTATTATTGAACACATCATTAATATTAAAAATTCAGTAATCATTAGCCAATAATTAATTTAAACAACAACATACTCAATAAAACTCCGATAAATGCTAACGTTCCCAGCTTTCCTCCTACACCAACAAATAAAGATTTTGTAGCAAAAAATAACAAGGCTGTAAAAACTCCAGCCGTAATAATCATCCAATAAACATACTGAAAATCAAGCGAAGTCATTCCAATGAAAGCACCACAATATATAGGTCCTGCAATTTGTTTTAGATATTCTGAACGAGGATTAAACTTCGTTAAAAATGAACCTAAAGTTCCGATAATTCCAGCTGAAAAAACGCCTCCTAAACCAAGTTGATTATTGATTAAATACGTTATAATTGCAGCTATAGGAATCCATAAAACTAATGTTTTTCGATCAAATGAATATTCGTGATGATGCAACGGAAATTTGCGGTAAACAATTAGCAATAAAGCACAAATCGCAACAATAATATATGGCACAACATAATGTTCTATTCGCTCGTTCATTATCGCAAATAGAAACAAAAACTGAATTACGAAAATAATCAGTATGGTAACAAATTTTATGATGCGTTTGGTTTGCACAATTATTTTTTGAAGTTGCAAAGTTAGTGACTCGTTCTAACAAAATAGAATAATTTTTATCAGTAAAGTTGTAAAATTTATTAAATTTAAGAACAATATGAAAACACTAGAAAATTTAAAATATCCGATCGGTAAATTTGAAATTCCAGCATCATTTAATAAAGAATCTATTGAACAATGGATTTCAACAATTCGTGAATTTCCACAAAAAATTCAGAATGAAATTACCTCTCTTTCAGAAGCTGAATTAGAACAACAATATCGTCCAGAAGGCTGGACAATTAGACAAGTTGTGCATCATTGTGCAGATAGCCATATGAATAGTTTTATTCGTTTTAAACTGGCTTTAACCGAAGATGTTCCGACAATAAAACCTTACGAGGAAAATATTTGGGCTGAATTAGAAGATTCTAAAAATCTTGACGTCAACATTTCAGTCAATTTGCTATTTGCGCTGCATCAACGTTGGGTTGTTTTGTTAAATTCGTTTGTTGAAAGCGATTGGGAGAAAAAATTTCGTCATCCAGAAACAAATCAATTGATTGATTTAAAAACAAATCTTGCGATTTATGCTTGGCATTGCAATCATCATTTGGCGCACATACAGCAAGCTAAAAAAGTTAATGTATCTTTACAAAATATTTTATAACCCATGAAATACATCAATTATTTTCTATTATTTTTATCTACAATCATTAGTGTTTTTCTGTTTTTTGTAAGCGCTAATCAAATTGAACTTGTTCCGAATAAAAATGAAGGTTATAAAGGTGAACAAATTATGCTGATTGAAAAATCGAATGATATACAGTTTGTGAAAAATATAGCAGAAACTTCAATAGATAAATATGATATAATGTACAACCAATTATCAGATTTTGCAGCAAAAATGAATACGTGGATTATTTTATTATTTATTCTTCAACTTTCTATGGGCGTGCTTTTCTTTCTACAATTTCGAAAAAATAAAATAAAAAATCTCAAGTCAATTCAAGATTAACTTGAGATTATATTGACTTAAATTATCACAAAAAATAAGTCATTCTACCTAAAAAAATATCTATTCTTCAATTAATTCAGCTGAAAAACCAACTTTCTCAATTGTATCAATAATTTCTTCGTCTGTTGCTTGATTAATTTTTACAGACAAAACTTTATCAGGATTATCAGTATCAACTTCCCAAGCTTCTAAACCATCTAACTTATCTAAAAAAGGTTTCACTTTGCTCACGCAACCACTACAATTTATATTTGTTTTGAATTTTAATTCTTTTGTTTCCATAATTCATTGATTTTTGTCTTACAAATTTCGCAAGAATAGCTACAAAATCATTTACAAGATTTCGCTAAATAGTTATATGATTTCTGTACTTATTAATCGTTTTGAGCTACTTTTGTATTCAAACAAAACAATTTCAATTTCTTTTAAAAATGAGTCAACAAAATGACCAAAATATTGTCTTAGCTATCGACGAAAAACCGAAGTTAGGACAAGGTATATTATTAAGTATACAGCATCTTTTTGCGATGTTTGGCGCAACAGTTTTAGTTCCTGCTTTGACAGGAATGTCACCAGCAATTGCATTAATTTCGAGCGGAATCGGAACTTTAGTTTTCATCTTAATTACACGAGGAAAAGTCCCTTCTTACCTTGGTTCTTCATTTGCTTTTATCAATCCAATTATCGCAATGAAAGCTTTAGAAGCAAACCCAGAAAGTGGAATAGCGACAGGAAGTTTCTTGGTAGGAAGTTTTTTAGTTGGAGTTACCTATTCATTGGTCGCACTATTTATCGCAACTGCTGGAACAAAATGGTTAATGAAACTTTTACCTCCTATTGTTGTTGGTCCAGTAATTATGGTAATTGGGCTAGGATTAGCTTCTACAGCAATCAAAATGGTGACAAATAATCCTTCAGGCGAATATGATTTAACCTATGTTACAATTGGTTTTGTTACGTTAATTATCACGATAATTACAGCAATTTTCAGTAAAGGTTTTTTGAGTGTAATTCCAGTTTTGGTCGGAATTATTGGTGGATATATTTTTGCAATTACAATGGGTGTTGTTGATTTAAATCCTGTTATAGAAGCAAAATGGTTTATGATTCCAGATTTTACGGTTCCTTTTGTAGATTATACGCCTACATTATCTTGGTATGTTATTTTCTTAATGATTCCGGTTGCAATTGTACCAATCGCTGAACATATCGGACATCAATTAGTTTTGAGTAAAGTCGTGAATAGAGATTTAATTGAAGATCCAGGTTTAGACCGATCTATGTTAGGTGACGGAATTGCAACAATGATTGCCGCTTGTTTAGGTGGGCCTCCAAACACGACGTATGGCGAGAATATTGGTGTTTTAGCTATTACAAGAGCTTTTAGTATTTATGTATTTATTGGAGCAGCTTGTTTTGCTATTTTATTTGGATTTTGTGGTAAAGTTTCAGCATTATTAAGTACAATTCCAACACCAGTTATGGGTGGCGTTTCTATTTTATTATTCGGAATTATTGCTTCGAGTGGTTTGAGAATGTTAATTGAAAATAAAGTTGATTTTAAGATAAAACGAAACCTAATCATTTCATCTGTTATCCTAATTATAGGAATTGGTGGTGCGGCAATTCACATCAGAGATTTATTTTCTTTAGAAGGAATGGCTTTGGCATCTATAATTGGAGTTGCTTTAAATTTAATTCTTCCGGGAAGAGAATTTGTCTCGTTCAAGGAAATGTTTGATGAGGAAAATTAAATAAAGATTTAGATGATAAAATTCTAATTCAAAGCGAACAAATATAAATCAAAAAGGCGAGCTGAATTCAGCTCGCCTTTTTGATTTAAAATATATTGTTCTTAAACTTAAACTTCATCAAAATCAATTGCTAAAGTAGCTGTTTTTGGACGAGAAATACACGCTAACGTCATTCCTTCTTCGTAATCAGAATCCGTTAATACATAGTTGTCTCCAATATGCACTTCGCCTTCTGTTATCTTACACATGCAAGACGAACAAACACCACCTTTACACGAGTAAGGCGCATCAATACCAGCGTCTAACATTGTATCAATCAAGTTTTTTCCTCTATCCCAAGTCACTTCAGAAGTTTCGCCATCAAGCGTTACAGTAACTTGAACCGTTTGAGGTCCTTCGTCATGTTTTGTAAAAATATCTTCTGTTTTCACTGAAGGATTAAACATTTCGAAATGAATATGTTTCTCGATAATTCCCGCTTCGTTGATTTTCTTCGCTAAAGTCAAAATCATTTGTTCTGGTCCACAAACCATTGCTTCATCTACTTCGTTGATATCAATAATTTGATTCAAGATTAAATCAAATTTCTTCTCATCAATTCGTCCATTGTAAATGAAATTCTCCTGATCTTGGCGCGTATAAAAATGATGAATGAAAACATTGTTTGGATATTTTTGTTTTAATTCTGTCAAACGCTCTTTGAACATGATTGAGTTCTCGTCTCTATTTACATAAAAAATATGAAAATTTACCCATTCTTCAGTCTGCAATGTAAACTCCAACATACTCATAATTGGCGTGATTCCACTACCCGCTGTAAAAGCTAATAACGTACGTTTTTCGTTTGGTTTTGTAGGAATAGAAAAACGTCCACTTGGCGTAGAAACTTCTAATTGATCACCAACTTTTAGTTCATTTACTAAATAAGAAGAAATCTTTCCATTTGGTTGAGATTTAACCCCAATGCTCCATTTTTTATCTTTAGGAGATTCACATAAAGAGTAATCTCTTCGTTCTCCATTAATATTAAGAGTGATATATTGTCCAGGTAAAAAATTGTATTCTTCGTGTAATTCCTCAGGAACATCAAACGAAATTTGAACAGCATCAGCCGTTAATTTTACAATTTCTTTTACCGTTAATAAATTAAATTTCATAGTCGTATACTATTTATAATTCTGAAAACAACTCGTTATTTAAGATTGTTCTGCTAACTTTGTACAAAAGTAATATTTTAGATTAAATAGAAAAAATATATGGAAATAGCATTGATCGCTCATGATGGAAAAAAAGCTGAAATGGTCAATTTTTTAATGAAACATAAAGAAGCTTTAAACAATAATAATATCACATTTATCGCAACAGGAACGACAGGAAAGTATGCGGAGCAAACTGGACTAAAAGTTACGCGCTATCTATCTGGTCCTCTTGGTGGTGACGCGCAAATTGCTGCTCGAGTTGTAGAAGGAAAAACAGATATGGTTTTCTTTTTTAGAGATCCGATGGGAAAACATCCGCACGAACCAGATGTAAATATGTTATTGAGACTGTGCGATGTACACAATATTCCATTAGCTACAAACCCAGCGACAGCAGAAATGTTATTGGATCATTTAAAATAATTTTTCTTAAGCTAATCTTAAGTTTATTCTTATTGTTTTGGATGATAATTTGTTTAATATTGAATAGAAATTTTAACTGAATATAAATAACAATTCAAAACAAAATCACTATGAATTTAATTAAAAAAACAGCTATCGCGCTTAGCTTATTTGCTTTTACTGGATCATCTGTAGCATTTGCTCAAACAAAAACTCCAACAAAAGCAACTAAGACAGAAACAGTAAAAACAACAACTAAAGCATCAGCAGATAAAAAAGGAACAGATGCTAAAAAGGATGTAAAAGTAACCACAACTAAGAAAACTGAAGTTACCCCTAAAGGTACAACTGATAAAAAAGTAGTTTCAGAAAAAAAAGTGGAGAAAACGACTGTAGCTAAAACTACCACTGCAGGTACTTACAATGGGCACAAAGTTTATGTAGGACCAAAAGGTGGAAAATACTACATCAATGACAATGGAAATAAAACGTATATCAAACAATAGTTTTTATCCGAATAAAAATAATAAAGGCTGTCTTATTTGTTAGGACAGCCTTTTTAAATTACATTTTTATAATAAATATTTTCTGGATTTTGAGGATCGATTAAAATATCAACCTCTTTTCCTTTCTTTAGATTCTCACTTGCGTTAACATCTCCAAAATATTCAAATTCTGTATAATAAATTTTTTCAGTATTTGGATGTTTATAAAAAACTTCAACTATATAGTCTGGCAAATGATTTTCTCCTAATAAACCTCTTTTTATTTCAATAATATGTGCTTTTACTTTTACTCCTTTATTTACTAATCTTGAATGATTTAGGTAGTCAAATAAATTGACAAAACCTAAATATCCCATAAACAAACTACAGAACAGAAAAACTACTCCAAGCAGTTGATTAAAAAATACACCAAGATTTAGAAAAGAGCATATTAGAACAAATCCTAAACTTAGAATTAAACATCCTATTGCGATTGACAATTTCATTATTCTTGTATTTGCTATCTGTTTTTCACAAACCGTACCAAAAACAAAAAATTGTCCTATAAAAATAATTTTATTATAAATTTATTCAAACACCTTAATAAGCTGCTGTAAATCTACTTTTTATATGATTGGCATTTTCAATTTCATCTGCAATCACCACTGCAACATCTTCCACAGACAAAATACTACGACCTTCTGCATTGAAAACAGGTACATCATTCCCTAAACGATACGTACCTTTTCGCTCTCCAGAAGTTCCTTGATGCATTTCTGGCGCTGGAGAAAACATTGTCCAATCCAACTCATTATCTTGTTTCAAGATATTATAATAATCTCTCGCAGCCAAAGCGCCTTGTTTTATTTGCTCAGGAAAATCTGGCGCGTCTACAATTTGCAGTTCTTTTTTATCATTCACATACAGACTTCCCGCTCCACCAACAACAATCAAACGTTTTACACCAGCCAATTTAGTTGCTTCTTCAATTGCTTTTGCGCCTTTCAAATAATCTTCATAAATATTTGGATTTGTCCAACCTGCATTAAAAGCACTTACAACCACATCAGCACCTTTCAAATCTGTCGCCAAAGCTTGCACATCGTTTACATCTAATGCCACTTTAGCTACGTTTTTACTATCCAAAACGTTGTCTGTATTTCGCGCAAATGCTTTGATAGATTGATTTCTGTTTACCAATTCTTCTACAATATGTGAGCCTACAAAACCTGTTGCTCCAATTACTGCTACTCTCATTTTATTTAATTTTATATTGTAATTAATTTTGTTACATTTAAAGATAAAAAATTTTACTGAAATTCATCACAAAATTGCTTTAAAGTTTTATGATTTAACGACTTAATCAACTCTGATTCAGCATCATCAAATAATTTTTCAAGATTGTTATTCATTTGTTTACCAACTGGACATTCTGGATTGGTATGATTCATTCTTCCAAAAACATTTTCTTGATTGACAATTTTATAGACATCGCCTAACAAAATATCAGCAGAATCTTTAACTAAGTAAATTCCTCCTTCTTTCCCTTTTTTCGAATCGATGAAACCTGCTTCTTTCAAGAATTTAATCTCACGACGAACCACAACAGGATTCACATTAATACTTCCCGCAATAAAATCAGAAGTTATTAATTGTCCCTTGAATTTTTCAGTCAAAACTAAAATATGAATCGCCGTTGCAAATCTTAAATTATTCATTTCTCTATATCGATGGGACAAATTTAGTACAAATTTTTTAATTGTAACAAATATTGATACAATTTTATTGATTAATTTCTCTTAAATTTGTTGCATACTCCTATACATATGGAAAATTATAAAAAACATTTATCAAATATTATTGATCTGACAGAAGAACAATGGGCAGAAATTGAAAAATTTTTGGTGGTAAAACACATCAAAAAGAATGAATTTATTTTAGAACCTGGCGAATATTCCGAAGATTATTTTTTTGTTGAATCTGGCGTTATTCGTTCTTATACAATAGATGAAAATGGAAAAGAACATGTCTTGCAATTTGGTACAGAAAATTGGATTGTAAGTGATAGAAATAGTGCTTTTTGTAAGCAACAATCAAAATTTTATATTCAAGCAATAGAAGATTCTACCGTTATTTTATTGAATGAAAAATTGAATGATTTAATCACTCGATTAAATCCAAATTATTTAGCTGCTCAAAATAAATTAATTCAAAATCATGTGCGTAGTTTACAAGATCGTATTAATTTGTTACTTGGTGCATCTGCAAAGACTCGTTATTTAGAATTTATGCGTCTTTATCCCAACCAACTCTCTCGCATACCGCAATGGATGATCGCTTCATATTTAGGCATCACACCCGAAAGTTTAAGTAGAGTTCGTAAAGAAATAGCACATGGATAGTTATAGTTTTGAAATTTTTGTACCAGAAAAACCTAAAAAAAATAATAAACAGATTGCAAAAGTCATCTTATCATTTCTCGCCGTTACTGTAATTAGTTTTGTGTTTTTGGAACTGAAAGTGTTCAAAAATCAAACGTATTATTACATTTTTATTGGGCTTTTAGCAACAGCTGTTGCTTATTGGAATGGTTATTTTAAGCGACCTTCGGCAGAATTGAAAGGTAATTTTGATGGAAAATTGACATTTACAAAAGATACAATTTCTGTAAAGGATCAAACTTTTTCAATCAACGATTTGTTTTCTATTGTCATTGATAATGAAGATTACAAAGGAAAAGCTGTAAAGGAATTTGGTGAGTTCGAAAATCCAGAAGGTTCGCACGGAATTAGTAATTTGATTACATTAAAAACAAAAGATAATCAATTTGTTGAAGCTTATTTTTTACAAAAATCGTTAAATGAATTTTCTAAAATCGAATCATTTTTAATTCAATATTACAAAAACAATTTACTTTCTGAAGATGATTTAATTTCGATCATGCATTTAGAATATGATATTGATAAGAACGAATTGAGAAAAAAATTAAGATAATTTAATTTTTCACTAACATATAAAAGTTGAGTTACTCTCATTATTTAATGTAATTTTGTACCACTTAAAAACAATAATTTATGCAACCAACAGCAGAATGGTTAAAAACTTGGGAATCTAAAAGAGAATTCACTTTAGCTCCTAATGATTTAGAAAAATATTTTACAGATAAAGAAATTGGAGGTGTAGAAATCGACCAAATCGAAATGGGAGAAGTTTCTTTACCATCAGGTAAAATCTTTGTAAATGATCCTTTGGGAGAATATTTATCAATGGATAAAGATCCTTATTTCCTTGAAACGCCAAAAGGTAATTTTCCTGTAACTGCAAGCATCGTAAAATTTGAAGACGATGGTGACGTTGAGAATTTGATTGGTTGTATCAAAGTTGCTTTTACAAACGAAAAACCTGTTCGTTACGAAGAAGCAATGAAAGGGATTGAGTTGATTGACGAATTACAAGAAGGAGAATATTTTGGTTTTTCTATCGAAAGTGGTTTAGCTACAATTGTTGATGCAGAAGCAAAAGATTCTTTTGTAAAATTTATTGATGAATTCGAAAGCAAAGGTGATGTAAATTTATACGATGATTATTTCAATGCATTATTCGTAGAGAACGCTAAAAATAACCCAAAATATCAGTCAGAAGAAGGAGATTGGATCAATTGGACAATTCCAAATACAGAATTCAAATCGCCAATTTTTCAAGCTGGTTTTGGAGAAGGAATCTACCCTGCTTACTTTGGTTACAATGAAAAAGGAGAAATTGTTGCATTTTATATTCAATTCATCGATGCTGAATTAGAAGATTCAGAAGATGATGACGAATGGTTGTAATTAATTTTTCGATCAAATAATATTTAAATCCTTCAAGAAATTGAGGGATTTTTTTGTTTAGAAATTTATAAGAACAATCAAATTCTTGGCTTCTATTTTAATAAAAAACTTGAAACTAAAACATATAGATTAAGTAACTATAATAAACTATTTTACACTAAAAGTCTAGAGAATAAAAATAGTTATGAATTTTCAAAATGAATATAAAATCTCTGAAAAGTTGAAAGATAATTGATATTTATTGAAACGAATTGAGTGAAACAAAAAACTCCCGCAAATGCGGGAGTTTTTATTTCTATATATAAAGATAATTATTTCGCTTTATACTTCGCGATTCCATCTTGTAACCATTTTAAGTAAACTTCTACATCAAGTTCAGCTTCTAAAGGTTTTGAGAAACGATTCAAATCTTTATCAACCAAAATATAATAAGGCTGTGCATTTGCATTAAAATGTTCAATTTCGAAAGAAGTCCATTTGTTACCTACTGTTTTCAAATTACGATCTAATGCTTTCGAAAATACTTTTTGATCTTCTGGTAATTCTTTTGCTTCGTCAACATATAACGAAACTAAAACAACATCTTCAGCCAAAATCTTCTTCACACGTTCATCACTCCAAACACGTTCTTCAACTTTACGACAGTTTGCACATGCATGTCCCGTGAAATCTAATAACATTGGTTTTCCAACTTTCGTTGCATAAGCCGCAGCCTGATCAAAATCTTTGAATGCAGGAATTCCATGAGGTCCAGCAACCATATTAGGATCATCAAATTTAGCTGTCGCTTGTCCACCACCTACACCTTCGTGGAAACCTCGTGGTGCTTCAGAATATGTCATTGGAGGTGTTAAACCACTTAATAATTTTAATGGTCCTCCCCATAAACCTGGAATCATGTAAATCGCAAATGATACTGAAATCAATGCAAATAACATTCTCGGAACACCGATTGTTTGTACAGGTGAATCTAATTCTAATCTAAATTTACCTAAAAGATATAATCCTAAGAAGATAAAAATTGCAATCCAAAATGCTAAGAAAATTTCTCTTGGTAGCCAGTTCATTTGCCAAACTAAATCAGCATTTGATAAAAATTTCAAGGCAAAAGCTAATTCAATAAATCCTAATGAAACTTTGATTGTATTTAACCATCCTCCAGATTTTGGCATTGAATTTAACCATCCTGGGAACATTGCAAATAATGTAAATGGAATCGCTAATGCTAAAGAGAATCCGAACATTCCTACGATTAACGAATAATAGTTCCCTCCTTGCGTCGCTTGAACTAATAACGAACCGATAATTGGTCCTGTACAAGAAAATGAAACTAATGCTAATGTGAATGCCATAAAGAAGATTCCGATTAATCCACCTTTATCAGCACCTTTATCAGCAGCATTTACCCACTTGCTTGGTAATGTCAATTCGAAAGCTCCGAAGAATGAAATTGCAAATACAATAAAAATCGCAAAGAATGCTAAATTCACCCACGGATTTGTTGACATTTCATTTAGGACTGATGGTCCAAAAATAACTGTCGCCAATAAACCTAATGCAACATAAATAACAATAATTGATAATCCATAAATAAATGCTTTACCAACTCCTTCTCCTTTCGATTTACTTTGTTTTGTAAACATACTTACTGTCAAAGGAATCATTGGGAAAATACAAGGCATTAATAACGCCGCTAATCCACCTAAAAATCCTAAAGAAAAGATTTTTAATAAACCATTATTTTTCTTTTCGTTATCTGCTAATAAAGAGTCGTCAACTTTTTTGATTGTATCTTGTGTTGCCGCAACAACCGCTATAGAACCCTCTTGAACAGAATCTTGCGTAATTTCAGTTACTGCAACTGTATCTTTTGCTTCTGTAGCATCTGCTGGCTTTGCCTCTTCTTTCGTTTCTTCAACTTTTGTAGAAGGCGTTAATTTTATCGTTCCACTTGTTTCATCTGGTGGCAAACAACGTTCAGCATCACACATCTGAAATTCTATTGTATACGATACATTTACAGGTTTATCACCTGAAACTTTCACTTTTTGAACAAATTTTACTTGATTTTCGTAATATTTTTCATCTTGTTCAAAAATTTGGCTGTATTTATCTATACGTTTTCCAACTTCTCGCGTACCTCCAACCAATTTTGCATTTGCAGCTGGTTTAAATGATGCACTTGCTGGAATTCCAATTCCTCCATCAGGATGTTTCATTGAATAAAGGTGCCAACCTTTATCAATTTTTCCTGTTACCTCGATTTCAAACTCATTTTGTCCAACCTCCTTCACCGAACTCGACCATTTTGCAGGACTAAATAATTGTGCGTTGACTAAAATTGGAAACAAAAAAAGTATCCAAAGTTTCTTTAACATACTGTAATGTTTAAAAAGTTTTTACTTGTTTCTGTCGTTTTGAAACGTTCATCCAAACGATGATTTACCACCCAAATAATTTGATCTTTTTGGTCACAAAGCAACCAAACCTTCTCTTTTTCTAACTTAGAAAGTTTCAAATCTTTCATAAACTTACTCAACAATTTTTTTTGACCTTTCATTCCAATTGGATAAAAGAAATCTCCCTCTTTTACTTTTCTAAGTTTAAGTGGAAACAAAATTGATGTAAAGTCTACTATTTCAGTAGCGTTTTCGTGTGGATTTATCGATTTCACGAACTTCAAATTTAACGAATTGATTTCAATTAACTCATCAAAAATCGTTAATTCATCTTCATTTTCTTCTTCTATTTTTTGCAACAACAAATTTTCTCGATTTTTAATTAATCGATAAGTTGCTGATTTTATTTCACTTCCCGTTTCTGCATCTAAAAATTTCAAAATTTCTTTGCTCGACGAAAATCCATATTTTTCGAACAAATAATGTAAAAATGTTTCTAATGGTTGAAGTTTTTTTAATGCAGAAATTTCAATTTCAATCGGATTATATCCTGAAAATAAGTCACTTCTAATTTCTTCAACTTTATTTTGTACAATTTGATAATTATCGTTGATATGATTTAAACTTGACAAAAAATTCTCATCAAATTGCGGATGAAGCTCTTTTAGTATTGGCGTAATGTGATGACGAATCTTATTTCTGGTATAATCATCCGTCGCATTCGTATAATCTTCTCGCCAATTAATTTCATTTGATTTTGCATATTCCAACAAATCATTTTTCGTAAGATTCAAAAGTGGACGAAAAATTTTTCCATTATCAATTTGCATTCCGACCAAACCTTTCAAACCTGTTCCACGAGAAAGATTAATCAAAAATGTTTCGATATTATCATCCAAATGATGCGCTGTCACCAAAACATCCAAACGATTTTGTTTTTGAACTTGCTTAAACCATTCATAACGCAAATTCCTGCAAGCCATTTCGACCGAATAATTTCCTGTTTTCTGATAAGCTGCAACATCAAAACGAACCGAATGAAACGGAATATTATATTTTCCGCAATATTCTCTCACAAACATTTCATCACCATTTGCGTCTTCTTCACGCAACTGAAAATTACAATGTCCTACCTGAAAATTTGCAGCAGTTTGACGAAATAAATCTAACAAAACCATGCTATCAATTCCTCCACTAATCGCCAATAAATAGCGATGCGTAGAAAAAGAATGTTGATCTAAAAGTTCTTTAAACTCTTCTTGTATAGATTTATTTTTCATGAAATGTAAATGTTCGAAATTAGGAAGAATTCTCGAAAAAAAGTTATACTTTTTCTCTTCACTTTTATAAAATTTCCCAATAAAAAAGCCTGAAAAACTCAGGCTAAAGATTTATTTTAAACTTTCTAAAGATTTATTTTCAAGAATTTCTAAAGTCGAATCTCTCAATTCAACCATCACTTTATTCAATGTGCAAACGCCTTCGTTAGGGCAATCATCACATTTTTCGTAGTAATTTTTACTTACACAAGGCAAAAGCGCGATCGGCCCTTCTAAAACACGAATCAAAGAAGCTAAACTGATATCTTTCGCATCGCGCGCCAAATAATATCCACCTCCTTTTCCTTGTTTCGAATTGACGAAGCCTAACTTTTTTAAATCCAATAAAATAGCTTCCAAGAATTTTTTAGGGATAACTTCTGTTTCAGAAATTTGCCCAATTAAAACTGGTTTGTTACTTTCTTGTCTGGCCAAATGAGCCATCGCTTTTAGTCCGTATTTTGTCTTTTTTGATAACAATTCTATAAGATTTAACTACAAAAATAACGTTGATTGTTGTATAAAACAAATATAAAATTAAATCGTTGAACCGAGATTTAAAAATATTTCATCAAAAAATCAATTACCTTTTGAGTTGTAGAATTATAGGGATAATTGAGAAATTTTGACGGCGATAAAAATCGATTGACTTTTAAAATAGGTTTCATATGCGAAAAATCTTTAAAGCCAGCATAACCTGTTGAAGCTCCAATTCCAGAATTATTAACTCCGCCAAAAGGCAAATTTGGATGTAAAACCTGCACCAATGTTTCGTTAATTACCACAGAACCAGATGAAGTTTCATTCTTAATTTTATTAATAAAAATAAAATTTTTCGAAAAGATATATAACGCTAAAGGCTTTTCTTTCTGACTAATAGATTCAATTACTTCATTTATTTCTTTAAATGTATAAATCGGAAAAATTGGTCCAAATATTTCTTCTTCATTGATTTTTGCATCAAATGGAATATCTGTCAATAAAGTTGGTTTAATGTACAATTCAGCTTCAATGTATTCATTTCCGAAAGGACAATTTGCACCATTTTCTATTGCATTTTCAATCAAGTTTTTTAATCGATTATAATTTTGAAGATTTACAATTCTTGCCAAATCTTTCGATTGTGAAGGATTTTTTCCAAAGACTTTTTCTATATGTTCAATAAACATATTTATAAATTGCTCTTGAAATTCTTTTTTAATCAAAATATAATCTGGCGCAATACATGTTTGACCAAAATTTATCAATTTTCCCCAAACTGCTTTTTCAACCACTTCTTGCATTGGAATTGTTCCATCAATAATCAAAGGCGACTTTCCTCCTAACTCCAACGTCACCGAAGAAAGATGCTTTGCTCCTGCTTGCATCACAATTTTACCCACTTTTGGCGAACCTGTGAAATGAATATGATCAAATTTTTTAGTTAACAAATAAGTCGTTTCTTCAATTTCTCCTTCGATAATCGCGACATGATTTTCTTCAAAAACTTCAGAAATAATTTTATTAAGAACTTTTGAAACATTCGGACAAAACTCCGAAGGTTTAAGAATTGTTGTATTTCCAGCCGAAATACAAGCAACTAAATGCACCAAACACAATTGAAAAGGATAATTCCAAGGCGAAATAATCAAACAATTTCCCAAAGCTTCCGGTTGAATTTGCGCTTTTGAACCGAAAAAAAGTAAATTATTTGAAACTGTTTTCGCTTTTGTCCAACGATTCAAATTCTTTCGAAATAATCGAATTTCAGCTAAAACAGGAAATATTTCGGTAGAATCAGATTCTATTTTAGATTTTCTTAAATCCAAAAACAATGCATCTTCTATTTCGGCACGATGATTTAGAATTGAATTTTCTAAGTTTTTCAGACTTTCTTTCCGCTGATAAACAGTAAGATGACGAATATTTACTTTATTCTCACATTGCTTATCATAAATCTCATCTATTTTCGTTTTAAAATCTGACACATGAAAAAATTTGAACGTTAATTTACTACTATTTTGAGTATTTTTAATCCCAAAAAGCAACAAATGAAAAATAATCTTACTTTGGTTGATAAATTAAATCACATCAAAAATTTATTTATTATTGGTAAAAGTGATGGCAATTTGAATGAAAAAGAGATTCAAATTATCTCTGATATTGCCAAATTTCATGAGCTTTCCGCCAAAGATGTAAGTTATATTTTGAACGAAAACACGAAGTTTTATTTTACGTTGCCTAAAACATTTACAGATCGACTTTCTTTGTTATACGACGCTGTTTTATTAATGGTTGTAGATTTGAATATTCATCAAAATGAAAAGGCAATTTGCATTGATTTAGCTAAAAAATTTGAGTTTAATCCACAAATTATTGATGAATTAATCGAGGATATTTTGAGTTATATTTTAGAAGGAAAAGAATGTGATGAAGTGATGGAATACTTGATTAAATACTCGCATCCAAAGCAAAATTTGAATTAAATTTTTATTGAAAAAGTTGATAAATCGTTAACAAAGAAATCACACTCGTCACTCCTCCTATTACATAGTTGATATTCTTTAAAATAAATGAATCTTCTTCCGATTTAGAGTTAAAAAATTTCAGATATAGACCAAAAATAATCATCGAACCAATAACAACTCCTAAAGCAAAAACTGAGCTGTTTGGCTGTCCAAAAACATTAACATTATACGAAACCAACGTTGCGCTTAAAAACACATAAAAAGGTATTGGAAAAACATTTATAGCAGATAACAATAATCCATAAATGAATTTATTTTTTTGTTTTACATCACCTTGTTGTTTTAGCTTTTTATTCTTCTTTTTTTGATCTTGTTTCTTCGCAAAAAAGAGAAAATAAATCGTAATAATTACAAAAACAGCTAATCCAACTTCCCTAAAAATTTTGGTAACTTCTTCATTAAAATCAATAAATTTTGCTAGAAAAATTGCTAAATAAACCTGAATTGCTATCGTTACCGCAGTTCCAGACATAAAAGTATATGCACTTTTTACTCCTTCTTGTTTCCCAATTTTCACCACCGTCATATTCAACAATCCAGGAATGGACGATCCAATAAAAGCTGTGAAAATTCCGATTAAAAGTAGTTCTAAATACTGCATTAATTCTTTTTAAAAAGGTTTGCAAATTTAATGAATTATAGTTTATGGTTTACTCAAAATAGAATAAGATTCATATCATAAAAGATCTTAATCCGATTTAATAGTTTAGCTTTTATATATTTGCAATTATTATAAAAATACTATGAAAACAAACTTTACAAAATTATTACTGCTATCAATTATTTCAACTTCTATTTTTACTTCTTGTAAAAATGATGATAATGGTGATCTAACTTCAAACAATGAAAAAAAGGTAATTAAAAAAATCAAATCTACTGGCTATGAATTTATAAATGGAACAGAAACACAGGATGTAAGCGAAGGAACCTTTATTTATGATAAAGATTACAAAAAATTACTAAATGTAAATTATACAAATGGAATGATTTCAACTTATAAGTATGATACAAATGATAATTTAATTACAGTAGAATACAATGGCGCTACAAATCCTCTTGAAAATAGCACATTAAATTTATTTTACAACGGAAATAAGTTAGCTTATACACAAACTGTTGAGTCTGGTACTATTACACAACGTAATGAATATTATTACAACAACTTAGGTAAGTTTAATAAAGAAATTGTTTGTAGCAACGGTAGTGCATGTAATGGAGATCAAAATGCAATTTATTCTTATACAAATAATAATATTACATCCGTTATTGACAAAACATTTGGAAGTTGGTTTAGTGATGGGATGAAAAATTTATATGAATTCGACAAATCAAATAGTCCTTACAAAAATTCTCAAGAAGTAATTAGAATTCTTCAAAATCAATTTATGCATTCTTATAGTGAAAATAATGTAGTTAAAGAAACGCAATATTGGAGTTTATCAAATGCAGAACCTAATAGAATTGTAACTTATACTTACACGTATGATAAAGATAATTTTCCTATTTTAATTGTAGGAAAAGATGAAAAGGGAAATAATTATTTTAAAGTAGAGTACGAATATTACAACTAAAAAAAACCACTTCAAATGAAGTGGTTTTTAAATTTTATTTTGATAAAAAAATTACAATGAAGCTAATTGTTCTTCAATTTGTGCAATTTTTTCTAAAGCATCTGCCTCTTTTTTGCGTTCTGCATTAATTACTTGTTCTGGCGCACCAGCAACAAATTTTTCGTTTGATAATTTTTTACGAACAGAATTTAAGAAACCTTGGTTGTAATCCAACTCTTTTTGTAATTTCTCGCGTTCAGCTTCAATATCGATATTATCAGACATCGGAACCATAAATTCTAGCGTCCCAACGCGAAAAGCAAAACCTTTTTCTGGTTTATCTCCTGTATTGAAATTAGAAACATTTCCTAATTTAGAGAAAACATCAACATAAATTTCGTTCGCAGCTTGATCTTCAGCAAAAACTTCTAAAGCTTCTTTTGGCGACATTCCTTTTTCTGAACGTAATCCACGAATTGCCGTAGTTGCTTCTTTTGTATTTTCGAAATTCTTGATAATTTCTTCGTTAAAAGATGTTACTTCTGGATATTTAGAAATAATCAAGGCTTCGTTTTCTGTTCTTTCTGCAATTAAGTGCCAAATTTCTTCTGTTAAGAAAGGCATAAATGGATGTAAAACTTTCAATACATTTTCTAAATAAGAAATAGTTACAGCATAAGTTTTTGCATCAATTGGCTCACCAAAAGTAGGTTTAATCGCTTCTAAATACCAAGAACAGAAATCATCCCAAATCAATTTATAAATCGCCATCAATGAATCAGATAAACGATATTGATCGTAATTATATTCGATATCTGCTAATGTTTGTTGGAATTTATTTTCGAACCATTCAACCGCTTTTGCTTGAGCAGAAGTTTGTACTAAATCTTCTTTAACTTCCCAACCTTTGATTAAACGGAAAGCATTCCAAATTTTATTGGCGAAATTACGTCCTTGTAAACACAAATCAACATCGAAAGGTAAATCATTCCCAGCAGGCGCCGTTAACAACATTCCCATACGCGTTGCATCTGCACCGTATTCGTTCATCAATTCGATTGGATCTGGTGAATTTCCTAACGATTTCGACATTTTACGTCCTTGTTTATCACGAACAATTCCTGTAAAATATACATTTTCGAAAGGTAATTCGTTGCGATACTCATATCCAGCCACAATCATACGCGCTACCCAGAAGAAAATAATATCTGGACCAGTTACTAAATCTTGTGTTGGATAATAATAATTGATTTCTTCATTTTCTGGCTCATTAATTCCGTTGAAAACAGAAATTGGCCATAACCAAGAAGAAAACCAAGTATCTAATGCATCTTCATCTTGACGTAAATCTTCAATAGTTAATGCAGCATTTCCTGTTTTTTCTTGTGCTAATGGTAAAGCTTCTTCTTTTGTTAAAGCCACAACGAAATCTTCGTTTCCATCACCATAGAAAAATGCAGGAATTTGGTGTCCCCACCATAATTGACGAGAAATGTTCCAATCTGTTACATTTTCCATCCAATTACGATACGTATTTTTAAATTTCGCAGGATGAAATTTAATCGTATCATTCATTACATTATCTAAAGCTGGTTTAGCTAAATCTGTCATTTTCAAGAACCATTGATTAGAGATTTTAGGCTCAATCACCGCTCCTGTTCTTTCAGATGTACCAACTTTATTATTATAATTTTCTACTTTTTCAAGTAAACCTTTTTCTTCTAATTCTTTTTCGATTTCTTTACGCGCTTTGAAACGGTCTAATCCAGCATAATTTAATCCTAAATCATTCAATTTTGCATCATCTGTAAAAATATCAATGAAATCTAAGTTATGTTTTTTACCTAATTCGTAATCGTTTACATCGTGCGCAGGCGTAACTTTAAGACATCCTGTACCAAATTCGATGTCAACATATTCGTCTTCGATAATATTTACTTTACGACCAACGATTGGAACAATAACTTGTTTTCCTTTCAACCATTCGTATCGCTCGTCATTTGGATTGATACAAACTGCAGAGTCACCAAAAATTGTTTCAGGACGAGTTGTCGCTACAACAATATATTGATCAGTTCCGTCAACTTGATATTTTAAATGATATAATTTTCCATTTTTATCAACATGAATAACTTCTTCGTCAGAAATATTTGTCTTCGCCTCTGGATCCCAGTTTACCATACGGTATCCACGGTAAATTAATCCCTTGTTATATAAATCAACAAAAACACGTTGAACAGATTCAGATAAATCTGGATCCATCGTAAATTTTGTACGATCCCAATCGCAAGAAGCTCCTAACTTTTTTAATTGATCTAAAATAATTCCACCATGCTTATGCGTCCAATCCCAAGCATGACTAAGAAATTCTTCACGACCAATATCAAATTTAGAAACACCTTCTTCTTTTAATTTCGCAACAACTTTCGCTTCCGTAGCAATCGAAGCATGGTCTGTACCTGGTACCCAACAAGCATTGAATCCACGCATACGTGCACGACGAATTAAAACGTCCTGAATCGTATTATTTAACATATGTCCCATGTGTAAGACCCCTGTTACATTTGGTGGTGGAATGACTATTGTGTAAGCTTTTCTTTCATCTGGAGTAGATTTAAAATACTTCTTCTCCATCCAGTATTCATACCATTTTCCTTCAACTTCCGTTGGCGTATATTTAGATGCGATTTCCATTATTTATATATGACTTAAAATAAATTTGGGCAAATTTACATAATCTGCCTTAAACTGCCTAGTATATTAAATATATATTATAAAATTGGAATGTTTTTTTAATAAATTCGAAAGTAATTTTATTTAAAGTAAAATTCTTTTGTACATTTGATTATAAATTAATTATCGTCATGAAAAAATTAATGTTTTTAGGTGCTTTTGCTTTAGGCGTTACAAGTTTATTTGCTCAAACACTTAGTTTAGAAAAAGAAGAAATTCAATTTGGAAATATAAAGTTGAATACTGAAGTAACAGCTAAGATGAAAGTAACCAACTCAGGTGATAAACCTTTAATCCTTAAAAGCGTTGTTGGATCTTGTGGATGTACAGTTCCAGAATATCCTACAACACCTATCGAACCAGGAAAATCTGCGGATATTACCGTTAAATATTCAAGTGGTTCTGTGACTGGAGATTTTAATAAATCCGTAACAATCACATCTAACGATCCGGTTTCTTCTCGAAAAATTTTCAGAATAAAAGGAAAAGCAGAATAATAGTAAAGCAAGTTATTTAACTTGCTTTTTTTGTTCTTCTTTCAAAATGTTTAAAATCTTCTCTCTTTTTCTGTCCATTTTTTCAAAATAAAAGCCTTTTCTTACATCAGTAGAATCGATTTGTTGTAGGTAAATTTGATATTGTAGAAATTTTTCTAATTTGGTTTTACTTATTTTTAAATTATTAATGTTCAATTCAGTTTCTTTATAATTTCCTGGAATTAAAATTTGATCAAAATTTATACTTCTCATATAAGAAAATGATTTAATATTTTTGAAATAATCACCTTTAAAAATAGAAAATATTAAAATAAATGAAGTAATATATACAAATATTAAACTTAATAATTCTGAATATTTATTGAATATTTTTGTGTTAACTAACTTAAACATAATTAATAAATCAATAATTAATACATCTAATAAAAATCTAAATTGATTAGAAAAAATTAATATTATTAATAATTTCACTATACAACAGAATATTAACGATTTTATAAAATAATTCTTTTTATAGAAGCCTATTAACAAATTGAAAATTGTTAAACAAATAATTAAAAGAAAAATTATTGTTCGAGAAGATGATTGAAAAAAAATAGCTTGAAAATATTCAGTTGTATTCATTCTTACTACTTCTTCAAAAGTAAACGAATCTTTAAGTGGAATAAATTTACCGTTCTGTGCAGATAATTCATATAAATGATGCGGTGAAGCCCATTTCAAACCTTTTATTGAAGAAAATTCTAAAGGAAACAAAGGATTTGCAGAAACAATAACTCCTTTACAACAAAATAATAAAGCAATAAAAATAAGTAAAAATAAATTCTTGTCTTTTAAATTTTTGTATTCTTTATTTCTTAAATATTCAATTCCAAAAAATAAAATTAATACAATACTTATTGGTTTAATTACAAATAAAATAGCAGCGTAAAAAAGGTAATCAGATGCTTTATTTTTATAACGTAAATATTCGTTGATTAATAGAATCGTAAGAACAAAAACAGGAAGATCTGGTGAAGGAGTATTTAGAAAAAATAAAAAAAGGAGATTAAAAATGAGAAGTTTTTTTTGCTTCAATTCGAAAACATAGAGATTGAAGATTAAAAATAAACAAAAATTTAATCGATAATAAATATCCAATGTTTCGTTAATAGAAGCTTGCAAAATATGCCAAAAACTATTTTGCGCCAAAACCCATTCAAAATTAGAAAGCCCTTTTACAAAACCAGCAAAATCAAGCCATTTTATTGTCGGAATATAATACCCGAAATGATCTAAAATAAAAGGATACGTAACGGCAACCAACAATCCAACAAAAATAAAAGCATAAAAATATCGTGATATATTTTTCAGTTTCAACAAACTTCGCTTCACTTCGTTTCTATGATAAATTAATGATAGAATCGCAATTGAAATTAATACTACTTCGTATGTAAAATTTAATGGAAGAAAAAATGCGACGAAAAAACTTATCAACCCAACACCTATCATTCCATTTATAACTGTAAACGATATAGTTGAATTTATTCGAGGGAAAATTTTTTGGAATAAAAATCCAAATCCTAAAAAATAGAAAATTAAGGCGATTGATAAAAAAAACTGCAAAACCATTATTTACCTAACAATCTTGAAGTTACATGATTACTAAATGATTCAATTTCATTTGATTTTAGAAATTTAACTTTCATTGTTCCATCAAAATCTTCGACTGAAATGATTTCAATTTCATCATTCAAATGAATATTTTTTGAATTCAAATATTTCAAAAATTCATCAGAAGAACCAATGACAGCACATATTTCTACTTTGTCACCTTCTTTAAATTCTGCCAACTTTTTGTAATTGATAATTTCTATTTTTCCGTTTTTATCTGGAATTGGAGAACCATGCGGATCGAATTTAGGAAAATTCAATAATTCGTCCATTTTATCGAAAAAAATTGAACTTTGAATATGTTCTATTTGCTCAGCAATTTCATGCACTTGCTCCCAGCCAAATCCCATTTTATCTACCAAAAACATCTCTGTCAATCGGTGTTTTCTTACAATCAAAGAAGCTTTTAAAATTCCTTTATCAGATAACCGAAGTGGTTTATACGATTCATAAATCACCAATTCTTTTTCAGCTAATTTTTTCATCATACTATTTACAGTAGGCATTTTTATTTCCAAATGCTTACTCAAATCCTTCACATTCACTTCTCCTTTTCCATTTTCAGAAAGATGAAATAATGCTTTTAGGTAATTTTCTTCGACCAATGAATTCATAGAAACAAATATAGTTGAAAATTAAGTAAAATTTAATAATTCATTTTTAATAATATTTTTGTTAGATTTGTCTAACTTTTTAATTTGATTATAAATTTCACTTGATATGAAAACAACATTTTATTTATTCATTGCTTTAACCTCCATTCTATCATATGCTCAGGAACAAAAAGATTCTATTTATGTAAAAGATCCTTCAGAAAATTTAGATGAGATTGTAGTTACAGGAACAATGAAAGCTGTGAGAAAGTCTGATAGTCCAGTTCCAATTGAAATCTATACACCGAAGTTTTTTCAAAAAAATCCAACACCTTCATTATTTGACGCTGTACAATTAATAAATGGTGTTCAACCGCAATTAAATTGTAACGTTTGCAACACAGGTGATATTCATATTAACGGAATGGAAGGTCCTTATACCATGATTTTAATTGATGGAATGCCAATTGTTTCTTCTCTATCTACAGTTTATGGTTTGAGCGGAATTCCGAATTCTTTGGTTGAACGAATAGAAGTCGTAAAAGGGCCAGCATCTTCCCTTTATGGAACAGAAGCTATGGGAGGTATAATTAATGTAATTACCAAATCTCCTAAATCTGCTCCAAAATTATCTTTGGATGCTTTTACAACTTCTTGGTTGGAAACCAATCTTGATGGTGGATACAAATATAATTTAGGAGAAAAGGTAAATGGTTTATTTGGCTTTAATTACTTTAAATATGGAAACAAGAAAGATAAAAATAACGACGGTTTTACAGATGTAACATTACAAGATCGCATCACGTTATTCAATAAATTTGATTTTGAACGTCAAGAAAATAGAACAGCATCGGTTGCTTTACGTTATTTATATGAAGATAGATGGGGAGGTCAAATGAATTGGAAAAGAAAACTACACAGAGGAAATGACGAAGTTTATGCAGAAAGCATTATGACAAATCGTTTTGAAGCGATAGGAATGTATCAATTACCTCTAAAAGAGAAAATAATGGCTCAATTTTCTTATAATTTTCATCAACAGAATTCATTTTATGGTACAGAATCGTATCAAGGAAAACAACAAGTTGTTTTTGCTCAAGCTTATTGGGATAAAATAATTGGACAACATAGTTTACTTTTAGGAACTTCATTCAAGTATACTTATTACGATGATAACACAAGAGGGACTGGAGAATATGATGAAGATAATAATCTAATCAAGAATAATCCAATGAACACACCGATTCCTGGTTTTTTTGTACAAGACGAATGGGCTTTGAATACTGAAAATAAACTTTTAATTGGTTATAGATTTGATTACGATAAAACACATAAAGGAATACACTCTCCAAGAGTAGCTTACAAATTTTCACCTTCATCTCATCATACTTTAAGAGCAAGTTTTGGTACAGGATTTCGTGTTGTGAATGTTTTCACAGAAGATCATCGTGCATTAAGTGGAGCTAGACAAGTAGTTTTTGAGAATGAATTAAAACCTGAAAAATCATATAATGGAAATATTAATTATGTGTTCAAACTACCAACTTCTTTTGCAGCTCTAAACTTTGATTTCACAACATTCTATTCTTATTTCACAAACAAAATTATTGCTGATACAGATACTGACGAAACAAAGATTATCTATGACAATTTAGATGGATACGCAATATCTCAAGGAGTTTCTTTAAACATAGATGCAACATTTGACTTTCCTCTAAAAATAATGCTTGGCGCAACCTATATGGATGTTTACAAAAAAGAAAATGGCGAAAAAGAAGTTCAATATCACGCACCGAAATGGTCTGGAAATTTCTTAGCAAGTTATGCATTCAAAAAAGGTTTTACTATTGATTTAACCGCCAATTATAATGACAAAATGAAATTACCTCGCGTAGAAAATGATTATCGACCTGAATATTCAAAGCCAACTTTTATTACCAATATTCAATTAAGTAAATTATTTAAAAATAATATTGAACTCTATGTTGGAGTAAAAAATATTTTTAATGTTTTACCAAAAGGCGATGTTATTGCTCGTTGGTGGGATCCATTCGGAGAACCTGGAAATGGTGTTACTCCTCCTAAAGGAAGAAACGATGTTATTTTTGAGCCAAATGATTACAGCTATACACCTATGCAGGGAACAAGAGGTTTTATAGGTGTTCGATACAATTTACGCTAATGAAAATCTGGTACTTCATATTCATTTTATCTTCATTGAATCTTCAAGCTCAGATTTCAATAGAAAAATTTAATTCAATTTTTAATGAAAATCCTAAACCAATTCTGCTTTATTTTTCTACCAATTGGTGTAGTTACTGCATGATTCAAAAGAAACAATTAGAAAAAGATGATGAATTACTTCAAATTCTGAACAACGACATTTATTTTATAGAATTTGACGCAGAAACGAATGAATCAATTATTTTTTTAAACAAAAAATATGAACCTAAATCGGATAAAAAAACTCACCCATTTTTAGAAGAATTTATTGATAAAAACGAACAAATTAGTTATCCATACTGGGTTTTAATCTCAAAAAATTTTAAAATTGAAATGACTTATGCTGGATTAATTAAAAATAAACCACTAAAACTTTTATTGAAAAAGTATTTACAAAAACCTTGATTTTTAGATTTACAAAAAAGCCTCAATTAATATTGAGGCTTTTTAATCACAAAAATTTACTCAAACGCAATTATCGAAAGTTTTGGATTTTCAATAATCTCTTTTTGTTTGAGCTTTTCTATATCAATCACACCAACAATGTGATTATAATTTTTACTTTGATAACGCTCTTCTATTTCATCAAAAATGTTTGAAACATCATCTGCTTGATTCTCAAAACCGATGTAAATTCTCTTTTTTCCTGTTTGATTAAAAACTCCTTCTTCTTTGTTTTCATATTTTCGAATCGAATATTGATAATCATATTTTAACGCAGAAATATCACTCAAAACGGCAGAAGAAGTTGGGAAACGCCCTGCTCCTTTTCCATACAAAAATTGTTCATCCGAAAGCGAACTTCCAATCAAAACACCATTATATTCGTTGTTTACAAGTGCAATTGTTTTATTTAATTCAACAAAAGTTGGTAAAACTGTTGATGTAATTTCACCTGTTTGATGATTAATTTTAGAATTCGCAATCAACTTTATAGTATAATTTTTTTCTTTCGCGTATTTAAAATCTTCCACTTTCAACGAAGTAATTCCTTTTCGAATAACTTGATCAACATCAATCTTTTTACCGAAAGCATGCAACGTAATAATTGCTAATTTACTCGACGCATCAAAACCTTCTACATCAGCCGTTGGATCAGCTTCTGCAAAACCACTTTCTTGCGCTGCTTTTAAGGCATCTTGATACGACTCATTTTCATTTGCCATTTTCGTCAAAATGTAATTTGTTGTTCCATTTACAATTCCAGAAACATAATTCAATAAGTCATTATCAAAATATTCTTCTAAATTTCTAATAATCGGAACTGATCCACAAACAGATGCTTCATAAAGAAAAGAAACATTATTTTTTGCTTGCAAATCCAATAATTCTTTGTGATGATCGGCAATCAATTTTTTATTTGCACTTACCACATGTTTTCCTTTATTGAACGCTTTTATAATGATATCATGCGCCGCATCAGCATCCGAAATTAACTCAACAACAACATTTATTTCATCATCATTTAAAATATCATCCGCATTAGTCGAAAATAATTCAGACGGAGCATTTCTAGGTTTAGAATTATCTTTAATCACAATTTTTTTAATTGCAGCATTCAATTGTGGTTTTTCTTCTAAAACCTTGTAAATTCCTTCTCCTACAACTCCAAATCCGAACAATCCGATATTTATTTTTTTCATGTATTCTTTTGTTTTAATAATTTTTTATCAGAGAAAAGTGAAGAAAAAAAATGGTTCAATCGCATAAAAACAATTGAACCATTTTGAATAAAGAATATTATTGAATGATTGGTTTACAGTAGTTTTTATTCATCTTTCCTATAAGGATGGATTTAGCACCTTGATTTGTTAATCAGGTTGCTAAAGTTTCTTTGGGCCATTTCCCTCCACTTTTCTTGATAAAATGTAAATTTTAATGAACTATTTCTGAGGACAAATTTAGGTGAAAGAATTCTATATATCCAAATTAATTTCATCTTTTTAATTTAATATTTTCCGTAATTAGTAATAAAAACACACAAATTATGAATTTTATTCTATAAATATCAATATGTAAAAATAATTTTCTAAAAAATACAATTAAAAGAAAAAACAAATCTTAATATTTTTTCAAGAAAACCTTTTTATATTAAAAATATTCTAAAAACGATTAGTTTTAACAATTGATTAAAATATTATTTCTTTAAAAATAGCATTTTAAAGAATAATTTTCTAAAATAAATTTCAAAAATGACCTATTAGAGATTTTGAACTATTTCAAACAAAAATTATTTCTATGAACCAAATTCTAAACTCGTTTTTTTCAATCTTGATTTTTTTATTTTCAATACTTTAAATAATTTTGCACATAGCTTTATAAAGAAAGATGGAGGGAATAGGCCCGTTGAAATCTTAGCAACCCAAAGTATAGTTGGGTGCTAAATCCTACTCAAATAGAGAAAGATAAGGACTCACCTCACACTTCTTCCCATAAAGCTTTTAAAATATTTAGAATGAAATTAGACGATATACTAAAAGAGCGTATTGTAATTTTAGATGGTGCGATGGGAACAATGATCCAAAAGCATAATTTACAAGAAGAAGATTATCGTGGAGAACGATTCAAGGATTTTCATACGTCTTTAAAAGGAAATAACGATTTATTGGTTTTAACGCAACCGCAAATTATCAAAGATATACACAGAGAATATTTGGCTGCTGGCGCGGATTTGATCGAAACAAATACGTTCAATGCCAATATTATTTCTATGGTTGATTATGATATGGTTGATTTGGTTGATGAATTAAATTACGAAGCCGTTCGTTTAGCGAAAGAAGCGTGTGAAGAGTTTTCTACGCCAGATAAACCTCGTTTTGTTGTTGGCTCTTTAGGTCCTACGAACAAAACTGCCTCTATTTCGCCACAAGTTAACGATCCAAGTTATCGCGATGTGGATTTTGATTTATTGGCAAATGTTTATTATCGTCAAGCAAAAACAATGTTAGAAGCTGGTGCCGATATTTTACTTGTTGAAACTATTTTTGATACTTTAAATGCAAAAGCTGCATTTTATGGAATTCAAGATGCGATAGAAAAAACAGGTATTAACGTTCCATTAATGGCTTCTGGTACAATTACAGATAAATCTGGACGTACGCTTTCTGGACAAACAACCGAAGCTTTCTTGATTTCATTAGAACATATTGATTTAATTTCAGTTGGATTAAATTGCGCTTTAGGTGCAACAGATTTGATTCCATATTTGGAAGTTTTAGCCGAAAAAGCTCCATTTTATGTGAGCGCATATCCAAATGCTGGTTTACCAAATGCTTTCGGTGGATACGATGAAACTCCTGAAATGATGCGAGATTTTATCAAACCCTTCTTGGATAAAAAATTGGTAAATATTTTAGGTGGATGTTGTGGAACTACACCAGATCATATCAAATTGATGGCAGATTTAGCAAAAGAATACGAACCTCGAAAAATTAATGTAGAATGTCAGGCGTAAAAATTCAACTTTCTGGATTAGAACCTTTAATTGTACGTGAAAATTCAAACTTTGTAAACGTTGGTGAACGTACAAATGTAACTGGTTCTAAAAAATTCTTGCGATTAATCAAAGAAGAAAAATTTGAAGAAGCACTTCAAGTTGCACGTGATCAAGTAGATGGTGGCGCGCAAATTATCGACATCAATATGGATGAAGGAATGCTTGATGGTGTTGCTTCTATGGTGAAATATTTACGTTTGATTGCTTCTGAACCCGATATTTCGAAAGTTCCAATTATGATTGATTCTTCGAAATGGGAAATTATCGAAGCTGGTCTAAAAAATGTTCAAGGTAAAGCGATTGTCAACTCAATCTCTTTAAAAGAAGGCGAAGAATTATTTATTGAACATGCCAAAAAAATTAAGCGTTATGGTGCTGCAACAGTCGTTATGGCGTTTGATGAAAAAGGTCAAGCAGATAATTATGAACGCCGAATAGAAATTGTAAAACGTTCGTATGATATTTTGGTGAATGAAGTAAATTTCAATCCAAGAGATATCATTTTTGATGTGAACATTTTCCCAGTTGCAACAGGAATGGACGAACATCGTCGAAATGCAATCGATTTTTTTGATGCAACTAAATGGATCAAAGAAAATCTTCCACATGCATTAGTTTCGGGTGGAGTTTCGAATGTTTCGTTTTCGTTCCGTGGAAATAATGCAGTTCGTGAAGCGATGCACACAGCGTTTTTATATCACGCCATCAAACACGGAATGGATATGGGAATCGTCAATCCAGAAATGATTGAGATTTATGATGATATTCCAAAAGATTTATTAGAACACGTTGAAGATGTTTTATTGGATCGACGTGATGATGCGACAGAGCGTTTGATTGATTTTGCTGAACATCTAAAAGGTGTTACAAAAGAGAAAAAGAAAGATGATGCTTGGCGTGAGTTACCATTAGAAAAACGTATTGAAATTTCTTTGGTTAAAGGAATTACAGAATTTATTGACGAAGATACTGCCGAAGCTTTAGAAAAAATTGGTTCTCCTTTACGTGTTATTGAAGGTCCTTTGATGGATGGAATGAACGTCGTTGGAGACCTTTTCGGAAGTGGAAAAATGTTCTTGCCTCAAGTAGTTAAATCAGCACGTGTGATGAAAAAATCGGTTGCTTATTTAACACCATTTTTAGAGGAAGAAAAACTTAGAAATAAAACAGATAAAGAACCTTCAAAAATCTTAATGGCGACTGTTAAAGGCGATGTTCACGATATTGGGAAAAATATTGTTTCTGTTGTTTTGAGTTGTAATGGTTTCGAAATAATAGATTTAGGTGTAATGGTTTCTTCTGAAACGATTTTAGATGAAGCGCAAAAAAATAATGTCGATGTGATTGGTCTTTCTGGGTTGATTACCCCTTCGTTAGATGAAATGGTGCATGTTGCTAGAGAAATGAAACGTCTTAATCTTGATATTCCATTGATGATTGGTGGCGCTACGACTTCTAAAGCGCATACAGCTGTTAAAATTGCACCAGAATACGATAAAGCAATTCATGTTTTAGATGCTTCTCGTTCGGTTACAATTTGTCAAAAATTGATTGGAAATCAACAAGCAGAATTACTTACAGAAACAACTACTGATTATACAAAAATTAGAGAAGGTTTCTTGAATCGTGCTGTATCAAAGGAATATCTATCGATTGAAGATGCTCGAAAAAATAAATTAAAAGTTGATTTTGAAGAAAATAAACCTTTTAAACCAAATAAATTAGGTGTTTTTACGCATCAAACAACAGTTTCTGAATTAAGAGATTTTATAGATTGGACTCCATTTTTCAAAACGTGGGATTTACACGGAAAGTTTCCAGCGATTTTAGATGATGAAATTGTTGGAACAAATGCCAAAGAATTATATGTTGATGCATTGTCGATGTTAAATAAAATCGAAACTGAAAATTTAGCAAAACCAAAAGCTGTTTTTGGGCTTTTCAAAGCGAATACGGTAAACGATGACACGATTGAATTGTTTGATGAAAATGATAACAAAATCGAAGAATTCTACACACTTCGTCAACAAGCAAAAAAATCGAAAGAGCAACCAAATATTTCGATTGCTGATTTTATTGCGCCAAAAGATTCAAATATTCAAGATTACATAGGTGCATTTGCTGTGACTGCAGGACAAGAAATTGAAGAGGTTGCCAAAGCTTACGAAACTAATTTAGATGATTACAATTCGATTATGGTAAAAGCAATTGCCGATCGTTTGGCTGAAGCTTATGCAGAATATTTGCATAAATATGTTCGTACAGAAGTTTGGGGTTATGCGAAAGATGAAACTTTATCAAATGACGAATTAATTTCAGAAAAATATAAAGGAATTCGCCCTGCTCCTGGTTATCCTGCGTGTCCTGACCATTTAGAAAAAGAAACGATTTTCAAGATTTTGGATGTAGAGAAAAATGCAGGAATTGAGTTAACAAGTTCGTTGGCGATGTACCCCGTTTCGTCTGTTTCAGGTTATTATTTTGGAAATCCAGAAGCAAAATATTTTGGAATTGGTAAAATAAAAATGGATCAGGTAGAAGATTTTGCACAACGTAAAAATATAGAACTTGATAAAGCTGAACGTTGGTTGAGTCCTAATTTAGCGTAAAAGAAAGCGTTAAGCAAAAATAAATTTTGTCATTCTGAATGAAGGGTAATCGAAATAAAGAATCTTAGATTCCTCGACAAGCTCAGAATGACAAGAAAAGCAAAGTCAGTCTGAACTCGTTTCAGAATTACACAAGTTTGGATGAAATGTAGAAATAAGTTCAGCATGATAACGAACGTAGAACAAAATTAAAAAATGCGTTAGGGATTGCAGTGAAAATCCTTTTTTGATGATTGAGCAAAGTCGAAATGAACAAAAAAGATTGCAACGAAAAGCCCTCCCGAAGGGAACGCCCTTATAAAAGAAATTATATAATCGAAATTCGAGATTCGAACTTCGCTAAACGATGAAATAAAGAATGAAAGTTACCGAACATATAGAACGCGCAAACGGAAAACCGTTGTTTTCTGTGGAAATTTTACCACCTTTGAAAGGGCAAGATGTCAATGCGACGTTCAAAACTTTAGATCCATTAGTTGAGTTAAATCCAGCTTTTATCGATGTAACTTATCATCGTCAAGAGTATATTTACAAACAGAAAGAAAACGGATTGTTGAAGCGATATCAAGTACGAAAACGTCCTGGTACAGTTGCGATTTGCGCTGCGATACAGAATCATTATAAGATAGATGCAATTCCGCATTTGATTTGTGGTGGATTTACAAAAGAGGATACAGAAGATGCATTGATTGATTTGAATTTCTTAGGAATTGATAATCTTTTGGTTTTGCGTGGAGATCCTATTAAATCGGAAAAATCTTTTGTGCCAGAAGTTGGAGGACATGCGCATGCATCGGAATTGATTGAGCAAATTACGGCTTTAAATACTGGAAATTATTTGGATGACGAACTACAAGAGTCTCATGCAATGGATTTTTGTATTGGTGTGGCGGGTTATCCTGAGAAGCATTTCGAATCGCCGAATCTTGCAATGGATTTGTATTATTTGAAAAAGAAAGTGGAATTGGGTGCAGATTATATCGTGACGCAAATGTTTTTCGATAATCAAAAATATTTTGATTTCGTGAAGAAATGTCGCGAAATGGATATTAATATTCCGATTATTCCAGGTATAAAACCTTTAACAACTTTCAATCAACTGACATCGATTCCGCAAAATTTCTATTTGGATTTGCCAGAAGCTTTGGCAATGGAAGTTTTGAAGTCGAAAGATAAGGAACGAATTAAGGAAATCGGGATTGAATGGTGCATTCAACAATGTAAAGAATTGATTGATTTTGGTGTTCCGGGATTACATTTCTATACGATGAGTAATTCGATAAATACAAAAAAAATCGCTGAGGCGGTTTATTAAATAGGAAAAATATGCTATCAAAAATCCGAGCGCTTACTCGGATTTTTGATAAAATAATATTTAATCATATGCTTTTTTTAATGCTTCTTCGATATTTAAAAAAGCTTCATTATTATTAAGATTATTTACTAACATCCATTTTTTAATATATTCTAACCCTTTATAGTTCTTAGTATTAATAATTTTCAGAAAAAAACTACAATCAATAATTTCTTCTTTAATTTCATTATTTTCAGTTATGCGAAATAAATTTAACAGAAAATCACCAGCATATAAAACTGAATCACCGTTAAATCTTGAAGAAATCCAACCTCCAAAACCATGCGGAATTGATTGTATTAATACATATTGATCAAATTCTGACCAATTTAGTACATCAAGACAAAGATCTTCCCAATCATTTTTAGAAAAATCATTTAAATCTTCTTGAATATACTCATTTCCTCCCCCCCATACTCCAAAAATCTCCATCAACATGTGTATTTTTCAATATATAATAATATATATCTTGAATTTTATAATTGTTAGTTTCGCTTTTTGAATGGGTTATATAATTACCTTCCCATTTACTAGAAATTAAATGTTGTAAATCTTTAGATAAAAATGAATAAAGCCTCACAAATATAGGTTGAGTATCATAATCCGTAGTATACATTCTATTTAAACCTTTTATTGTACAATTAATTAGTATTTTTATAGAGTAGTTTTTCCAGCCTGATAAATTATCCTTTAACTTATCAAAATCACTATCTGAAAAATCACTTAAATATTTATATATTTCAATTCCTCCTTTTGCTTCCCAAAAATGTTTATTTTTAAATCTATATTTTTTAATAAAATGGTATAGATTTTCTACAATATCAGTTTTATTTGATTTTAAAAAAAAGTTTAACATATTTTTAAATGATTAATAAAAAACTTAAAATAAAATTTTACAAAATTCAAGAATCTAAAAATTTCTTTTTTCAATTCTACTAGACAAAAAGCCTTTTCAAATTACAATAAAGTAAACAATAAACCAATATAAAAATCTATTCACAAAAAATCCGAGCAAATGCTCGGATTTAATTATACGATTATAGTTTTTTTTCGAGCTGATTTTTTCATTCGATACATAAGGTAAATAATTAGAGACAATAGAAATGAAAAGATAAAATATCGAATTGCTAATCCATTTTGACTATCAACTTTACCTGTGTTTGAGATAATAAAACTTGTAAGCGAAGTAATAATATACGTCATTCCTCCCATCAAACCACCAGCAACACCAGCATTTTTAGGAAAAGCCATCATATTTGAAGTAAAGAATGATGTGAATAAAATTCCTGAACAAATATGAATGAAAAAAGCAAAGAATAATAAAACAAATAGATTTTGAACAAAGAAACCTGTGATAATCAAAAGTGAAATCAAAATTAATTGTATAATAATAGTTAAAACTATACTTTCATTAAAATCAAGATGCATTCTTTTTTTTCCTACAAATCCGCCAATCATCCACGAAAAACCTAAAATTAAAGTTGAATAACCAATCACAACAGAATTAAAATGGTAAGTATTTTCAATTAAAAATGGACCAATAATATTGAAAATCATCACAATAGAATAAGCAACAGCTTGTATCATAATACCGACTATAAATAACTGATTTTTAAGCATCATTCTATACGTATCGATGACGTTTTTAAAATTTAATTTAGTTTTTTCAGTAATACTTTCTCCACTTAAAATCAATTCAAAAATTAAAATTAAAGCTGCATAAATTGCTAAAAAATAGAAATTTGCATGCCAATTAAACAATTTTTCTAAATATCCACCTAAAAACGGTGCTAAAATAGGTCCACATGACCAAACAATAGTAAAATAACCTAAATAATGTTTAGCCTTTTCCGGTGTATGAATATCGATAAAAAGTGCTCTGGTCGCAATGACAATAACCGCAACTGAAATTCCTTGAATAACACGCAGCAAACAAATCAACAAAATACTATCTGTACTCGCGATAACCAAACTTGTGATTAATACGACAAATAATGCTACAATTTTTGGATAATATCGTCCAATTGCATCCAAAATACTTCCAATAAACAATTGGGATAAACCGTAACTCAATAAAAAACAAGTCAAAGTTAATTGAATACTACTTTCTGGAACCATCAACGATTTTGCCATCGACGGAAATGACGGCAAATAGATATCTGTTACAAATCCCGAAATTGGAATCGAAAAGAAACCAAGTATACTTACAATTTTTTTTCTTTTTTCTGATGCTTCTCTCAACATAAATCATTTTTTACCATGCAAAAGTAAAATGAATGTGAAATTGAGGAATTAAAAAAGACAAATAAAAAATTACAAAAATCAAATAAATTAATTTTCTTGTTTAAATTTTAATGGAGAAGTTAAAGTATGTTTTTTAAAAAAATTATTAAAATGTGCTGGTTCTTCAAAACCTAATGTGTAACCAACTTGCGCAATATCCCAATCAGTATACAACAGCAAATTTTTGGCTTCTTCAACAATTTTCTGTTTAATAATCTGTGTCGTTGTTTGTTTAGTCACAGATTTCACCGATGAATTGAGATGATTTACATGAATATTTAATTTCGTTGCAAAATCAGCTGGTGTTTTCAAAATAAGTGGATGAGCAGGCGAATCGAGCGGAAATTGTTTGTTTAATAATTCATCAAACTTCTTATACAATCTCACATTTGAAGGCAATTCAACCGCATGTATTTCATCAACTTTTTGTTCTAAAACATAATGAAAAATAGCAGATAAATGATTACGAATACTAAAATATCTCAATTGATAATTGGATTGATTAAGACGATACATTTCCTGAAAATAAGACAAAATCAAAGGTAATTGTTCTTCCGAAATCTCAATGAAAGGAGAACTCCAATCTTTAAACAAAGATGTTTTTTTGAAGACATCAAACTCTTTATTTTCAGAAAAAAATTGTTGATTGAACAAACAAAAATAACCTTCTTGTAAACTTGATTTACATTCCCAAGTGTAAGAAATATGAGGAGATGGAAGAAATAAAACCGGCTTAGAAATATACCGTTCATTATTTCCATATTTAAAAATTCCTTCACCAATCAACAGACTTATTTTGTAATAATCTCGTCGACTATATGGACTTTTAAAACTACAATATTTGCGCAAAGAAATATTAAAATGCGCTTTATCGTGTTCAAAATTAGCAGAATTCATCAATTCGGCTTGTTCTAAACTAATTTTATTGTAATAATCTGCAATAGTTTCTAATTCTTGGCTCATCTCTATTCTTACAAAATTCAAATAAACAACATTTTAAAATAATTATATGTTAAAATCTATATTAATCATAAATACTATTCATTGTGCATTTTGATAATTTTAGCAATTAAACCGTCAATTCGAGTGAAATTCTTTTAGAATTTTGTATCGAGAATAAGGTTTTAGAAGATAAAATTCTATTCTCGATACAATTTTTATTCATTTCATTTCTAAAAATCACTCGAACTGACGAATTTTAATTCAAAATATACAACGGGTTAAATATTATAAAATTTCATTAACTTTAATCACATTAAAATTCAATAAAAATGCCTTGGAATCCCGAAATTTATAATCAATTTAAAAATATTCGTTATCAACCTTTTTATGATTTAGCGGATTTGATTTCTGCTGGTAATTTGAAAAATTGCGTCGATGTTGGTTGTGGAACTGGTGAACAAACAGTTATTCTTGCCAATAAATTTGAACATGCTAACTTTTTAGGAATTGATTCTTCGAAAGAAATGCTCGAAAAATCAAAAGAATTTGATTTAGCCAATCTTACATTTCAGCAAAAAACGATTGAAGAATTTGCAAATTCTGATTCAAATTGGGATTTAATTTTAGTAATGCAGCTTTGCAATGGTCAGATAATCATGAAGAATTATTTCCTAAGTTAATCTCTAAACTGAATGATAATGGACAATTTGCGGTGCAGATGCCTTGTCAAAAAGATAATGTATTGAATGTTATTTTGAGTCATTTGGCACAAGAAAAACCTTTTACAGATTATTTGAATAGTTTTCATCGAGATTCTCCTCTGTTGGCGATAGATGATTATGCGAAAATCATGTTTGATAATGGATTGAAAGATTTGAACATTAACATGAAAGTTTATCCAATTTACGGAAATGACGAAACAGAATTTTATAATTTTATATCTGGTTCTGCCTTGATTCCTTATATAGAGCGCTTAACTACTGAACAGCAAGAATTATTTACTACAGAATTCAAAACGAGAATTAAGAAATATTACAAAACTTTTCCTGCAATTTATTCCTTTAAGAGAATATTGTTGTATGGGAGAAAGAGTTAAATAAAAAAGAGAATCAATTATGATTCTCTTTTTTATTTATTAAAATTTAATCTAAATCGTCTAACACTGATTTTAAGATATTACAACCTTTTATAATATCTTCATCCGAAATATTAATTGGTGGTGTAATTCGTAAATTCTCGATACTATACATCAAAAAGAAAAGAATCAAACCTCTGTTCATACATTCTTGTTGAACGCGCAACGTATATTCTGGCGATGATAACTCAGGTGCTAACATCAAACCTTTTCCGTGAATTTTTTTAATTTTTGGATGCTGAAGATTTTCTCTGAATAATTGTTCTTTACGATCAATATCATCCATTAATTTTTCATCATCTATAACATTTAGTAGTTCCAAAGCCGCTGCTGCAATCACAGGATTTCCTCCGAAAGTCGTGATATGTCCCAATTGAGGATTTTGTTTCAACGAACTCATAATTTTATCAGAAGTCATAAACGCACCAACAGGCAAACCGCTCGCCATACCTTTTCCCATTGCCACAATATCTGGCACAACTTCAAAATGTTCGAAACCAAACAATTTTCCAGTACGTCCAAAACCTGGTTGAATTTCGTCCATAATCAATAATGCATCAACTTCATCGCAACGTTTTTTCAGCTTGATAAAGAAATCATTTTCTGGCAATCTAAAACCAGAAGCACCACGAATACTTTCTACAATAACACCAGCTGTTTCTTTGGTAATTTTTTGTAAATCTTCTTCGTTATTAAAGTCAATAAAATAAACTTCTGGTAACAATGGTCGGAAAGCAGCTTTCTTACGTTCATCACCCGAAACACTCAATGATCCATGTGTATTCCCGTGATAGGCATTACGAAAAGAAATCAATTGACGACGACCTGTAAAACGTTTCGCTAATTTAAGCGAAGCTTCAATCGCTTCTGTTCCAGAATTCACCAAATAAACTTGATCCAATCCTTCTGGTGTTAAATCAACCAATCGCTTACATAATTCAACTGGTTTTTCTTGCGCATATTCACCATAAACAGCGACATGCATATATTTGTTTACCTGATCTATAATCGCTTGATTGATGCGCGGATGGCTATGTCCAAGTGTATTCACCGAAACGCCAGCCACAAAATCAAGATAGGCTCTTCCATCCTTTCCATAGATATAAGAGCCTTTTGCGTAATCGACTTCAAAACCAGATGCAAAATTTGTTGTTTGCGCCTGATATTTGAAAAATCCTTCCTTTAATGTTCCCATTTTATTTTAATAAAAAAAGTACAGCTGCACCGCCCATTGCATATGCTGCAACAGTAAGAGCATCTGATTTACCTTTCGAAAATTTTCTTATTTTGAACGATGAAATATCATTTTTATGAAACTTCAATTCTTTTTCTGTTCCTTTTACAACAGCATATAAAGTATCAGCTTTCCATTGCTTCGCCTCTATTGTATATTCTTTTCCTTGCGCATCTACTTTATAAAATTGATCGGGTTTGATAACATCCGAAATTTTAATCGTAGAAGGATCTATCGCTACTTTCTCTTCTTTATTCTCTTGTTTTTTTGCTTTTAATGCAGCTAATTCTTCTTTACTTTCTGAAAGAGATGAACTAATTGCATTTTCATTCGGACTTTTACGTTCTCTTCTCAATTCAGCAATATCAGATCTGGAACGACTTCTTTCATTAGAATTAGTCGTTTGATTTTGATTATTACCTTTAGACATTTCCAATGCATACTCCTCAGGATCAAAAGCTTTATATGTATAACAACTTGATAATAACAGAATAGATAATATGATAGATGTAGTTTTCATTTATAGTTTTAGAAATTAAACGATTAATTTATGAAAAGATTATTTCGATTCGATAAAAATATCTCGCCAAGTGTTTAATCGTTCAGAAATTCGCCATTTAAAATCGGGCAAATAACGCATTTCTTCTGGAAATTTTGACAACGGATACATTTTTCCATCCGATTTTATACGACATGCAACCAATTCAACATCTTTTCCTACAACATCAACTTCTATAATTCCACAATACGAAATATTAACTCCGTAACGTTCTTTCACTTTCGTTTTTTGATCCGTATCATCCATGTACGTCAACGCGACAGCATTTTCTTCTACATTTATAAAATCAATTTTATCGTCCTGAAAAAGAACAGTCAAATATTTTCCTTTAATTTGATGATATTCATTTTCCACAAGCGAATCCACTTTAGCAATCACAAAAGCATTATTAAACACTTTCATCGAGTCTAATTTTTCTGTTTTCGCATTTGTATACGCTTCGATATAATCTCCTGTAACTTGGTTATCACCAGAAAATAAAATTGGATCTTTGTAAAATTGCATCAATCCTTTAGTTTGATTGTACACCAAAGAATCTGCTTTTCCGTTCGCATTCGATTTGTAAAAACGCGCTTTATGAAAAGCTTTCACCAATGAAGTCGAATCAACATCGTGACGTTTTACCGCCAACAACGTATCAGCACTTATGTAAAGCGAATCTTTATCAAACGCTTTCACAGCATACGCGTTCTTCGTTACAAAAGCCGAATCTAAGTATTTAAAAGCTTCTCCGTAATCACCTTTCAAAAATCTTTTTTCTAATGGATCATCCAAAAAAACATCGCCTTCACCTTTACCAAAACCTGTTTTATCGTTGAAATAAAGTTTTTTAGCCGTCAACGTTTTGTTTTGATAATAAACTTTTGAATTTCCTCTTAACCAAGCTTCACCTGTTTTTTTATTAAAATCTCCATCCGAAGTAATGATATATTGTGATGGATCATTTCGACGTGTAATTTTAGAATAATCGCGGAAAGTTGTAATTCCCGTAATATCATTCGTCGTCATTTTTCTCGAATAAATCGTATAATCTTTATTCGTAATAAAAACTTCTGAACCAAAATTTGCCGATTTAGACTTTACATTATACACAACATTTCGTCCTTCGACTAAAGTTCCATCAGAACCAATTGTTTTGTAAGTATCATTTACAATAATATTTCCTGTCAATCGTTCGTAAATCATTTTCTCAGAACTTATTTGTTGCGTAGGTATCTTCACTTCTACTTTCCCAATACCAGTCGCAATCTCGGTTGTACGATTATAATCCATATAATCTGCCGTAATACGAGAACTTGGATCAGTCAACACCACATCTTTGAAAGCTTTTGCAATTGTTGTGTTTCCGTCATACTCCATTTTATGCGCCGTAATTGTTTTGTCTTTGCTCACCAAACGTGCATTCGACCAAACAACAGCCAAGTTTTTATCACGATACAAAACCGCACTATCAGCTGTAATTACATCACCTTTATATTCAATAACAACATTACCTGTTAGAATTTGATTCCCTTCAAAACGATCTGTATAACGCTCAAGTAAATCAGCATTCTTCAACACAACTTTTTCTTTTTTAGGTTTCTGTTGCGCAAAAGCACTTATCGTTATAAAACATGAAAGTAAAAAAGCAACTTTCAAACCTGTTTTATTTTTATTTATATAATTAATTAACAATTACTTATTATTTTTATTTAATCTTTATTTCACTTCCGAAAAGTGTTAGCCAAAATTAGTATTATTTTTTTAGTCCTAAAAATTAATTATTACGTTAAAACGTGCTTGAATACTTAAAATTTTCATAATGTTTTAATCAATATGATTGATTTTTAAGTCTTAATTTGATTAAAAAAATAACTATTATTCATCAAATTCAATTTTAAAATTCTTAACTTCATATTCAATTTTTTAAATCTATTAAATGCCTCAATATCAAAATGTATTAGATAGTCCAAATACCAATACTATTTTTATGGTTTGGAATTTCAAGGAAAATACGACTTACAAAGATGCTTTCAAAAAGCTTTGTACTTTGGTTATCAATCTTAATCATTCAGCAAATACACGTTTTCCGAAAACGCAATCGAGCGTTATTTTAGGAATTAGCTACGATGCTTGGATAAAATTAGATTTACCAAAACCTTTGCCGAAAGAATTAAAACCTTTTGTTGCCATTAAAGGAGAAAAGCATGAAGCCGTTTCTACAAAGGGCGATATTCATTTTCATATCCGCTCTACGCAACAAAGTTATTGCGTTGATATCGTTTCTAATTTGACTGATTTATTAAATGATGTTGCGACTTGTCAAGAAGAAATTCATGGATTTAGATATTGGGATGGACGTAGTATTTTAGGTTTTGTTGATGGAACTGAAAATCCACAAGGTGACGAAAGAATAAATTTTGGTTTGATTGGCAATGAAGATTCTGCTTATACAAATGGGAGTTATTTATTTGTGCAAAAATACATTCATGATATGCAAGCTTGGAAAAATTTACCAATCTCTGAACAAGAAAAAGTAATTGGTAGATCTAAAGTTGATGATATCGAAATGAATGATGATGAAAAGCCTTCGAATTCGCATTCTGCATTAGCAAATGTTGGAGATGACAAAAAAATTGTTCGTGATAATATGCCTTTTGGAAATATGTCGACAAATGAAATGGGAACCTATTTTATCGCTTATGCCAGAAAGTTTAGCATTGTAGAAGAAATGTTAGAACGCATGTTTGTTGGTGAACCTGCCGGAAACTATGATCGAATATTAGATTTTAGTAAAGCTAAAACTGGAACTTTATTTTTTGTTCCTTCTTTTGATTTATTAGATCAATTTTCTAATTAAAAATAACAAAAAAGACCTTTTACGAAATTGTAAAAGGTCTTTTGATTTTATAAAATCAAGGTTATTTATTCTTACGAGTTCCGTAAAAATACAATGAATGATTATCAATTTTGATATCAAAAATATCTTCTATCGTTTGTTTAATAGATTGAATTCTTGGATCACAAAACTCCAATACTTCTCCTGTATCAGACAAAATAATATGGTCATGATTTTTGTCGAAATATGATTTTTCGTAATGCGCTTGTTGATCTCCAAACTGATGTTTACGCACCAATTTAGCTTCCATCAAAAGCTCGATAGTATTGTATAAAGTAGCACGACTAACGCGGTATTTCTTATTTTTCATTTTGATATACAACATATCAATATCAAAATGATCATCTGTAAAATAAATTTCCTCTAAAATAGCATAACGTTCAGGTGTCTTACGATGTCCATTGTCTTCCAAGAAATTCGTAAACACTTGCTTTACTATTTCGTAATTACTTGATTTTACTGATTCGTCTGTCATATAAAAAATTTGTGTAAATATACAGAATATTTCCTTATCAATGTAACGAAACAGCTTTCAATTCGTACGTTTTTTCTATCTCTTGATAATAAATCTTTATAATCAGATATAATTAACAATATGTCTATATAAGAAAACATATAATCTTTCAAAATTATTTTATCCTTTACACTACAAAGGTTAACTTTGCACACGATGGAAGAAAATTATTTAGAAAAACTGAACGAACCACAGCGTTTGGCTGTAGAAGCTACCGAAGGTCCAGTAATGGTGATTGCAGGTGCGGGTTCTGGAAAAACGAGAGTGTTAACTTATCGCATTGCTCATTTACTAAATAAAGGAGTTGATGCTTTCAATATATTGTCTTTAACATTTACCAATAAAGCTGCCCGAGAAATGAAAGAACGTATCGGACATGTAGTTGGTGAAGCGAATGCAAAAGCTCTTTGGATGGGTACCTTCCACTCTGTTTTTGCGCGTATTCTACGTGTTGAAGCTCCGCTTTTAGGTTATCCATCAGATTTTACAATTTACGATCAACAAGATGCAGTTTCGGTAATGACAAAGATTATTAACGAAATGCATTTGGATAAAGATATTTACAAAGCAAAACAAGTTTTGGGAAGAATTTCTCAATACAAAAATAACTTGATTACAGTTAGAGCTTATCATAACAATCAAGCTTTAATTGAAGCAGATAATGAAGCAATGCGACCTCGAATGGGTGATATTTATAGAGCTTATGTAGATCGTTGTTTCAAATCTGGTGCAATGGATTTTGATGATTTATTGTTACGTACCAACGAAATTTTGACGCGTTTTCCTGAGGTTTTAGCAAAATATCAAGAACGTTTCAAATATATTATGGTAGATGAGTACCAAGATACCAATCATTCTCAATATTTGATTGTAAAAGCATTGGCTTCTCGTTACGAAAACCTTTGTGTGGTTGGTGATGATGCGCAATCTATCTATGCTTTCCGTGGTGCAAATATTCGAAATATTTTATCATTCAAATCTGATTATCCTGATGCGAAATTGTATCCATTAGAACAAAATTATCGTTCGACGCAAATGATTGTGGAAGCTGCGAATCAGATTATCAAACAAAATCAAGATCAATTAGAAAAAAATGTTTGGACAGCGAATGAAACTGGAGAAAAAATAGCCGTTTATCGTGGACTTTCTGATGCTGATGAAGCACGCTATATTGCGACACAAATTTGGGAAAGACAGATCAATGAACATCTTCAACCAAAAGATTTTGCTATTCTTTATCGTACAAATGCTCAATCTCGTGCTTTAGAAGAAGCCTTGAGAAAAAGAGGAATTCAATACCGTGTTTATGGCGGAACCTCTTTCTATCAGCGTAAAGAGATTAAGGATATGGTTGGCTATATGAGATTATTGATTAATCAAAATGATGAAGAAGCTTTATTGCGAACAATCAATTATCCAGCACGTGGAATTGGTCAAACAACAATTTCTAAACTTTTGGTCGCGGCAGATCAACATCAAATTAGTTTATTTTCTTTGATTGAAAATATTGCAATATATGCTCCAACAATTGGTATAAATGCAGGAACAGCAAACAAACTGAATGATTTTGTGTTGATGATTAAGCGTTTCCAAGTCATGTTAAAATCGCATGATGTGTATGAAGTAACGATGGAAATGGCTAAAACGACTCAATTATTGAATGCGTTGAAAGAAGATTCTACACCAGAAGGTGTTTCTCGTTTAGAAAACGTTCAAGAGTTGTTAAACTCGATTCAAGGTTATGTTGAAGAACAACAACAATTAGACGAAGGAGACGCTTCTTTAGGAGGTTTTTTAGAAAATATTGCTTTAGCAACTGATGCGGATAACGAAGAAGATGACGATAACAAAGTAAATTTGATGACTGTTCACTTAGCAAAAGGTTTAGAATTCCCTGTTGTATTTATTGCAGGTTTAGAAGAAAATCTTTTCCCTTCTATGATGAGCGTTAACACACGTGCTGAATTAGAAGAAGAGCGTCGTTTATTTTATGTTGCCTTGACACGTGCCGAGAAAGTGGCTTATATGACCTATTCTGTTTCACGTTTTCGTTGGGGAAAAATTATCGATTGCGAACCATCTCGTTTCTTAGAAGAAATTGATGATAGTTTCTTAGAATGGAAAAATCTGAATATTTCTGCAAGAGCTTCAAACAATAGTGGATTATCGGCTGATTTATTTGGAGACGAACCAACACCGCAACAGTATCAACAACGAGAAAAATCGGTTGCACGACCTAATCCGAGAGCTCGTGTAGAACCAGCTCAACCAAGATCAAATTTCAAACCAGTAAATCAAACGAAAAGTAGTGCTTCATCAACAGCGAATGCTCAAGGTTTACAAGTTGGTCAAGTTGTCGTTCACGATCGTTTTGGACGAGGAATTGTGAAAGATTTGCAAGGAGAACCATCAGATATGAAAGCCATTATTCATTTTGATAATGCTGGAGAGAAAAAATTACTCTTAAATTTTGCTAAACTAAAAATCATTCGATCATAATAAAAAAAACAGAAAAAGGTTACAATAATTTGTAACCTTTTTTATTTATATTTTAATTAACTACATACCTGATATTAAACAAAAGGTTTAAATAAGATATCATCAAAATTTAGAATAAAATTCTTGTTATGATTTATTTTTTCGAATAAATAAACAGATTAAATCTTATAATTAAGATTTTTTTAGCATTTTAGCACCACAAATAAACACAAGAACAAAAATTTTATACTCAAATGGATGATATCATCAATCTAATAAGCAGCTACGTCTGGTCATATGCTTTAATTGGACTTTGCGCTTTAACAGGAATTTACTTCTCTATTCGCACCGGATTTTTACAAGTAGTTTATATAAAAGACATGGTTCGTTTGCTTTTTAGCGGCGAAAAATCGGACAAGGGAATCACACCTTTTCAAGCCTTTTCTTTAGCAATTTCTGGTCGTGTTGGAACAGGAAATATTGTAGGTGTAGCTACTGCAATTGCTATGGGAGGACCTGGAGCCGTTTTTTGGATGTGGTTTATCGCATTTTTAGGAAGTGCATCTGCATTCATAGAATCTGCATTAGGACAGGTCTACAAACAAGAAATTAATGGAGAATATCGCGGAGGTCCGTCGTATTACATCGAAAAAGGTTTAGGAATCAAATGGTACGCAGTTTTATTCGCAATCATTACAATTATGAGCTGTGGATTATTATTACCAGGCGTTCAGTCAAATAGTATTTCATCTGCTTTGAATAATGCTTTCGATATTCCTATGTATGATTTTGCCGGAATTCCAATTAACGTAGTAGGTTTTATAATTATTGGATTATTAGCTTTAATCATTTTTGGAGGCGTAAAACGTTTAGGACAAGCCTCAGAATTCATTGTTCCTTTTATGGCAGGTGCTTACATCTTAATGGCTATCATTATTATTGGGATGAATTTCGAACAAATTCCTTCTGTTTTAAGATTAATCTTTTCTTCAGCATTCAATCAAGAATCACTTTATAGTGGCGTTTTTGGTGCTGCAATTGCTTGGGGAATAAAACGTGGAATTTATTCTAACGAAGCTGGGCAAGGAACTGCTCCGCACGCAGCAGCAGCAGCGGAAGTTAATCACCCAGCTCAACAAGGTTTAGTACAAGCTTTTTCCGTTTACATTGATACTTTATTTGTGTGTACAGCAACCGCTTTTATGATTCTATTTACAGGAAAATACAATGTAAATCACCCTGAAAAAGTTGGAAATTTTATTACAGAAAATCTTCCTGGAATAGATTATACAGGATTTACACAAGCCGCTGTTTCAAGTGAATTTCCTGCTTTTGGAGATAGTTTTGTTGCAATTGCTTTGTTTTTCTTTGCTTTTACTACTATTATGGCTTATTACTATTATGCGGAAACTAATATTACATATATTTTCAAAGGTGAAAATACTAAAATATATGTTTGGATTTTACGCATTTGTTTCTTGGGTGCAACATATTATGGAACAATTAAAACTGCAGAAACAGCATGGGCTATTGGTGATATTGGTGTTGGATTAATGGCTTGGGTTAACATTATTGCTATTTTATTATTGAGTAATGTTGGTCTTAAAGTTTGGAAAGATTACAAAGACAAACGCAAAAAAGGAATCAAAAATCCTGATTTCAATCCGTTAGAAATCGGAATTAAAAATGCTACTTTTTGGGAGAACAAAAATAAATAATACAAAAAAGCCACTTCGTTGGAAGTGGCTTTTTTGCTATTAAAAATTATGATTATTGGGCTTGAGTAAACTCTAAATTCACCAATAATTTTACTTTATCCGAAACAACTAATCCTCCTGCTTCTGTTACTTGGCTCCATCCTAATCCGTAATCTTTACGATTGATTTCGCCTGAGAATTCGAAACCAGCTCTTTCTAATCCCCAAGGATCAGTAATAACTCCACCAAAATCTGCATTTAAAGTGATTGGTTTTTTCTCTCCACGGATTTCTAAAGTTCCCTCAATTTTTCCGTTTTGAATACCTGAAGTACTTTCAAATTTCATTTCTGGAAATTGTTCAGCAGCGAAAAAATCAGCTGATTTTAAATGTCCATCACGATCTGAATTTTTTGTATTGATTGAATCTACTTTTGCATCAAATTCAAATTTTGCATCAGAAAAATCGTTACTATTACTTTCTACACTAGCATTGAAATCATCAAAATTTCCTGTTACTGTAGAGATTACCATGTGTTTAACTTTAAATTGAACTTCTGAGTGAGAAGGGTCTAAATTCCATTTTGTTGCCATAATGTTTTGTTTTTATTTGTTATTTAAATTGATTTATTTATCCTATTTTGAATGATAACATTCCTAATGATCCATAAATTAATTTGTCATTAAAAAGTGTTACTTCCTCTTCTTTTCCTTGTAATGCTAAGGCGTAAATAGATGGCAAATAATGTTCCATAGATGGTACAGCAAGATTAAATGCGCTACCTTTTTGTACAAAATTGAACAATTCGTCGTGATGACCTGTTTGCACAATATTCTTGAATGTATCATTCACTTCATATGCCCAATCGTAACCAGCATTTGGCTCATTCCAATTTAACGCTCTCAAATTGTGCACAACATTCCCACTTCCTACTATTAATACACCTTTACTACGCAAAGCGTCTAATTCCTTCGCTAATTCGTAATGCTCTTTTGGCGTTTTATAAACATCCAAACTCAGTTCTATCATCGGAACATCTGCTTCTGGATACAAAAATTTAATCACACTCCAAGAACCGTGGTCAAATCCCCACATTTTGTCTAAATCGATTTCTGTTGTTTTAATTAAATTTTTGACCTTTGTAGCCAATTCTGGACTTCCTGGTGCTGGATATTCAACATCGAATAAAGCTTGCGGAAAACCATAAAAATCGTGAATCGTTTTCGGTTGTTCTAAAGCCATAACTTTAGTCCCTTTCGTTTCCCAATGTGCCGAAATACAAATAATCGCATTTGGTTTTGGGATTGTTTTTCCAATATTCTTCCAACCTTCTACAAAAATATTTTCTTCGATTGCGTTCATCGGAGAGCCATGTCCTAAAAATAAAACTGGCATTTTATCAGTTGTAGAAAAACTTGAAGTTATAGATTTTAACGTATTGAAATTCACGATTTTTACAGTATATTTTATTTATTATTATTTAGCTTTTGGAGCTGCAAATTCTAAGTTAGATGTTAAGGTAACAACATCACCTACAACAGCTTCTGGGAAATTACCACCGATATTAAAATCACTTCTTTTTACATTTCCTTTTACTGTAAATCCGTACGTTTTAACTCCGTTATTGTTAATACTTCCGTTGTAAACTAATTTTAACGCAACTGGTTTTGTTACTCCATTTAATGTTAAATCACCAACCATTTTAAATTGATTTCCTTTAACACGTGTAATTCCTTTTGAAGAGAATTCTAGTTTTGAATTTTTTGCTGCATTGAAAAAATCTGCTGATTTTAAATGATTATCACGTGCCTCTATTCCTGTATTGATTGAATTGATATCTGCAACTACATGAAATTTTGCATCGCTTAAATCTTCTTTTGTAAAGTTTAAATGAACATCAAAATTTTGGAATTGTCCTTCAACATCAGAAATTGTCATGTGAGAAACAGAAAAACCTAATTTTGAGTGCGCTTTATCATTTGTATAATTTTGAGCAAATGCAGACATTGAAGCTGCTGATAACATTAACGTGAATAATAATTTTTTCATAACGAATGATTATTTGATTGTTTTTAATTAATTATTTATTTTGATAGGACAAATTTAACTCAGTCATCAGCGAGATTTCATTGACATAAGATAAGAAATTAAAAAGCTTGATTTTTCATCTAATAAACGATCAAATTGTATCAATTAACATTCCAAAAAGTAAAGATTTTGAATTTGTTAGCAATAAAAAAAACACTTCAATAGAAGTGTTTAATATTATTTTACTGGACTAAAATACCAGTAGGTAGATGTTTTTTTATTCTCGATTTCCAAATATTCTGGAAATGCTTGCGGTAATAAATGTAATTCTTCCGATTTTTTCAAATCTGTTAGAATCTGACGTAAAGGATATCCTTTTTTACGATCGTGAGGAAAATATCCTTTTTCAATTAAGAAAGGCATCATATCCTTCGTTTTTACACGTTCCAACTTATTTTCTGTTAAATAAGCCTGAATATCTTCGCTCATTTTTTTGACCACTTCGCGATCTACTTTAATATATTCGTTTCTCTTCATATAATTTTACCAATTACCATTCATGTGCGTCAAAATCATAGGACCTTCAGAAGTGACCAAAACAGTATGCTCGTGTTGTGCAAAAACGCCAGGTGCATTTCCTATCATTGTCCAACCATCCGCTTGCTCAATTGCTTCATAAGAATTTTCTGAAATAAAAGTTTCTAACGCAATAACTGAATTTTTACGGAATCGACGTTTATCATCTGGATCTCTAAAATTCATCAAATCTAATGGTTCTTCATGCAACGAACGTCCTACTCCATGACCAGTTAAATTCTCGATCACATGATAATGATTTTTTTTTGCTTCTTTCTCAATAATTCCACCAATATCAGCGATTTTAACGCCAGATTTTACAGCTGCAATTGCTTTTTGAAGCGCAGAAATAGATGCATCAACAATTTTTTGATAACCATTCACATCTTCTCCAACAACAATAGAACCTCCATTATCAGCCCAAAAACCACCTAATTCTCCAGAAACATCAATATTAATTACATCTCCGTCTTTCAAAATTTTATCGACTCTTGGAATTCCGTGACAAATTTCTTCATTCACGCTTAAGCAAGTATAACCAGGAAATTGATACGTCTCGAAAGGAGCTGATTTGCAACCAAATTTGTGCATAATCTTCGCACCAAAATCGTCCAATTCTTTTGTTGACATTCCAGGTTTTACATAATCTTTCATCTCTTTAAGAGTAACGGCTACAGCTTCGCTGACTTTTTTCATTCCGATTAACTCTTCTTCTGTCTCTATAATCATTGCTTAAATTCTATTGATTTCCTTTTCAGAAATCATTTACAAATTTACGGGTATTTGTAACGATTATTTGCTTATTTTGATAGAAATTCGTGATTATTGTATAATAGATTATATTGTTGATTGATAAAGAAGTATATCAATCATAATGAAAACGACATTTCGCAATTTGAATTTCATTTTCTACAACACGATATATTAACCGATGTTCATGATCTATTCTTCTCGACCAAAATCCTGCATATCTGTGTTTCAAAGCTTCTGGTTTCCCCAGACCATCAAAAGGATTTCGAGCAATATCTTTAATCAATTCATTGATCTTTTTCAATTTAGATTTATCTGTTTTTTGCCAATACAAATAATATTCCCAAGATTCATCAACAAAAACGATTTTCATCTATTCTTCGATTAACTCTTTTGTAAACGTTTTGTGAGTTTTTAATTTCTCAATTGCAGCATCCAAACGCTCTTCATTTTTGCGAGAAGAAAGCTCGTGATTCGTAGCAATTAGCGAGTTATACTCTTCTAAAGACATAATAACAACACCAGAATTTTTTCCACGATTAATAATCAATGTTTCAAAATTATTCGTCACACGATCAAAATATTCTTTAATATCTTTTCTAAATTAAGAAATATTTGTTATCAACATATGTACAATATTTTGTACAAAAATAAGTATAATTAATTATAAATAAACTTGATTTATAAAGTTTTAGAAAATAAAAAAATCCGTCAAATGACGGATTTAAGTTTATATTTTTCTAACGATTAATCTGCATCATAGATTAATACTCGTTTTGCTAATTTATTTGGACCATTCAAAAACTCGATATGTTGTGGATGTTTTTGATAGGTTTCAAATTGTTCCATCGTTTCGAAAGCTGCAAACAAAGAAAACGAATACGAAGCGTCGATAACATCTCTTTCGATATTTGCAGGCGTTCCAACGTGAAAAAATGCTGATGGAGCAATTGGTTCTAGATCTTTCAAAGCTTGGTGAAATGTATTCACTTCAGCTTCTGTAGCGTCGTCTTTTAACCAAAATAATACGTGGTGTGCTAACATAAAATTCTATTTTTTAGTATGCAATTTGCATTTTTACTTTCTTATTTTTTACTTTTTGACCGTTCAATTTTTTCAATAAATCTGGAACTTTTTTACGATTAATCGCAACATACGAAGTTGTATCCTTTACCTCAATAATTCCGACATCGTTTTTTTCTAAACCTCCTTTTTTGAACAAAAATCCAACAATATCAACTTTGTTTACTTTGTCTTTTTTTCCTGCAGAAATATAAATCGTTTGGTAAGGTGTACGTTCTGGAATCTTATATGTTCCACCTAAATTTTCGACAGGTAAATTTTCATTTACAAACGGAAAATGTTCTTCATTGCTAATAATTAAATACACAAAACCTTTCGCATTCATACGTGCTGTACGTCCATTTCTGTGAATAAAAGCGGCTTCTTTTGCAGGTAATTGATAATGAATAATCGAATCTACTTCTGGAATATCCAAACCACGCGCAGCCAAATCTGTTGTAATTAAAACTCGAACCGAATCATTTCTGAATTTCAGTAACGCACGTTCGCGTTCGTCTTGTTCCATTCCACCATGAAAACTTTCACGCGCAATTCCTTTTTCATGCAACAAATTACTAATACGGTCGACAGCATCACGGTGATTACAGAAAATCAACATGCGTTTGCTTCCAATTTTGCAAATCAAATTAAATAAAGTATCCAATTTTTCTTCTGAAATGGTGTTAACCACTTTCATATGTAAATCAGGCTTTACCTCGATTTGTTTCAGATAACTCACAATTTTTTCGTCATTCAATCCAACAAATTCTGGAATATTTTCCATTTCTGTAGCAGAAGTCAAGATACGTTGTTTTAAGCCAGAAAGTTGCTCAACAATAAAGCTCATGTCTTCTTGAAAACCTAATTCTAAGGCTTTATCAAACTCATCCAAAATTAAAGTTTGAACAGTGGAAGGATCAAAATTTTCGTTACGCAAATGATACGCAATACGGCCTGGAGTCCCAATTAAAACAGCCGGAGCTTCTAACAAAGTATTTTGCTCAACTTTTGTATTATGTCCACCATAACAACACGTTACTTTATAATCAGATTTCATCGATTTGAAAACTGTTTCGATTTGTAAAGCTAACTCACGCGCAGGAACTAAAATTAAGGTTTGAACACCTTTTACATCTGGATTTAAATCTCTTAAAGTCGGAAATAAAAACGCCAATGTTTTACCAGAACCTGTTGGTGATAATAGAATTAAATCTCGTTGATTTTCGGACATTTTGAATGCTGAACGTTGCATTGCATTCATATCTTTGATGCCCAAATTTTTATAAAGTAAATCGATTTGCATACTGCAAAAATAGTCTATTCTTTCGAATTAATCATTTTTTGACGCTGTAGAAATCTTATAATCTTCCATAAATTCGTCAAAAAGATTCATGATTTCGAAGTGATTTTTATCTAATGTATTTGCGTCAAACGAAACAACAGCACCATATATTTTATTCCAAAATCTCATGCGCGCTTGTAGGAATTTTTGAGATTCATTATTGATAAACTTATCAGCATCAACAACTTTTACATTGATGACACGTTGACGAGGTAATTTCAGTTCTTCAATTTCCAAGATTTTTCCCCATTCAATATAATTCAAATGATCCGTAGGTTTGTAAACAATTCCTTTTTTATCAATCAATAAAATCAATTGTTTTTTCATCAATTTTTTGATTGAAACGATGATGAATAGTAAACTTGGAACAAATAAAACTCCGCTTAAAATTTTTGCAGTTTGCGGAGAATTAACTTGATTGGCGTTTAGAAATAAATAAATTGAACAAGCAAAAAATAAAAGACTACCGAATAATAATCCCCAATTGCTTGTTTGTTTTGCGTAAACTTTAACTGAATTCAATTGATTTTGTTTTTACAAAAATATAGATTTTAATCTTAATTAAAGGTTATAAAAAAGAGTCTCAAAAAACTGAGACTCTTATTAATTATCCAAAAATTTCTTGGTATTGTTTCTTGTATTTTTCTAAAATAATTTTACGTTTAAATTTTAACGTTGGCGTTAATTCTCCACCTTCTACGGTCATTTCATTTGGAATAATTGCAATCTTTTTGATTTGTTCCCAATGTCCAAAATGATTATTCAGTTGATTGATTTCATCTTCTAATTTCTTTTTGACAACATCACTTTTCTGAAATTCATCATGAGGAAGATTTACAATTTCAGAAGCATTTGACTGCGCCCATTTTTTGAGATTTGTATAACTCGGAACCACAAAAGCTCCAGGAAACTTCTCGCCTTCTCCAACAACCATCAATTGCTCGATGAATGGCGATTCTACCATTTTCATTTCGATTTGTTGTGGAACAATATATTTCCCTCCCGAAGTTTTGTACATTTCTTTTTTACGGTCAACAATTTTCAAGAATTTATTGTCTATCCATTCTCCAATATCACCCGTGTATAGCCAACCATCTTTGATTTCTTCGGCAGTTTTTTCTGGTAAATTATGATAACCCATCATCACAATATCACCTTTCACTAAAATTTCGCCATCATCAGCCAATTTTACTTCAACACCTTTCAACGGAGGTCCAACAGTTCCTATCTTTTTACCTCGACGAAAACAATTCACCGCAATTACTGGCGAAGCTTCTGTCAATCCATAACCTTCATAAATTGGAATTTCGGCAGCTAAAAATACGCGAACAATTCGTTGTTGAATCGCTGCACTTCCCGTTACAATGGCTTTTAATTCGCCACCAAGTCCTTCGTACCATTTGTGTAAAACTAATTTTCGGGCAATTGCTAATTTCAAATTATAAATTGTAGAACGCTGATCATCTTCTAACACAAACTCATCGCCAACTTTTACAGCCCAATCAAAAATAGATTTCTTAAAACCTGATAATTGAGCTCCCGTTTGCATGATTTTTTCATAAACTTTTTCAATCACACGAGGAACAGCCGTAATCATATGCGGTTTAATTTCTTTTAAATTATCGCCAATCTTCTCCATCGATTCTGCAAAATATATCGAAATCCCCATGTACACATACAAATACTGAATTGTTCGCTCATACGCATGACAAGCAGGAAGAAAGGTCAAAGCACGATCATAAGGATCAAGTGGTGTTGAATATTCGCAAGCCATAACATCTGCAATAATATTTTTGTGCGACAACATCACACCTTTCGGATTTCCCGTTGTTCCTGATGTATAGATTAAAAAAGCTAAATCTTCGTGCTTTACATTTGCGGCACGTTTGTCTATTTCTTCTTGTTGAATTGTTTTTCCTTTTTCGATTAAAACATTCCAACTTTCTGTATTTTCAAATTCATCAATCGAGTACAGTTGCTCTAATGAAGGCAATTTTGTTTTGAGTTGATTGATTCGCGTATACAAATCGAGATTACTTGTAAAACACAATTTTATAGCCGAATCGCTAAAAATATATTCGTAATCGCTGTCAGAAATATTCGGATAAATCGCTACCACAACAGCTCCGATTTGTTGTATCGCATAATCTATCATATTCCATTCGACACGATTTTCTGAGATTAGTCCCACTTTTTCACCTGGTTGAACTCCACAAGCGATCAATCCTTTTGAGATTGCATTAACATGTTCTAAAAAAGTTGTGGTTTTCATCGGTTTCCATTCTCCATTTTGTTTGGATACAAACATGGATAAATCAGGAAACTTCTCCAGCTGACGTTTTGGTAAATCAAAAATTCTGGTTGCTTCCATAGCGCACTTATAGTTTTGTAATTTTGAAAAGAATTCGTCGAAAATAGCGTAAAATGATGAGTTTTTCAAAAATTTTATCTTCAACTTAAAAAGAATTATTTTCGTCATAAATATTACAATTATGAAATATCTAATTTTATTTCTCTTATTATTTTACTCTTGCAGCTCTGATTTTAAAAAGTCTTATAAAATTGGAGATATTAAATTATATGAATTACAATGTTCTGGACACTATTATTTGAGCACTGATAATTGTGATTGTAAACATTTACCAACTAATTATTTTATTCCAAAAGGAGAAAATGATTCATTTTTTGAATTATTCTTAAAGAAGAACAAAGGAAAACTTCAAGTTAATTCACTTTATAATGAATTTGAAACTCATGGAAATATCAAAGAAAAAGTAGATTTTATTCTATATACCGATAACGCCTCTTTTAGTGATAGTATAAGAAAATTAAATTATACTGTGATTCGAGGATATTCTAATGGAAGAATGAATCCATAAAAAATCCCTCAATTCATGGTGAATTGAGGGACTTTTTTATTTATAAATTTCGTCGAATTCTTTCTGATATTTCTTTAGAATAACTTTACGTTTTAATTTTAAAGTTGGAGTTAATTCTTCACCTTCAATCGTAAATTCGTGCGTTAGAATTGCTGGTTTCTTAATCTGTTCCCAATTTCCAAAAAACTGATTTGCTTTACGAACTTCTTGATTAATTACTTTATGAACTTCTGTAGATGCTATAAATTCATCACGAGAAAGATTACTAATTTCAGGTGCATTTTCTTTTGCCCATTCTTTCAGATTTACATAATTCGGAACAATAAAAGCTGAAGCAAATTTTTGCGCATCACCAACAACCATTGCTTGTTCAATAAAATTTGATTCGACAAGCTTTGTTTCGATTGGTTGAGGAACAACATATTTCCCTCCAGAAATTTTAAACATTTCCTTTTTACGGTCAATAATTTTCAAGAAATGACCTTCTCCTTCTTCCCAAACTCCAATATCACCTGTGTGCAACCATCCATCAATAATGACCTCATCAGTCGCTTTCTGATTTTTATAATAACCCATCATCACATTAGGGCCTTGAACCAAAATTTCGCCATCTTCGGCTAATTTTACTTTGACATCTTTTATTGGCGAACCCACAGTTCCGATGCGAACACCTAATTTGTGCGGATTATTTACGGTAATTAAAGGCGATGTTTCCGTCATTCCATATCCTTCAAAAAATGGTAATCCAGCCGCCATAAAAACGCGCGCAATTTTACCTTGCAACGAAGCACTTCCTGAAATAATGTATTTGAAATTACCTCCTAACGCTTCATAAAATTTATTCAAAACTAATTTTCGAGCTAACGCTAACTTCACATTATACACCAAAGATCGTTTCTTCGCATCAGGTTCATATTGAGAAGCAATCTCAATCGCCCAATCAAAAACTTTTCGCTTTTTTCCTGTTAAAGCGCTACCTGTTTTCAGGATTTTCTCATAAACTTTTTCCATCACACGAGGAACAGCAGTCATGATATGAGGTTTTACTTCATTGATATTATCACCAATTTTTTCAAATCCTTCGGCAAAATAAACCGTTACACCAATATATAAATAGGTATAAATTACAGTTCTTTCGTATGTATGACAAGGCGGTAAAAAAGTCAAACCTCTTGTTCCTTCTTCTAACACGACAATTTCTTTAGCCGCAATAAAATTCGAAACCAAATTATTATGAGATAACATTACACCTTTCGGTTTTCCTGTTGTACCAGAGGTATAAATTAAAGTTGCTAAATCTGAATTTCGGACAATTGAACTAAGATTATTTACATATTCATCTGTAATTTCTTTTCCAATTTCTTTTAATTCTGACCAATTTCTAGAATCTGGGAACTCATTAATCGCAAAAACATATTCTAAACTATAAATTGTGCTAAACATATTATTGATACCTTCATACAAATTTTTTGTACTTACAATACACAATTGTATTTCTGCATCATTGAAAATAAATTGATATTCAAAATCTGTAATATTTGGATAAATCGCTACTACAACAGCACCAATTTGCTGAATTGCAAAATCAATCACATGCCATTCATAGCGGCTTTCACATACAAGTCCTACTCGATCGCCAGGTTTAACTCCCAAAGCTAATAAACCTTTAGAAATTTCTCTTGTTTGTTCAATAAATTCGGCTGGTTTTGTAAACTTCCATTCGCCATCAATTTTACTTGCAAACATATTATGATTGGGATAAAGTTCTTGTTGACGATAAGCTAAGTCAAAAATTCGTGTAGGATTATTCATTTTCTAAATACTAAACTTTATAAAAAAGAGTGCAAATTTGGTGCAAAATTTTCATAAATCAGTTTTATTTCACGAAAAAAGCAAGATTAATAAAAATCTTGCTTCATTGTTTTCTAAAAAATTGATGTTTTTATTGATAAATTCCGTCAATTTCTTTTTTATATTTTTCTGAAATGATTTTACGTTTCATTTTCAAAGTTGGCGTTAATTCTCCCGCTTCAATTGTGAATTCATAAGGCAATAAATGGAACTTTTTAATCTTTTCCCAATTTCCAAAATTGACATTTAATTTGTTGATTTCATTTCCTATCAATTCATAAATTTTTGGGTGCGTTAAAAACTCTTCACGAGGTAAATTAATCAATGAAGATTCATTTGCTTTTGCCCAATCAATGCAGTTTTCATATGAAGGAATAACCAAAGCAGCTGGGAATTTTCGTCCTTCTCCAACAACCATAATTTGTTCGACATAATTAGATTCTGAAAGAATTTTCTCAATTTGTTGCGGAACAACATATTTTCCTCCAGAAGTTTTGAACATTTCTTTTTTACGATCGATAATTTTTAAGAATTTATTATCAACCCATTCGCCAATATCGCCCGTATATAACCAACCATCTTTCAAAACTTCAGCAGTCGCTACAGGATTTTTATAATATCCTTGCATGATATTTTTTCCTTTTGCTAAGATTTCTCCGTCTTCAGCTAATTTAATTTCAATATCAATCAAAGGAATCCCTACAGTTCCTATTTTCATTCCACGTTTGATACAATTTACAGATAAACAAGGTCCAGCTTCTGTTAAACCATAACCTTCGTAAATTGGAATTCCGGCAGCTAAATACAATTTTAATAAACGAGTTTGTAAAGTTGCACTTCCCGAAGCAATTCCTTTTACATTACCACCAAGCGCTGCTTTCCATTTCGAAAAAATTAATTTTCGAGCAATGTTTAATTGAAATTTATACCAAGCCGAAAGCTTCGATTCATCTAAATCATACTGTTCTCCTAACGAAATTGCCCAAAAGAATAAAGCTCTTTTAACTCCTGTCAATTGTTCTCCAGTCGCCATGATTTTATCGTAAACTTTCTCTAAAACACGTGGAACAGCCGAAAAAATATGCGGTTGAACTTCTTTCATGTCTTGCCCTATCGTATCCATTGATTGCGCAAAATAAATTGGTAAGCCCATTTTGATGTACACATATTGAAAGACGCGTTCATACGCATGACAAGCAGGTAAAAAAGACAACGCTTTATCATACGCTTTTACAGGAAAAGAATATTCGGAACTATCAACATCAGCTAATAAATTTTCGTGAGAAAGCATCACACCTTTCGGATTTCCAGTTGTTCCAGAAGTATAAATAAGAGTTGCTAAATCAGTAGATTTTACATTGTCCATCTTTGTTTGTAAAACCTCATCAGAAATGGAAATTCCTTTCGAAATTAACTCAATCCAATTTGGTGTATGCGGATAAGTATTAAATGTATAAACTTGTTCAAGATTTGGAATACGATCTTTGATTCCTAATAATCGCTGATACAACGCATCATTGCTCACAAAACAAAGTTTGATTTCGGCATCATTTAGGATAAATTCGTAATCATTGCCCGAAATATTGGGATAAATTGCCACAACGACAGCTCCAATTTGCTGAATTGCAAAATCTACTAAATTCCATTCCAAACGATTTTCGCTAATCAACGCAACTTTATCATTTGGTTGAACACCATTTGCAATCAAACCTTTCGAAATATTATTTACTCGAATGATAAAATCTGTTGTCGAAATTCCCTTCCATTCTCCTTTTTCTTTGTAATTAAAAATCGAAATGTTAGGTGTATTTTTTTCTTGAAATCGAGGTAAATCGAATACTCTTTGTGGTTGTTTCATATTCTTGAAATAAGGATACAAATTTCTGTTAATTCTTTCTACTTTAGAAATTATTTGCTCATTCTTTTCTCAAAAAAATTAAGTTTATTATCAATAAAAATCATTTTACTTTTTTGCAATAATTATACTATACTCTCTTTCAACTTTTTCGCCAGCTTTGCTAATCACACTTTCCGAAAATGTTTTTGTATCTTCAATCGAAAATTTAGCAGATTTCAATAGTTTTATCACTTCATCTTCTGTGTACAAATTGAAGCCAAATTGAATGAAAGGCAATGTTTCCATAAATTCCTTTTTAGCAAAAGTAAGCGCAAATTTCCCGTTGAATTTCAAGACTCTATAAATTTCACTCAAGAAAAGTTTAGGATTTTTCCAAAAATAGATTGTATTCACCGTAAAAATTTTATCAAATCGTTTTTCATAAAAATGAATTCTTTCATCCATAATTATTTCAAACCTAATACTTGAATTCAAATAATCAGAATTGTTCATGATAGCACTATTTTTCATGACCTGTGAAAGTTCTAAACCAATATATTCTAAACCTTGTGCTTGATTCAATACATAAGGTAAATGCTTACAATTTCCATGACCTAACTCTAAAATTTGTTCTTGATTTTGTAATTGTAAATGATCTATTGTCATTTTTGTCATTCCAAAATTACTTTCACTCATTTGCTCACCAACTTCAATCCCTTCGTCTCCATTTGGACAACTCAATTGTTCCGCAAGGCTTTGTAAATCAATATTATTTTTCATTTAATTTATTTATATAGAATAATTCTAAATTAATAAATATTAATCATTATACGCGTGATTTTAATCATTTAAAAATTACATCTTACCTTTGAAAAATAGTAAAATAGATGAGAGATATTATACGAACTGAAGACGAAGATGATTTCAAACTGTTTTGTTTGGAATCTGTAGCAGATATTGAAGAGCAAAATGATTCGCAATTATTGGAATTTTTGGAACATTTGGCGCGAGAATTTCAGATTACAAATGTTTATAAAACGACTGATAGCTTTGAAGGCTTCGAGGAAAGTTTGACCAATCTTCTTTATCATGATAAATATTTTAGAGATTATAAAATCATTTATTTAGTTTTTGAAGGCGAAGGAAATCAAATTCAAATTGATGATTATTACTATAGTTTAGAAGAAGTTGCTGAGATCTTTCAAGGAAAATTAACTGATAAAATTGTTCATTTTGCGAATACAATGAATTTAAATTTGGAAGACGAAAGTTTTCAATATTTTATTGATGTGACGGGTGCAAAAGCTTTGTCGGGGTATGTAAATCCTTCTCCAATTTTGAGTACAATTTTGGATCAATATTATTTTTGTTTAGCGAAAGAAATTGATGACGAAGAAGAGCTTGTGCATGCGTTGTTTGATAAACATGCCAATATATGCCTGAAATTAGGTTTTAGATTGTATCATTAATAAGATTTAACAATAAGCTAAAATACTTTTCAGAAATAATCTATTCATTTACAAAAACAATAAAATGGATAGACGTAAATTTCTTAGAGGATCGGCATTAGTTTCTACTGGTTTAATTCTAAATCCTTTCGATTTATTTGCTCAAAATAAAATCAAACCTAATCTTTCTACAAATACTACAAAGAATATTATTTTTATGATAAGCGATGGAATGAGTTCTGGGACTCTTGCTATGGCTAATTTATACAACAAACAATTACACGGAAAAAATGGTAATTGGATTAATCTTTATGAAGAAAATAAAGTAAAAAGAGCTTTGATGGACACTGCTTCTGCAAGTTCTATTGTTACCGATTCTGCGGCTGCGAGTTCTGCTTTTGGAGGTGGAATTCGTGTAAAAAATGGTGTATTGAACATTGGTGCGAATGGAGAAAATCATGTTCCGATTTGGCAAAAATTCAAAAAAGCTGGTAAAAGAACGGGTTGTGTGACAACGGTTACGATTACTCATGCAACTCCTGCTGGTTTTTGTGTGAATTCTGCTAGTAGAAATGCTGAGCCAGAGATTGCTGAAAAATATGCCGAAATTGGTATTGATGTTTTATTAGGTGGCGGTGACGAATTTTTTAATTCAGCCAAAAGAGAAGACAAGAAAGATCTGTATACGGTTTATAAGAAAAAAGGTTATCAAATTGCGAAAACAAAGGAAGAATTAGCAAAATCTCAAAACAATATATCTTTATTGGGAATTTTCAATACTGGAGCAATTCCTTATGCAATTGACCATAAAAATCTCTCAAAAAATAAATCTATTCCTACGCTTGCAGAAATGACTAAGGTTGCGATTGATAATTTGAAAAGTCATCAAAATGGTTTTGTATTGCAAGTAGAAGCGGGAAAAGTAGATTGGGCAGCGCATGCGAATGATGTTGCAGGATTAATTAATGATCAACTTGCATTTGATGAAACTATCAAAACTGTAATGGATTTTGCTGAAAAGGATGGAAATACATTAGTTATCATCACAACTGATCACGGAAATGCAAATCCAGGAACAATTTATGGAGCTGATGTAAACAAAAATTTTGAAAGTATTGTTAATTATAGATATACCAACGAACATATTTTGAATGAAATTCACGAAGATTTTAACTTACAAGAAATCAAAGATTGGATTGTCGAAACAAATGGTTTTAGTTTGACAGATGATGAAGCAAAACATATGTTAGATTTTTACAAAGGTTTGGATAAAGAAGAAGGATTGTATAATTTCAAAAAACTTCCATTCAAATTTTTCTCTGAAATTCAGAAAAAACGCAACAATGTTGGTTGGATAAGTATGGATCACTCGGGCGATTACGTAGAATTGGCAATGTATGGACCTGGAAGTGATTTGTTAAAGCCATTTGTAAAAAATACAGATCTTCATCAACTTATGTTACAAGCAACAAATGTAAATGTATAAACAAAAACCTCTCAAAGTTGAGAGGTTTTTGTTATTTATCTATCTTAATAATTACATCGAATGTGCTTTATTTCCTTCAAAATGAATCATCCAAGGTGTTCCAAATTGATCAATAAAAGACGCATAAAGCTCAGCAAAAAACTGTTCTGCCAAAGGCATTTCTAATGATTTTGCATTTACCGAAAGACGATCATATAATTGATGCGCTTCTGCAGGATTATCGACATCAAGCATAATGTAATTGTTATTTCCAGCTTTGTATTGATGTCCAAATTCTTCAATAATATCAGAACCCATTAACATTGTTGTTTCATTAATAAACAATGCCACATGCGAAACTTTATCCTTTGCACTATCTGGAATCTGAAATTCTGGACTTGGCGGCATATCACCCATTTTATACATCCCAATATTTTGCGTTTCAAAAACAGTTTCATAAAACTGAAATGCCTTTTCGCAATCTCCGTTAAAATTTAAGTAAGCGTGTACTTTAGCCATAATATTGTATTTTTTGTGATTATTTTTTTAATATAATGGTTGACCATTTTCATCGGTTGTTAAAACCTCGGTCATATAATCTAAAAATGGTTGAAGAACTTGAATTGATTTTGCTACTTTTTGTGGAAAATCTTTTGCTAAAACTTCTTCATCTGTAAAATTCTTAATAAACAAATATTGCTTTTTACGCAACAACTCAATTCTTTCATGATCTTTAGAAAATCCTTTTGGCGCAGATTTCACTTCATCTCCTTGCATTTCTCCAAATTCTTTCTGAATCATTTTTGATTGCAAAATCTTTGCTAATTCATCCGAAACTTCAATATCTTTTCTAATACGAAGCAAATCTTCACGTTCTGGTCCCCAAAAACCAACACCAATAAAATTATGATTCGGTTGAATATGAAAATAATATCCACCTCTATTAAGTGGTTTTTTACGACCTGTTTGTGCAGAAAAATGAGTTTTATAAGGAGTTTTATCGTGAGAAAAACGAACATCTCTGTAAATTCTATAAATTTTGAGCGGTTCTAATTCTTTCTTTTTAGTTAATTCTTGGTAAATCGCATTGAAAATTGAATCTGCTTCAGCTTTCGCCGTATCAAATTCAACTTTGTGCTCCGTAAACCATTCGCGGTTATTATTTTTTTCTAATTTTTTTAAAAATTTAACGATTTGTGACATGATTTATTTTTTTCGAGTAAGTAGTACTTTTTCATAATTTTCTATCCATTGTTGTGGCGTAATTCTTTGCGCTAATTCTCCGATTAATTCGAATGGAATATCCTCCACTTTTTTGAAACGAATACAACTTTTTCCCATATCTAATTTACGTTTCGAGTATTTTGGATATTCGGCGACAAACCAATTCAGCAATTTGTCGTCCATATAAATTCCCATGTGATATAACGCAATAAAATTCTTTTGAGAAGCGATATTGATAAACGGCAACGGCGATTTCGGATCGCAATGATAACCATTCGGATAAAGTGAATGCGGCACAACAAACCCAAGATGACCATAGCTCAACTGCAACTCGAAACCAACGGGTAAATTATCTGCCAAAATTTTAATTAATTTCTCAATAGCTTCTTTTCTTTCTACAGGAATTGACGTTAAATATTCTTCTAAATTTGCGACTTCGTATTGCATTATTTTCGGTATTTATCATTCAAACCTTTGCCTTCCATAATCATAGGTTTTATTTTTTCGATGCGAGAAATTTTCGTTTTTTCTTGTTTTGCTTCATCAATATATTCGATGTATTCTTTTTGCTTTCCAGGACTTAAAATTTTAAATGAAGTAAATAATTTATCATCCTGATTTAGAGTTTCTTTCAAAATTCCATTAACTTCTTTTGGTACAGATTTTTGAGGCTTTATTTCCTTTCCATCTTTCAGCAATTGAATCGCTTCTAAGACATATTCTCTTACTTTTTCGACATCAATTTCATCAGCAGAATTAAATCTCCATTGACGTAAAGCTTTCGTTTTTTCCACATTTGCGTTCACCAAAACTTTGTATTGATCTTTCAAGAAAACGCCATTGTGAAACCACAACGCAAAATGATTTTTAAAACCACTAAATGCCAACACATTTTTCTTGTTGAACGTATAAATATCTCCACCCCATTTAAACTCTTTTACCAATTCTGTTTCATTTACAACTTGTTGAATTTTCTCATTCGCTTCAACCCAATTACCATTGTATTTTGTCCATTCTCCAGATTTTTGATTCTTCATCAAATTAACTTTATACAACACAATTTCCTTCAATAACTTCTTTGGTAAAGCCTTATCCAAAGGAAGTTGTATTGCTCCTTTTGATGTTTTATAATCGGTTAAATCATTTTGAAAATGTTCGATTGTTTCTGCTCCAGGATAAATTCCTACATGATTTTTGAACATCGCAAAATGAATTACATTTCCATTCAATCGGAAAGTGGGCATTTTATAATTAATCGTTTCTGTTGCTTGTGGTACAGCTTCGTGAATAATTTTTCTTACGTTTTCTAAAATATCTTGTTTGGCTTGATCAAACCCAAGAATATATTCATCAATAGTTGTAAAATTATTTGTCATCATCATTAATCCTCGCAAATCTCTTTCAGCTTGCGTAGTGCATTTATCCACATTTCTCTGACTTGAGTTTCTGGAAAAACCTGATCATCTATTTCTACCGAACAAGTTAATCGTGTATGACCTTCTACATCTTCCAATTTATACGTTTCTTCTGTATTTTTCCACACATCAATTTCTGGTCCATCAAAAATCTCTTGACCATCTTCGTTCAGCTTTCCGATATGACGCATTTTGATTGATTTTCCTACAATATTTTCATCTATTGTAGCAATCATCGCAGCCGAACCTTTTTCGGTTTCATAAGTGAAATAAACATGAGAACCTTCGGACCAATCTCCTTTGAAATCTGAAGTTTCACTAAACGGCGTTGTCCAAATTTTATACGAATCTGGTGCAATCATTACTTTATGCACATGCTTAGGCTGCGCATAAATAACTTCTGTAAACGATACTTTTTTCATATTTTAAGCATTTGCTAATCCAAAAACAGCTCCAGCAGGATCTTCTACAATTGCAAATTGAAGATTTCCTTCTTTATTTTTAATCTCATGAATAGATTTCCCTCCCATTTCCAACGCTTTTTGCAAACTTTCCGCAACATTATCTACACTAATGTACATAATCCATTGTGATGGAATTCCTTTATTCATGCCACGTTTCGTACAAACTCCACCAGCCGCATTTTCTGAAGAAGACATCATTGTATAATCATTGTATTCCTCTTCATCATCTTTCATCGCAACATTTTTGACTTCCCAACCAACAACTTCTTTGTAAAAATCTTTTAATTCAGTCGAATTTTCAACAGTTAAATCAGCCCAAACCATTTGACCAATTTTCGATTTATTTTCATCCATCTTCAACTATTTTTAGCTTTTCGATTCAACATAATTCTTGAAACTATTCAAAATAGCTTGCCAACCTTGTGTCTGCATTTCAGTAGGATTTTGACTTTCTGGTTCAAATTTTTCTGTGATTTTGGTTAAATTATTCTCTTCATGAAAATTTATTTCAACCTTGCGACCATCTGCAATGTAATAACGAATAAATTTATTTGGAATGATTTCGTCATATTTAGCTTCAAATTCGAATTGAAAACTACCATCTTTTGCAGCCATCGTACTGTTTAATTTTCCACCAACTTGCAAATCATTTTCTGCTTTAGGACAATGCCAATCATCAGAAGCTTGATTCCATTTTACAATATCTTCAGGAGAATTAAAAGCTTTCCAAACCTGATCTATTGGAGCATTTATTATTGTTTCGATTGTAATCATACGTATAGTTTTTTGTTGATTTTTAAGGTTTCATAAAATCAAAAGCACCTTTGCGCAAATTAATTCCGTATTCGAGATAAGCTTTCAGACAAGCCAAGAAATTCGCCCAACCTTCTGTTTGTCCCATCAATTGCTTAATTCCAGCTTCATCATCATTCATTTCATGTTCAATGACTTTAACAATTGTCGAATCATTTTCTCCTTTTTCGAGAAAAATCTCCACCAGCATATCATCAACTCCACCGCTCCAATCAAAAGAAATGTATTCATCTTGTTTTAAATCGCCTCCCATTACAGGAAAAATATCATCAAACTCAGGAAATTTCCATTCAACAATTTTTCCAGTTTCGATAGCTCCTGATGAAGAAGCAATAAAATATTGATTCATTTTATTTGGATTAACAATCGCATCAAAAACTTCATTTTTAGATTTCTGAATTTGAATTGTTGCTTTTGCAGTTAACTTCATTTCAATTAATTTTGGCTAACTAATTTAATCAAAAAAAGTGTTCGAATTTTCGAATTCATAAAAAATAATTAAAACTTTATCGATATTGAAATCATTTATAGAAAATAATTCGATTTGTACTTTTAAAAAATAAAAGTTTTTTACATTTATAGTATTGTAAAATTGATAAACACGTGAAAAAATTTACTCAAAAAGCAACTCTACTTAGTCTTATTTTGATGAGTGGAATTAGCTATGCGCAAGATGCAAAAGCAGATTCTGCCTATGTTAGAGAGCATTATGAAAAGACCGAACAATTGATTCCGATGCGAGATGGAACGAAATTGTTTACAGCTATTTATACGCCAAAAGATCAAACCAAGAAATATCCTGTTTTACTTAATCGAACGCCTTATACAGTGGCGCCTTACGGAGCAAATGAGTATAAAAAATCGCTTGGAAATTTCCCTGCAGAAATGCGCGAAGGATTTATATTCGTATACCAAGATGTGAGAGGAAAATGGATGAGCGAGGGTGAATTTGAAGATGTACGACCAGTTAATAAAACGAAAAATAAAAAGGCAATAGACGAAAGTACAGATACGTACGACACGTTGGAATGGTTGGCAAAAAACATGAAAAATTACAACCAAAAAGCTGGAATTTATGGAATTTCTTATCCTGGTTTTTATTCGACAATGAGTTTGGTTAATTCGCATCCAACGCTGAAAGCTGTTTCACCACAAGCACCAGTTACGAATTGGTTTTTAGGCGACGATTTTCATCACAATGGTGTTTTATTTCTAAATGATTCTTTCAAATTTATGTCATCATTTGGTGTTAAACGTCCGCAACCAATTACACCAGATAAAGGTCCGAAATCTTTAGAATATCCAATCAAAGATAATTACCGTTTTTATTTGGAAGGTGGATCTGTAAAGGAATTGAAGGATAAATATTTCCAAGATAATATCAAATTCTACAATGATTTGTTTGCACATCCTGATTATGATCAATTTTGGCAAGATCGAAACCCTTTACCACATCTTACCAATGTGAAACCTGCTGTGATGACGGTTGGTGGTTTCTTTGATGCAGAAGATGTTTATGGTGCATTTGAAACCTATAAAGCAATTGAAAAGCAAAATCCGAATGCAACAAATATTTTGGTAGCTGGACCTTGGTTTCATGGTGGTTGGGTTCGCTCTAAAGCCGATACATTTGGTGATATGCAATTTGGAACGCCAACAGGAGAATATTATCAGCAACAAATTGAGTTACCTTTTTTCAATTATTATTTAAAAGACAAAGGAAATTTCAAACCAACAGAAGCGCAAATTTTTATCACAGGTTCTAATGAATGGAAACAGTTTGATAATTGGCCTCCAAAGAATGTGACAACGCAGAAAATGTATTTACAAGCTAACGGAAAAATATCTTTTCAACAGACTAATAACGCAAGTTTTGATGAATATGTAGCAGATCCAAATAATCCAGTTCCGTATCAAGGTGGTGTTTTAGAAAGTCGTCCGCGAGAATATATGGTCGATGATCAACGATTTGCGTCAACTCGTCCTGATGTTATGGTTTATCAAACCGACATTTTAACTGAAGATATGACGATTACAGGTCCAATTATCAATCATCTATTTGTTTCATCAACGGGAACAGATGCTGATTATGTAGTAAAATTGATTGATGTTTTCCCTGAAGACACACCAAAATATAATGGAAAATTGATGGCTGGATATCAAAATTTGATTCGTGCCGAAATTATGCGAGGAAAGTACCGCAATAGTTTTGAAAAACCTGAAGCAATGGTTCCTAATCAGAAAACAAATGTGACGTATTCTATGCCAGATGTTGGACATACTTTCAAGAAAGGACATCGTATCATGATTCAAGTTCAGAATACATGGTTTCCTTTAGCCGACCGTAATCCGCAACAATTTATGAATGTTTACGAAACAACTGCGAAAGATTTCTTGAAACAAACACAACGAATTTATCACGATTCTTATATCGAAATTCCAGTTTTGAAATAACAAAAAAATCCAACAAATTACTTGTTGGATTTTTTATTTTTGGACCCAACAATTTATTCAACTAAAACTGCCGAAACCAATACTTTTTCGAAGCTAAATGAAACACTTATCGGACAAGTTTCTTCTGCTTCTTTTGCTATTTTCTGAAATTCTTCATCTGTAATCGAAGGAATTTTTGCTGTTAAACTTAATTCTGAGCGAACAACTTTCCCTCCTTCAAAAACAATTTTACAATCGGTTTCTAATTTTTCTGCTGTATATCCTGCTTCTCCTAATAAACCTGATGTTTTCATTGTAAAACAACCTGCATGAGCTGCTGCCAAAAGTTCTTCTGGGTTTGTTCCTACTCCTTCTTCAAATCGACTTTTGAACGAATATTGTGTATTATCTAATACTGTACTTTGTGTGGTTAGTGTTCCTGATCCTTCTGTAACCGAACCATTCCAAACTGCTTTTGCACTTCTTTTCATTTTGAATATTTTTTAGATTGAATTTTATTAAAGTTAAAAATTATGAAATCATTAGAGGAATTAATTCTCAACTTTATGAATAATTTTAACGAAAAAAGTTCAGATAAAATTTATCTGAACTTTTACTAAAAAAACTACTAACCACCCTTTACTATGAATTGTATTAGGTTATTCAAATTTACAAAGAAACTAGTATTTATAAAATTGAAAATCAATTTCTAATCTAATTTTAATTTTAGAAACTTTTAAAACGTAATTTTTCCAATCTTTCCTTTATTTCCCACCAAAATCACATATTTCTTATCTGGCGAAACTGTACACGTATTGTAACTATCTTGTGTAATAGTTGTCCAATTATGTCCTCCATCTGCAGAATAATCTACTCCAGAATAACCACAAACCAAGACTTTATCTTTTGAAATAATTGTTACACCAGATTTATATCCTTTTGGATATTTCCATGAATCTTGAAAATCAATTTTACCATTTGTCAACTTAAATTTATAGAAATTATAGCTCGAATCTTCTGGTTTTGTAAAATCTCCACCAACCAAGTATCCAACATTATTTGTCGCGTCATAAGCCATTCCATTAATTCCAGAAGTAGAACTTTTCGTTTTCTCCAACGCATACATTTGTCCACCTTTTGGCGTATAATAGTATAAATTCGACAACTCTCCTCCTGTAACAATCAAGGTTTGCTTCCCATCTACATACAAATTACTTCCACTTGATGCAAAAAAAGCTTCTTTCGGATTTTTCAATCGCAAAGGTTGACCGTGAAGCGATTTTGCAACTTCCCATTTAGTAGGATCAGTAATCGAAGACGTTAATACAAATGGTTTATCTGGCGACATTGGATCTCCTAAAACAGTAATTTTCTTCGAAGTTTTATCCACATAAATTACATCTAAAAAAATACCTTTTTCATTATTCTCATACAATTTATTCCACGATTTTCCGCCATCTTTCGTCTGCAAAATATAAGCAGGAGAATCAATTCCTAAAGCCAAATAATTATCTTTTCCTAAAACCTCTACATCTCTAAAATCTCTATTCTCTACAACTTTCGGATTAATCCAACTAAATGTTTTTCCTCCATCTGTCGTTCTACCAATTGTATTTTTTGAGCCAGAAACGATAAACGTTTTTGCATCCTGAAACGCCAAACCTCGGTAACTAACAGACGAATTTTCCTCATTAATCACTTGATAGGTTTGCGCAAAAGACAAACTCGATAACAATAGGACGAAATATTTCATTTTTTTTATAAATTTTAGATTCTACATTTTATATAAAACTATTTTATCTCGGCGAATCAACCAAATATTTTTTAAGTTTGTGTTTTACATCAAATAAAATGAAACGATATACATTCTCAACATTACTATTAAGCCTTACCTTAACGTGTTTTAATCCAATCAATCATACGGTTTATGGACAAAATACGTCAAAAAATAGTTCGAAAAACTTACAGATTAATGAAAAAACATTAAGCGATATTTTGGAGAAAAATAAAGCTTTTTACAAAGAAGGAAAAGTTGCCGATTATATTCCAGAATTAGGAAAAATGCAAGCAGATAAAATTACTTTTTCTGTAGTTAATGAGAATGGTAAAGTGATAAATGTTGGCGATGTCAACCAAAAATTTACGATTCAAAGTATCTCAAAAATCATTGCATTAATGATTGCTGTTACGGAAAAAGGTGAGAAAAATGTATTTTCTAAAATAGGTTATTTCGGAACGGATAAACCATTTAATCACTACGCAAATCTTGAAACGACAGGAAAACCTCTTAATCCGATGATGAATGCAGGTGCGATTTTAACAACTTCTATGATTGAGGGTGAAGGTGAAATTCCTTTCAAAAAAATCCTTGAAATGGTTCGTTACATCACCAAAAATAATTCGATAGATTATAGTAAATCGGTTTATAATTCTGAAAAAGAAACGGGAAACAAAAATCGTGGAATGTTTTATTTGATGAAAAATAATGGCTTGATTGAAGGTGATGAAGAAAAGTTGAACAACTATTTCAAACAATGTTCTATCGAAGTAACTGCCGAAGATTTAGCTAAAATTGGTTATTTCTTTGCTCATCAATGCACACGTTTTGATGGTGATACAACGTATAAAAATGCGGAAGTTTCACAATTAATTCAATCTCAAATGTTGACTGCCGGAATGTACGAATTTAGTGGCGAATATTCTCGCACCGTTGGATTACCAAGCAAATCTGGCGTTGGTGGCGGAATTACCGTTTCCGTTCCAAACAAAATTGGTATTGGCGTTTTCAGTCCTGCACTCGACAAACACGGAAATTCTGCGGCTGGTTATCACATGATTTTGGATTTGGTAAAGCAATACAATTTAAGTTTATTTCAATAATTTTTTATGTTCGATTTTAGATTAAAAGTTTTTGATACGGTTGCTAAACGCTTGAATTTCACAAAAGCAGCAAACGAATTAAATATAACACAACCAGCTGTTACAAAACATATTAAAGAAATCGAATTAAATCTTAACATTAAGTTATTCGAGAGAAATGGAACGAAAATAAAATTGACCAAAGCTGGCGAAATTCTATTAAAATATACAGAAGAAATTTTTTCTGTTTATCAAAAAATGGAATTTGAAATTGGTCAATTGCAAGAAAAACAAAAAGGAACTTTGCGTTTGGGTGCGAGCACTACAATTGCGCAATATGTGTTACCTCCTATTTTAGCAGAATTTCGAAAAAGATTTCCTGAAATTCAGTTGAGTTTGGTGATTCAAAATTCGGAAAAAATTGAAGATTTATTAGCAGATCATAAAATTGATGTCGGTTTAATTGAAGCTCAAATCAAAAATAGAACGTTTCATTATTTTCCGTTTATGAAAGATGAAATTGTGTTAGTTTCTCGTCAAAATCATTCTATTTCGACTAAAAACAATATCAAATTAGATGATTTAAAGAATATTCCGTTGGTTTTTCGGGAACCTGGTTCTGGAACTTTAGAAACTATTGATTTGGCTCTAAAATCGAAAAATATAAAGCTAAATGAGCTCAATATAGAAATTCAATTGGGAAGTACTGAAAGTATAAAATCGTATGTACTACATTCTGATGCATTGGCTTTTTTATCGATTCAATCTATTTTACAAGAACTTAAAAATCAAACTTTAACCATAATTGACATTAAAAACCTTGTAATAGAGCGTAATTTCAATTTTATCATTCCAGAAGGTGAACAATCTAAATTGGTGAATTTATTTATTGATTTCTGTAATCGTTATAACTTA